>DASXHM010000234.1:0-9755 GCA_036488495.1 Myxococcales bacterium | reverse complement strand
CGTCCTGCTTGCTTCCGGATGTGGTGAAGGAACCGCTTGCTGGGACCCAACCACGGCGAGCGATCCCGACGCCACACTCCTTACGCGCCCTTCCCCCTTGCAGCGCGTTCTTACGGACGAGCATGTTGTCTTGGGCTGGACACGGGGTCTATAGGGGGAACCCCGAGGGTTTGACGGCTCGGTTGGCTGCTCCTCACTGTGGGATTGTTTTGGAGGCAAACGGTTTTGCGGTAGGCTCTCGCGGTGCCCCTCGTCCGCAAGCAAAAGGAGCTGGCCAGAGACCTGGCCGCCACGCTTACCTTCGAGCCCCTGTCCGCCCGGCCGCTGCGATCAGTGGTTGCCCAGCTCCCTGCTCTTCTGGCAGCCGACTCGGCCTGCGCGTTTCTGGTCCGTGAACGGAACCTCGAGTTCTTCCACGGGGCCAACATGCCGGCCGGCATCCGGCCCGCGTATGCCCGATGGCTGCTCAGCGCCCCACCGCGTTTCGCCAACTACGACCCGGACGCGCCCGATCGCAGGCAGCGGAACGTCGTCCTGCGCACCCACGAGATCCGCGCCTTGGTGAATCGCGGCGCGCCTCCGGTGGTGAGCAAGTTCCTGCCGCGCTTCGCCATCTCCGAATGCGCCCAGATGCGGGTGCTGGTCTGCGACGGTCCGCTGCTCCTCGCCTGGGCCGGCGTCTTGCGGGTGGGAAAGTTCTCGCGCGAGGACGTGCGGCTGTTCCAGACGCTGGTCGTGCCGCTGCAGCGCAGGCTCGCCATCGAGCGGAGGCTCGGCGAGGCGCAGGCGCGCGCCATCGATCTCGGCGTCGCCGTCGAGGAAGTGCCTGCGGCGGTGTTCGTGTTGGGGGCGCGGGGCAGCGTTCTGCACGCCAACGCGGCGGGAAGGGCGCTCCTCGATCAAGACCGCACCGCCGTCGAAGCGCAGCTCGCGACCGGGCTCGGGGTGCGGAGCGCCAACATCGACGCCGACCTGCGCCTCGCCGTCGTGCAGCGTCCCGCCGATCCCGCGCCGCGGGTCGCAGCCGCGCGGATTCGCTGGCACCTGACGCCCCGGCAGTCGCAGGTCTTGCGGCACCTGGCTTCCGGCCTCTCGAACCGCGCCATCGCGGCCGAGCTTGCCTGCGCGGAGAGCACCGTCGAGCTGCACGTCACCGCGCTGCTCGAGAAGTCGCTCTGCGAGAGCCGGGCGCAGCTCGTCGCCCGGCTGTGGAGCGGTGGCTGATCGGCAGCGTGGTTGCCTGCTTCGCGCTACGGCTTGGGAGTGGTCGAGCCGCTCGCCGTCGAGGCCGTGCTGGTGAGGGGCGTCGTCGACGCCGCCGGCAATTCGGCCGTCTCCGGATGCTTGCGCCGGAGCGCGATGCCGAGGACGAGACCGACGACGAGCCCGATGGCGGTGCCGATCAGCTGCGTCGAGACCAGCCGGTGCATCGCGTACACCACCTCGTTCGTGCAGTTGAAGGCGTTCGGCACGGGCGGCGCGTACCAATAGGCGATCATCTTCGGCCCAAGCCAGGTGGCGAGAGTGCCGAAGACGATGCCGCAGACGAGCGTGGTGATGGCGGTGCGCTTCATGGGTTGAACCTAGGCAGGAGGCACGCGCGGCGTAAAGGCCGCCCTGGTCACCGCATGCCGGTAGCGAAACATTCGCCGGAGCCGCCAGATCACCAAGGGCAGCCCCGGCAAGAGGAAGAACGGCAGCGCGTACGACACTTCGTCGCGAAGCAGCGTGCCGCCTTGGCCGTCCGGCAGCATCCGGTGGGTGTGCTCCCACTTCTTGAACGGCCCGCGGACCATCCGATCCTGGAAGAGCACGCCCTTCTCGTATTCGGTGTGCAGCGCCTCCCAGGTGAGCTTCAAAGGGCCAATCCGCAGGCGGACGACCGCGCGGGAGCCGGGCAGCAGGGAGGCGGGCGGCTGGACGACCGTCGCCGTTTCCCAGGGAGGCATCAGGCGCTCCAGCGCATCTGGTTCTTCATGGAAGGCGAACACCGCTTCGGGAGGCGCGGCGATCTGGCTTTGGTGGACGAAACGCATGCTCAGCCAAATGATGTATGGAGCTTTCGCGCAGAAAGCGCGCGCCTTGACTTCAAAGGCCTTGCCCTCTAAGGTCCGCCCCCTTTTTGAGCCACCCCGCCGTGAACGAACTCATTCTGGACATCGACGCGTTGGAAGAGGCGAACCGGCCGTTCTCGGCCGATCTGCCGCGCGAATTTCTCGATGCGGTCCTGCGCGCCGACCCGCCGACCGACTTCCACGCCGCCGGCGCCACCCATCTGTCCGGCCGCACCACCAAGATGGGGCGCGACGTGCTGGTGCAGGCGAAGTTTGCGCTCCCGCTGTCCGCGCCCTGCAAGCGCTGCCTGAAGGTGGTGGCGCTGATCGAGCCGGTCGAGCTCGTCCGCACGTTCGTTCCGCGCGCCTCGTCGAAGGTAGAGGCGCACGACCCGGCGACGGGCGGAGCGCGAAGGCGCGGAGCATTGGAGGAAACGGAGCCGGAGGTGGACGGCAGCTTCGCGCTCGAAGAAGCCGACGAAGACACCTACGAAGGCAAGGAGCTGGATCTTCGCCCCGCGGTGCGCGAACAGATCCTGCTGTCCTTGCCGTCGGCGCCGGTCTGCAGCGAGGACTGCAAGGGCCTGTGCCCGCGCTGCGGCAAGGACTTGAATGAAGGCGAGTGCGGCTGCGACCGCACCGTCATGGACCCGCGCTGGGCGGCCTTGAAGGGCATCCAGCTCGAGAGCAAGAAGGAGAAGTGAGATGGGTGTTCCGAAGAAGCGAACCAGCCGGCAGAAGCGCGATCAGCGCCGGGCACACTGGAAGGCCGTCGCGCCGAACGTCTCTGCCTGCCCGAAGTGCGGCGAGCCCATCCTGCCGCATCGGGCCTGCCCGAAGTGCGGCGAGTACAAGGGCCGCGCGGTGCAGAAGGGCGCCGAAGACTGACCTTCCGTAGATGATCGCGCTCGACGCCATGGGGGGCGACCTCGCTCCGGCCGCCGCGGTCGAGGGGGCCCTGCGGGCGCGCCGCGAGCGCGGCCTTTCGGTCGTGCTGGTCGGCGACGAAGCGCGAATCAAAGCAGAGCTTTCGCGGCTGCAGGCAAAACCCGGGGAAGTCGAGCTCCACCACGCGAGCGAAGTGGTGGAGATGGGCGAACATCCGGGTCAAGCGCTGCGGCGCAAGAAGGACAGCTCCATCCGGGTGTGCTTCGATTTGGTGAAGAGCGGCCGTTGCGACGGCATGGTTTCGGCCGGCAACAGCGGCGCGGTGCTCGCCGGAGGCCTCTTCGTCTTGGGGCGGCTCGAGCACGTCGACCGTCCCTGCATCGGCGGCTTTTTACCTTCTCTTGGCGGCATGGGACGGGTGGTGCTCGTCGACATGGGCGCGAACATCGAGTGCACGCCGCTGCAGCTCGTGCAATTCGCGCTGATGGGTGAAGTGTTCGCCCGCGAAGTCTTGGGCATCGCGGCCCCGCGCGTAGGCGTCGTCGCCAACGGCGAGGAAGAAGAGAAGGGAACCGATTGCACCCGCGCGGCCGCCGCTGCCTTGCGCGAGGCGAAGGGCGTCGCCTTCAAGGGCTACGTCGAAGGCAAGGACGTCTTCTCCGGCAGCTTCGACGTCATCGCCACCGACGGCTTCACCGGCAACGTGCTGCTCAAGACCGCGGAGGGAGCGGTGTGGGCCTTCGGCCAGCTCCTGAAGCGCGAAGTGTCGGCGTCCGTGCGGGCCAAGGCCGGCGCGCTCCTCCTCAAGCCGGCCCTCGGACACGTGAAGAAGGCGGTCGACTACGAAGAGGTGGGCGGCGCGCCGCTCCTCGGCGTCGACGGGGTGGCGATGATCGCGCACGGCCGCTCCAGCGCGTACGCAATCTTGAACGCCATCGCCCACGCCGACGACTTCGCCAAGAAGGACCACATCTTCCAACATCTGTCGGAGGCCGCCTTCCGCGGCGAGGCCCTCTTCGGGCAACGCGCCGCATCCTGATCGGGCATACTGCCGCGCACCACTTCGGAGTCGGGAGCCGCCATGCAACGTTCGAGGATCACCGGAACCGGCGCCTATCTGCCCGAGCGCCGCGTCACGAACGATCAACTGGTCAGCGAGATGGGCGTGGACACCAGCGATGCCTGGATCCGCGAACGCACCGGCATCGGCGCCCGCCGCATCGCGGCCCCGGGCGAAGCCACCAGCGACATGGCGGCAAAGTCGGCGGTCCCGGCGCTGAAGATGGCCGGCATCGATCCCAAGGAGCTGGAGCTGATCATCGTCGGCACCATCTCTCCCGACATGCAATTCCCTTCCGCGGCGGCGCTGGTGCAGGCGAAGCTCGGCGCGACCAAGGCCGCCTGCTTCGACGTCAGCGCCGCCTGCGCGGGGTCCATCTACGCGCTCTCCATCGCCGACAACTTCCTCAAGACCGGCATGTTCAAGAACGCGCTGGTGGTGGGCGCGGAGCTCCTCACCCGCATCGTCGACTGGAAGGACCGCGGAACCTGCGTGCTCTTCGGCGATGCGGCCGGCGCGATGGTGCTGACCCGCGAAACGCGCGAGGGGCGCGGCATCCTCTCCACCCACCTCTATACCGACGGCACCCAGGCGGACCTGCTCAACATCCCCGGCGGCGGATCGCGAAAGCCGTTCAGCCAGGAAGTGCTCGACAAGCGCGAGCAGTACGTGAAGATGCAGGGCCGCGAGGTCTTCAAGACCGCGGTGCGCTCGCTGGAAGCGGTCTCGCGCGAGGCGCTTTCGAAGAACGGAATGACCGTGCGCGACGTGAACCACGTCATCGCGCACCAGGCCAACCTGCGCATCTTGGAAGCGGTGCTGAAGCGGCTCGAGATCCCCACCGAGAAATGCCACTTGAACATCGAGCAGGTGGGCAATACCTCGTCGGCATCGGTGCCGCTGACGCTCGATCAGGCCAACCGTCAGGGCGCGCTCAAGGACGGCGATCTGATCTTGATGATGGCCATCGGCGGCGGGATGAGCTGGGGCAGCGCGCTCGTGCGCTGGTGAGGACGAAATGACGATCGCGTTCGTGTTTCCCGGCCAGGGCTCGCAGTACGTCGGGATGGGGCAGGCGCTCGCCCAGGCATTTCCCGCGGCGCGTGCGGCCCTCGACGAGGCCGATGCGGCGCTGGGCGGCGGCCTCTCCCGGCTGATGTCCGACGGGCCCGACGAAGAGCTGCGCAAGACCGCCAACACCCAGCCTGCCATTCTCGCCGTCTCGGCGGCCGCACACCGCGCTCTCGTCCAGGAGGCCGGCGGCAAGTTCCAGTTCCCTGCCTTCTATGCCGGGCATTCGCTCGGCGAATACTCCGCGCTCGTCTGCGCGGGCGCGATGCCGCTCAGCGACGCGGTCCGGGCAGTGCGCGCGCGCGGCCAGTTCATGCAGGAAGCGGTGCCGGCGGGAGAGGGCGCCATGGCGGCCATCCTCGGCATGGAACCGCACGCGGTGGACGAGGCCTGCGCGGAAGCGCGCGAGCAGGAGAAGGGCCGGGTGGTGGAACCCGCCAACTACAATTCCCCGGAGCAGACGGTCATCGCAGGCCACTCCTCGGCGGTGGACAAGGCGATAGCCATCTGCAAGACGAAGGGCGCGAAGCGCGCGCTGCCCTTGCCGGTGTCTGCCCCCTTTCACTGTTCGTTGATGGCGCCGGTGCAGCCGAGGCTTGCGGAGGTGCTCGGCACGGTCCAGATCCGCGCGCCCAACGCGCCGGTCATCGCCAACGTCACCGCCGAACCCAATACCGATCCGGGCCGCATCGTCGAGCTCTTGCTCAGCCAGGTGACGTCGGCCGTGCGTTGGGTCGAGACCATCCAGAAGATGGCCTTGAACGGCGTGGACACGCTGGTCGAGCTCGGCCCGGGCAAGGTCTTGAGCGGCCTCGGCCGCCGCATCGACAAAACCCTTCGCGTCTACTCCGTCGAGGATGCGGCGGGGCTGAAGCTGGTCCTCGCCGAGGTCTTCCGATGATGAAGCGCGTTCTCTTGTGTCTCTTCCTCGTCTCCGCCTGCGTCGACCGCACCAACAAGAAGGCTCGCGACGAGCAGTGCAAGCGCAACATCGACTGCGCCTTCGGCCTGGACTGCCTGGAGAACGCATCCTTGCCGGACGGCGGCACCGCACAGGGGCACACCTGCCAGTTCCACTCCTTCGCCGACTGCGAGGGCGACGGCACCCAGCCCGGCCTGGACGGCCAGCCGCAGTGCCTGCACAGCTACAAGTGCCGTGACAACCATTGCACGGTGCAGTGCGCGGGCCACAAGGACTGCAAGGAGAACGAGGTGTGCCGCGTCGGCGTCTGCCAGCGCGGCGGCAACTCCAAGTCCAACTGCTACGAGACCCGCGACTGCGCGTATCCGCAGGTGTGCCAGTACGGCCAATGCGTGCTCAACGTCGCCTCGCGCTGCACGAGCGATCTCGACTGTCCGAACGGCAGCCGCTGCGTGAATTCCGTCTGCCAATGACCTTTGCTTGGAGAACGACTGCCGCTGACGCGAGCGGTCTTGCGAGTGCAAGAAAGCGTGCTACAAGCCGCGCGCAGCTTTTTGGGGATCACCCGATCTACAGGGAAAGGATTGTCCATGTCCGTCGAGGCGAAGGTCAAAGGCATCATCGCGGAGCAGCTCGGAGTCGGTGAGGACGAGATCAAGGCCGAGAGCGCGTTCATCGAGGACCTCGGCGCCGACTCGCTCGACATCGTCGAGCTCGTGATGGCCATGGAAGAGGAGTTCGAGGTGGAGATCCCGGACGAAGAGGCGGAGCACATCAAGACCGTGCAGGACGCGGTCAACTTCATCAACGAGCACAAGAAGTAACTACCTTCCGGCATGCAGCGCGTGGAACGAAGAGTCGTGATCACCGGCCTGGGCCTCGTCACGCCCATCGGCATCGGGGTCGAGGAAGTGTGGAAGGCAGCGCTCGCTGGCAAGAGCGGCGTGGGCCCCATCACTCACTTCGACGCGCACGAATTGCCGAGCCGCATCGCCGGCGAAGTGCGCGGCTTCGACGCCGCGCTGTACATGGACAAGAAGGAAGCGCGCCGGAACGACCTCTTCATCCAATACGGACTCGCCGGTGCGCAGCTCGCGCTGCAGGACGCCGGACTGCCCATCGACAAGCCGCTCGGCGAGCGCTGCGGCGTCATCGTCGGAACCGGAATGGGCGGCTTGTCCACTCTGGAAGAGACCCACCTGACGGCGGTCAACAAGGGCCACAGGCGGGTGAGCCCCTTCTTCATCCCTTCCATCATCGTCAACCTGGCCTCTGGCCAGATCTCCATCAAGCACGGCGCGATGGGCGTGAACTTCGCGCCGGTCTCGGCCTGCGCGACCGGCAACCACGCCATCGGCGAGTCCGTCCGCCACCTGCAGCACGGCGACGTCGACATGATGATCTGCGGCGGCACCGAGGCCACCATTTCGCTGCTCGGCATCAGCGGCTTCACCGCCGCCCGCGCTCTCTCCGAGCGCAACGACGAGCCGCAAAAGGCTTCCCGCCCGTTCGACAAAGGCCGCGACGGTTTCGTCCCGGGCGAAGGCTCGGGCATCCTCATCCTGGAGACGTTGGAGCACGCCAACGCGCGCGGCGCGCGGATCTACTGCGAGCTGGTCGGCTACTCCGCCACGGCGGACGCGTACCACGTCACCACTCCTTCGGGTCTGGGCGCCGAGCGGGCGATGCGGCTGTGCCTCGAAGACGCGGGCCTCACGCCCAAGCAAGTGCAGTACGTGAACGCCCACGGCACCTCCACGCCGGTCGGCGATGTGGCGGAGGTGAGGGCGATCAAGAACGTGTTCGGCTCCTGGGCGAAGGAAGGGCTGCTCGTCTCGTCCACGAAGAGCATGACGGGCCACATGCTCGGAGCGGCGGGCGGCGTCGAGGCGGCCATGACCGCGCTCGCCCTCTTCCACGACGTCGTGCACCCCACCATCAACGTCGAGGATCAGGATCCGGAGTGCGATGTGGACGTGGTGGCGAACGTGAAGCGCGAGGTGAAGATGGACGCCGCCATCTCCAACTCGTTCGGCTTCGGCGGCACCAACGCCGTGCTCGCGCTGCGCAAGATGCAGTAACGGCGGCGACGCCTTTCCCAACCTCCCGTCCAATGTTGCAGACCGCCCTGCCGCGCGGTATGAGCGCGCCCCTATGGCGCAAAACTCGTTCGAGAGGCCGCTTCGCGAAGTCGATCCGGAAGTCGCGCGCCTCATCGACGAAGAAACGCGCCGCCAGGCCGACGGCCTCGAGCTCATCGCCAGCGAAAACTTCGTCTCCGAAGCAGTCCTGGAGGCTGCCGGTTCCACCCTGACCAACAAGTACGCCGAAGGGTTGCCGGGAAAGCGCTACTACGGCGGCTGCGAGGTGGTGGACAAGGTCGAGATGCTGGCCATCGACCGCGCCAAGGCGCTCTTCGGCGCGGAGCACGCCAACGTCCAGCCGCACGCGGGCTCGCAGGCCAACATGGCGACGTACTTCGCGCTGATGAAGCCGGGCGACAAGATCCTGAGCCTCAGCCTCTCTCAGGGCGGACACCTGACGCACGGCTCGCCGGTGAACTTCTCCGGCCGGCTCTTCGAGATTCACCACTACGGGCTCGACCCCAAGACGGAGACCATCGACTTCGCGGCAGCGCGGACGCTGGCCAAGGAAGTGAAGCCGAAAGCGGTGCTGTGCGGCGCGTCCGCGTATCCGCGGCGGCTCGACTTCGTCAAGCTGCGCGAGATCTCCGAAGAGGTGGGCGCGATGATGATCTGCGACATCGCGCACATCGCAGGGCTGGTGGCGGTGGGCTTGCACCCATCGCCGGTGCCGCTCGCCGACGCGGTGACGACCACCACGCACAAGACGCTGCGCGGGCCGCGGTCCGGGCTGATCCTCTGCAAGCAGCAGCACGCGAAGGCGGTGGACTCGAACGTGTTTCCCGGCATCCAAGGCGGGCCGCTCGAGCACATCATCGCCGCCAAGGCGGTGGCGTTCGGCGAGGCGCTCCAGCCCGGGTTCAAGGATTACCAGCAGCGCATCTTGGACAACGCCCAAGCGCTCGCGCAGGCGCTCATCGAGGGAGGCCTGCGGCTCGTGGCCGGCGGGACCGACACGCACCTCGTGCTCTGCGATCTTCGGCCGAAGAAGCTGACCGGAAAGATCGCCGAGGCGTCCTTGCAGAAGGCGCACATCACGACCAACAAGAACATGATCCCGGGCGATCCGGAGAAGCCGTTCGTCACTTCCGGGCTCCGGCTCGGAACTCCGGCGTTGACCACGCGCGGAATGGGGCCGTCGGAGATGAAGACCATCGCCAAGTTGATCGTGCGGGTCTTGGACAAGCCCGAGGACGACGCCGAGATCGGGCGGGTGCGCGGCGAAGTGCTCGAGCTCGCGCGGCAGTTTCCGCTCTACGCGAACAGGCTCACGTAGCGCAGCGGAAGCTCGGGGGGGCCGCTGGCGGGGGGCGCGCGCGCGTGCCGCTCCGGCACGCTTGCCCCCCTCTAACTATCGCGTGGTGGCTCGGAACTTCGGGCAAGCGCTAAACGTCCCGGCGCCGCGCGCACGCCCGCTGCCAGCTTTCACGCGCTGCTCGGCTGTCCCGCAGTCTCCCGTGAGCGCGCGGCCTGACTTGGCTGGTTCTGCCGTCGTGGTCTTCGGCACACTGCCGTCGGATGCCGCGCCTGGATGCCGCGGGCGGCCGAGGCCGCGAATTCGGTCGCGGTTCGCGACGAACAGCACGGTGGCACCAGCCAGGCCAGACCGCGCCGTC
>DASXHM010000205.1:0-45000 GCA_036488495.1 Myxococcales bacterium | reverse complement strand
GGTCCGCCAGCGCGCCCGGCTCGCGCACGTTCGTCAACCGCTGCAATGCCTCGGCAGGCATGGCGGGCAGGAGCTCGAAGATGTCGGCGGCGAGGCGGCGCGCCTCGACCACCAGCGCCTCCACTTCGGTGCCGGAGGCGGCGCGCAGCTCGAGCTCTTCGATGGTGGCGAGGGGCAGCGGTTCCGACTCGTCCATCGAGAGGATGCGGGCGCGCCCGCCGACCTGGACGATGACCGCGCCTTCCCCCACGCCGCGCACGGCCCCGAGCGAGGCGATTTCGTGCACGCCGAGGTCCGTCTCTTCGCTGGCGAGGGCCACGACGACGCGCGCGCCTTCAGCGAGCTTCACTTCGGCCGCCACTTCGAGCCGGGCCACGCCGCCGGGAAGGAGCACGGCGTCGTCGAGCACGAAGACGGGAATGCTGGATGAATTGGTCAAGATCTTCTCCTCCGGTGAGCCAACGTAAGGACCGCCGCGGGCATGTCAAACCGCAATGATTCGAATCAAATGATTGCAAGTATCGAATCCCGCGCGACGCTGCGGCATCGCCGCATGCCCATCGCCCCGTGTGCGTCCTCTCGCCGCGCCCGATCATCGCCCCAACCGCGGCGACACCTGATCGATGCGCCCAGCACCCCGAGCGATTCGTCCCCGCACGCGCGCCGAACCCAAACCACAACGAAAACCCGAACCCGAACCCGAACCAAGACAACAACGCGAACCCGAACCCGAACCAGAACGAAAACCCGGACGAGCACCAGCACCCCGCGCCCCGGCGCGGTGCGCGCCCGCTCGCTGCCCAGCCGAGATCGATCTTCTCGCGCTCGCCGCTACCGTTTCCGCGCCTGCCGAACCATTTTCGCAGATGTGCGCTACCATGCATTTGCGTCGGATTACGACGGCACCCTGGCCTCCGAAGGTTCGGTCGCCCCCGAGACATTCGCTGCCCTGGAGCGTCTGCGAGCGAGCGGGCGCAAGCTGATCCTGGTGACCGGCCGGGACCTGGATGATCTCCGCCGGGTCTGCCCGCGCCTCCATGCCTTCGACCTGGTCGTGGCTGAAAACGGCGCGCTCCTCTACCACCCGCAGTCCGGCGACGAGCTGCTCTTGGCCGAGCCGCCGCCGCAAGCGCTGATCGAGCGCCTCGCAGCGCGCGGCGTCGAGCCGCTGACGCACGGCCGGGTGATCGTCGCGACCCGGCTGCCGCATCGGGAAACCGCCGAGGAAGTCGTCCGCGAGCTCGGCCTGGACCTGCACGTCATCTTGAACGCGGGGGCGGTGATGCTGCTGCCGCGCGGCATCGACAAGCGGTCCGGGCTCGCGACAGCGGTCGAGGAACTGGGCCTCTCCTTGCGCAACGCCGTCGCGGTGGGCGACGCCGAAAACGATCACGCGATGCTGGCGGCGTCCGAATGCGCCGTGGCCGTGGCCAACGCGGTTCCCTCGCTCAAAGACCGCGCCGATCTCGTCACCCGCGCAGCCTGCGGCCGGGGCGTCGAAGAGCTGACCGAGCGGCTGCTCGCGGACGACCTGCGCTCGTTGGTCGTGCCGGGCCACGCGCTCCTGCTCGGCGAGCGGCACGACGGCACCGAAGTGCACGTCGCGGCGGCCTCGCGGCGGCTCCTCTTCGCCGGCGCGAACCGCAGCGCCGCCGTCCTGGTCAAGGAGCTGATGGCGCGCGGCTATCAATGCTGCGTCATCGACGGCCCGGATCGCCTGGAGGGCATGGCCGGCTTTGGCACGAGCGGGCGCGCTCCGACGATTGAGGAAATCCTGGGCGCGTTGTCGGCTCCGTCCGGGCAGGTGTTCGCTTCTCTCGCCGAGGTGAAGGACCGGCCTGCGTTCTTCGCCGCCCTGGTCGCGCGGTTGCGGGAGATGCGGGACCGGCTGGGGCGTCCGCATTGGATCGTGGTCGGCCGCGCCCACGAGCTCCCGATTCCGCGCGGGCTGCGCGGCGTGCTGCTCGTGACCGCCCATCCTTCGCTGCTGCCGAAAGCGCTGCTCAAGACCATCCACACCGCCATCGCCGAGGATCCCGAGGTGCTGCGGCCGCTGGTCAAGGACGCCCACTTGCGGGAGGCGCAGGGAGAGGACGAGGTGGTGGTGTGGTCCGGACGGCGTCTCGAGCCTCTGCGGCTCGTCTCGAAGAAGTCGCAGACGCGCGCGCGGCGCGAGGCGTTGGCGGGCGAAATCGCGCTCGTGCAAGGTTAGACTGCGCGGCATGAATTCGTTTCGCGGCACCGAAAGCTATCTCACCTCCGAATCGCTGGAAGCAGCGGTTCAATGCGCCCTCGCCTTGGAGCGGCCCCTCCTGGTCCGCGGTGAGCCCGGCACCGGCAAGACGCAGCTCGCGGAAGCGATCGCCAAGGCGCTGCAGCTCCGGCTCATCCACTGGCCGGTCAAGTCGACGACGCGCGCCCAGGACGGCCTCTACGTGTACGATACCGTCCAGCGCCTCTACGACTCGCGCTTCGGCGACGGCGACGTGAAGGACATCCGCCGCTACATCAAGCACGGCCCGCTCGGCCAGGCGTTCGCTTCCGAGAAGCGGGTGGTGCTCCTCATCGACGAGATCGACAAGGCGGACGTGGAGTTCCCGAACGATCTCTTGCACGAGCTCGACCGCATGCGCTTCGTCGTCAGCGAGACCGGGGACGAGATCGTCGCCCGCGAGCGCCCGGTGGTGGTGATTACTTCCAATGCGGAAAAGGAATTGCCGGACGCGTTTTTGCGCCGCTGCATCTTCCACTTCATCGAGTTCCCCGACCGGGAGCTGATGGCGCGCATCGTCCATGTCCACCATCCGGAGCTGGAACCGAAGCTGCTCGAGCAGGCATTGAAGGCCTTTTATTCGCTGCGCGAGCTGCCCGGTCTGCGCAAGCGGCCCTCGACCAGCGAGTTGATCGATTGGATCGCGGTCTTGCGGCGCGCCGGCATCGCCAACGTCGAGTTGGAAGCGGGGATGCCGTTCTTGGGGGCGCTGCTCAAGCGCGAGCAGGACCTTCTCGCCTTTGCCGAGGCCGCCAACCGCGGCCGCCGCCCGCGCGCCTGAAATGTTCGTCGAGTTCCTCTACGAATTGCGCGGGCGCGGCGTGCAAGTCGGCGCGCAAGAGGCGCTCAGCCTCGCCTCGGCGTTGCAGCTCGAATTGCACAAAGGGACGCTCGACGGCTTCTACCAGGTGGCGCGCGCGCTCTGCGTGCACCGCGAGCAGGACCTGGACGCCTTCGACCGCGCCTTTGCCCACCACTTCCGCGGCGTCCCGGACGAAGCGCTGGCGCTGACCGAAGAGGTGCTGCGCTGGCTGCAGGATCCCGCCGGCAAGCGGCAGCTCACTCCGGAAGAGAAGGAGCTGCTCCAGAAGCTCGATTTGCAGGAAGCACGGATGCGGCTCCGGCAGCGCCTGCTCGAACAGCGCGAGCGCCACGACCGCGGCAACAAGTGGGTCGGCACCGGCGGCACCTCGCCGCACGGCAGCCACGGGACGCATCCGAGCGGCATCAAGGTCGGCGACGCGCCGGGCGGGAAGGGCGCGCTCGAGGTGGCCGGCGAGAGGCGCTTTCGCGAGCTGCGCTCCGACGTCACTCTCGACACCCGGCAGATCGAGGTGGCGCTGCGGCGACTGCGCGCGTTCGTCCGCGAGGGCGCGCTCGACGAATTGGACGTGGAAGGCACCATCGACAAGACCGCGCGCAACGCCGGGGAATTGGAATTGTCCTTGCGGCCGCCGCGTCGCCCGAACCTGCGCGTCTTGCTCTTGCTCGACGTCGGCGGCTCGATGGACCCGCACGCGGAAGTCTCTGAGCGGCTCTTTTCGGCAGCCAAGCGCGCGACCCATTTCAAGGAGCTGCGCACGCTCTACTTCCACAACTGCGTCTATGGCGAAGTGTATCCGACGCCCGCGTTGAACGACGGCGTGGACGTGCTGCAGCTCCTGCAGCAGTGCGATCCGTCCTGGCGCCTCGTGCTGGTGGGCGATGCGCTGATGAGCCCCTGGGAGCTGCAAGCGCACGGCTCGCGCTGGAATTATCGCGACGATTCCGGCGCGCCTGGCGTCGCCTGGCTGATGCACCTCGCCGAGCATTTCAAGCATTCGGCGTGGCTCAATCCCGAGCCGCGCACGGTCTGGTACGGCACCGCCGAGACCATCGCGCAGATCTTCCCGATGTTCCGGCTGACGCAGGATGGGCTCCTCGAAGCCGTGCAGCACCTGATGCGCGGCGGCCTGCGCCGCTGAGCACACCTTTGCGCACTCCTGCGCGATTGATTTTCTTTGACCCAACGCCTTGCGGCCGTCGAAGGTTTCGCTCTCGATGCGCGACAACCAGACGGTCATCCTGCGCGGGCTCCTCGCCTTCGTTCCGCTCTTCATCGCTTGCTCGGGCGCGCCGCAACCGGCCGCTCCCGTTGTCGGCTCCATCGCGGGGAACGCGAAGTTTCTCGACGCCACCGCGCATGCGGGCATCCGCGTGGCGGTTCGCGGCACCGACCACGTCGCGACGACCGACAACGCCGGCGCCTTCTTGATCGAGAGCGTCGCGCCCGGCAGCTACGCAGTGGAAGCCAGCGCCTCCGGCTACGTCACGGCCACGACGGTCGTGCAAGTGAACGAAGGTGCGCGCGCTCAGGCGGCGCTGACACTTTCGCGCGAAGCGGCGACGACCGGCGCTATCAGCGGCCGCGTCACCCGAAGCGGCGCAGCCACGGGAAATGCAGGCATCGCCATCGCCTTGCTCGGGACGTCGTGGTCGGCCTCGGCGGCAGACGACGGAGGCTTCCGCATCGACGGCATCGCTCCGGGAACGTACGCGCTGCAATTCAGCGCGCCAGGCTTCACCAACTTCGTCGTCTCGAGCGTGACCGTCACTGCCGGAAACATCGTCCCGGTCGACACGGTTGCTCTCGTGCGCGTCCAAGCCGGCCGTGTCGCGGGGCGTGTCACTCGCGACGGAGCAGCCACCGGCAACGGAGGCATCGCGGTCTTTCTCGAAGGCACCACGGCGCTCGCGACCACCGACGACAGCGGCGCGTTCACGTTGGACGGCGTCATGCCGGGCACCTACGTCCTCGCTGCGTCCGCCCCGGGATTTCTCTTCGCCGAAGTCCCCGGCGTGCAGGTGACGGACGGCGTCGCGACCCAGGTGGCTGCGGTCGACCTCGCTCCTTCAGTCGCGGGCGGGTCGCCGGTCGGCGATGTCGAAGGCACCGCCGGGCCGCTCGCCGCGTCCGACTCGAGCGGCGTCTCGGTGGCGCTGGTTGCGTCGACCGGTGCGATCTTCGCCATCACCACCACCGACTCGGCCGGAGCATGGCTGTTCCACGCCGTCCCCCTCGGCACGTACTCGTTGCGGTTCACGCTTGCGGGTTACGACCCGGCAGAGGTTTCCGACGTTCCGGTTCTGCCGGGCGCATATCAGGTGCCGCCGGTCGTGCTGTATCCCGGTGCTTCCGCGGGACCCCCTGCGCTTGGACCTGGTCTCGCTCTCGGCGCGGACAAGTTGCTCGTGTCGTTCGCGGGCGGCAATGCGGTTTACGACTCGGCGACCGGCGCGCTGACTCCGACCCTGCTCGCGGGCAAGCTGACGGTCCTCGACGTGAGCAGCGATGGGACGCACGCCCTCGTGCGGTCGGACCAAAGCTTCGTCCGGCTCGACCTGCAGACCGGCGCGTACACCTTCCTCGCGACGCCATCCTCGATCTATGGCCAATTCGACGGCAAATGGGCCTATGTGGACGGCTTTGGAAACTTCTTCCTGGTGAGCGCTGACGACGCAACCGCACCGCCGCCTGTGTCGCTCGGTTGCACGACGTCGAGCGTTTCCTTCATCGTGCCCCTCGCGAACGATGCGTCGCCGGCGGGGCACTGGGTGCAATTGGAGGGCGGATTCTGCACGCCTTTTCCGTCGACCGTGCTGCTCGATGTGACCACCGGCCGGGTCTCGCTGCCTTCCGATGTTCTCGGCGTCGTGGACGGTGGTGGCGCCGCTCTTCTCCTGACCCGTGGCGCGGGCAGCGGCGGCGCGCTCGTTCGCTTCGATCTCTCGACCGGCGCCGTGACGACTCTGAGCCAGAACGCGGTGACCTACTTCGCCTCCGCCGATTATCGGGCGGTGTGGGGCAATCCGGATGCGAACGGCCTGGGCACGATCTCGCGGCTCAACCTTCACGACGGCACGCTTGTCGATCTGCTGGCTGCCGCCCCAAACCCGGGCGTTTCGGTCCCGCAGCCGATCGCGATCCTGCAGGGGGGAACCCCCCTTTCGTACAACGTGGTCCGGTTCGACCAGGGGACCAGCGTGGCCCTTTGCCCCACTGCGACTTTCGGCAACGTCGCGCTCTTCGGAACCAGCTTCGCGTATTGCACCGGCGCGCAGTTGCCCGTCACCATCCGGACGTACGATCTCTCGAACGGAACGCTGCAGACGCTGACCACGGCGGCGAGCAATTGGCTCTTCCCGTCCGGGACGAAACACGTCATGGCTTTTCGGGATACCGCATGGCATGTGGCGCGCACGGACATCGCCGGCGCACAAGTCTCGCCGTGCAGCGGGACTTTCACCCCGTCACAGGACGAATCCGAAGTGGTGGCGTTGTGCGGCCAGGCGTATGTCGTCGACAACGTGCTGCAAGGCACGGCGAGCACCGTGTTCACCGCGCCCGCGCAGTCCGTGACGCTCGCCCCGGTCCTGTCGGCGCAGGGCCGCTTCGTCGTCGGCCAGTACACGATGTCGTCCGGCAACGGCGCGTGCGGGCAGCCGACTTGCGCCGTCGTCGTCGACACCACATCCGGTGCACAGATCCAATTCGTATCGCCGCAGTCGTTCCTGATCGGGTCAGTCAGCACGGCGCCCGGTGATTCGGCTGTCTTCTTTTCTTTGAGCTTCAACAATTACGCCGTCGTCCGGCCAAGCGGCGCGGGTCTCGCCGTGTCGTTCAAGGCCGACCTTGCCTTCTCGCCGTCAGTGCTCGTCTGGAGCCGTTCCGGAAACTGCGCGCTTCTCAGCGACTCGACGTTGCTCGACGTCACGACCGGCGTGGCTACCGGCGGGGGTCCGGGGGAGCTGAACTTCATCGGAACTTCGGAGACCCTGGCGGCGGGCGACGCCGCCGCGGATCTCGCGACGTGCGCCGTCACCCATCTCGGCACCGGGATCGTCGAGTTGGGGCGCAACGCAAGCTCGGTGACGTACATCGACCCCGCGAGCCAGGAGTTGCGCCGGTTTACCGTTGGGATTGGGATTTCGACCTTGCTCACCGCGGTGCAGCCGATCGCCACCGTGAACGGTACCTTCCTCGCGGCTGGCGGTTCCATGTACACCGTCGCATCCGACGGGTCGTTGCGCCTGATCGTCTCTTCCGCCGCGCCGTTGATCCAGCAGGTCGGCCAGTATTCGATCGCGTTCGCAAACTCGGATGGCGAGACGGGCGATGCCGTGCTCGTCGACCATTCCCAACAGACGGTGCTGCCGCTCGGGGCGCGCGTGCCGCTCACGGGCGGATACTTTTACGGCGTGAACGGCAACCGCTTCGTCTTCGCGGGCACGCTGCCGGGCGACGCCGTCACCCGGCTCCTCTCCACGAACCTCGACGGCACCGGAACGCGCATCGTCGGCAGCGGCACGGTCACGGGGCTGATTGGAAGTCGCCTGCTCTTTCAAAGCCCCGACGGAATTGAGTGGGTGGAAGGCGCCACCGCGCCGCTCGCAACCGATCGGTCGTTCACGCTCGTCGGACTTTCCCCCGACGGGTCGTCGATGTTGATCGACGGTAGCGCGAGTCATCCCGGCTTGTACCGGGTCGCGCTGCCGTGATCGTCAGGCGCGCTTGACGACCGAAGAGCGCGTCACTTGCGGTCGAAGTGATCCGCGACGACGCTCGCGACGCAGGCCGTGAGCCGCTTCCCGGTCGGGATGTGCAAGAACTCGTTGGGGCCGTGCGCGTTCGAACCCGGCCCGAGCACGCCGGTGATCAGGAACTGCGCCTGGGGGAACTTCTCCCCGAGCATTCCCATGAAGGGAATGGTGCCGCCTTCGCCCATGGCCATGGCCGGCTTTCCGAAGTACGCCTTGGAAGCCTTTTCAATCGCCTTCGTCAGCCAGGGCGCGAGCGGCGGAGCGTCCCACCCGGTGGACGACTTGTCGCCATCGAAGCTGACCTTCGCGCCATAGGGCGGGTCGCGCTCGAGCGTGTCCTTGACGAGGCGCGCCGCCTTGGCCGGATCGAGCCGCGGCGGAATGCGCAACGACAGCTTCACCGCGGTGTGCGGCCGCAGCACGTTGCCGGCGCTGCCCAGCGGCGGAAGCCCGTCGACGCCGGTGATGGAGAGCGCCGGCCGCCAGGTGCGGTTCAAGATCATCTCGATTGGATCGTGCGTCACCGGCCGTGCGCCCGGCACGAAGGGGAACTTGTCGAAGAGATCGTCCCCGAGCACCTGCGCGGTGGCCTTCGCCTGTTCCAATCGGTCGGGCGGCACCTGCACGTGCAGCCCCTCCAGCCGCACGCGGCCGGTCTCCGGGTCGTCCAGGCGCGCGAGGAGCTGCCGGAGGATGCGGAACGAGGAGGGGACGATGCCGCTCGCGTCGCCGGAGTGCACGCCCTCGGTGAGGATGTCGATGCGCAGGTTGCCGGCGACGAGCCCGCGCAGGGAGGTGGTCATCCAGAGCTGCTCGTAGTTGCCGCAGCCCGAGTCGAGGCAGACCACGAGCGACGGGCTGCCGATGCGCGCCGACAGATGCTCGATGTACGCCGGCAGATCGGTGGAGCCGCTCTCTTCGCAGGCCTCGATCAGGATCACGCAGCGCGCGTGCGGCACCTTCTGCTGCTGCAAGAGGCGCAACGCGGCGAGCGATGCAAAGGAAGAGTAGCCGTCGTCGGCAGCGCCGCGGCCGAACAGCTTGTCGCCCTCGCGTACGGGCGTCCAGGGGGAGAGCCCTTCGCGCCAACCGACCATCTCCGGCTGCTTGTCGAGGTGACCGTAGAGCAGCACGGTGTCGCTGCTGCTCTCGCCGGGAACTTCCATCAAGATGACCGGGGTGCGATTCGCGAGCCGCACCACTTCCACCGAGAGCCCGCGGACGTCCTGCTTCTTGCACCACGCCTCGACCAGCGCGACCGCCCGATCCATGTTCGCCTGCCAGTTCGGCTCGTAGGCCGGCGACTTGTTGGGGATGCGGACGTACTCGAGGAGCTGCGGGACGATCTCGTTTTCCCACACTTGATCGGACGACCAGAGCGTCTGCTTGGGATCCAGGGCTGGCATGGCCGCGCTCTCTACCACAGCCGCGGCGGCCCGGCGGTCTCTGCTTGTGCGCTGGCACGGGCCCGTGCGAGGTGTGCGGCAAGTGCTGCTGCGGCTCTCGAGCGATTTCCGGCGGGCGATGGACCTGTCGCTGGTGCTCGATCAGGAAGGAATCGCGCACGATCTGCGCTCGGTCGGGGAAGAGCAGTGGGCGCTCTTGGTCGACGACGTGGACGGCGAGCGGGCCGCGGTCGCGCTGGCCGCGTTCGAATTGGAAAACGCGCCGCGCCCGCCGGTTCCCGAGCCCGTGCCCGTCTCGGACGGCGTGGTCGCAGCGGCGTTGTTCGCGCTGCCGATCGTCGTCTTTCATCTGTGGACCGGTCCCGAGTCCGCCAACACCTGGTTCACCGGTGGCGATGCGGACGCGGCTGCCATCGTTCACGGCGAATGGTTTCGAGCGTTGACCGCGCTGACCCTGCACGCCGACGCGGGCCACGCCGCAGGCAATGCGGTCCTCGGCGCCATCTTCGTCGGGCTCCTGGCGCGCAGGCTCGGCACTGGCATCGCGCTTCTCCTCACCGTCTGCGCCGGAGCGTTCGGTACGCTCGCCACGGCGTTTCTGGTGCAGCGCGACTTCGCCTCGGTGGGAGCGTCGACTGCGGTCTTCGCGGCGCTCGGAGCGCTGGCCGTGCTGCCCGAACGCAGAGGGCGCAAGCTTGCGGCCGCCGTGGCGCTGTTGGGCTTTCTCGGCACCGGCAAGCGCGCAGATCTGTGCGGACACCTATGCGGCTTTCTCTTCGGCCTCGTGCTCGGCTGGCTTGCAGGGGCCGCCGCGGATTGGATCTCGGCGGATGCCAAAGGGGCCGTCCGCCGCGCCGCGCTGCAGGCGGCATGCTGCATGGCGGCCCTGGCCTTGCCCGTCTTGGCGTGGGTCCGCGCGCTCCGGTAACCGGCCCGACAGTCGGCGCCACCTCTGGCTGCACAAAGCAAACGCGATGTGTATCTGACGCCATGCCCTCGCTCTTGTCGGACGACGATCTCCACCTCTTCAACGAAGGCTCGCACCTCAAGCTCTACGACCACCTCGGCGCGCATCCCGCGGACGGCGGAACGCACTTCGCAGTCTGGGCCCCGAACGCTCGCGCCGTGAGCGTCATCGGCGATTGGAACGGCTGGGACAAGACCAGCCAGCGCCTCGACGCGCGCGGCGGGTCGGGCATTTGGGAAGGGTTCATTCCCCAGGTCGGCAAGGGCCACAAGTACAAGTTCCACATCGAAGCCCAGACCGGGTACCGCGTCGACAAGGCCGACCCGGTCGCCTTCCACGCCGAGACCCCTCCGAAGACGGCCTCCATCGTCTGGGACCTCGACTACCGCTGGGGCGATGCGCGGTGGATGGCGGAGCGCGCGAAGAAGAGCGCGCTCGACGCTCCCATCTCCATCTACGAAGTGCACCTCGGCTCCTGGCGGAGAAAGCCGGAGGAGAACAATCGCCCGCTCAGCTACCGCGAGCTGGCAGCGCCGCTCTGCGAATACGTCCGCGACCTGGGCTTCACCCACGTCGAATTCCTGCCCCTGATGGAGCACCCGTTCTACGGCTCCTGGGGATATCAAACGACCGGCTATTACGCGCCGACCAGCCGGTACGGGACCCCGCAGGATTTGATGTATTTGATCGACCAGCTCCACCAGGCGGGCATCGGCGTCATCCTCGATTGGGTGCCGTCGCACTTTCCCACCGACGAAATCGGCCTCTCCAACTTCGACGGCACCGCGCTGTACGAGCACGCCGACCCGCGGCAGGGCTTTCATCCCGATTGGAAGAGCTCGATCTTCAATTACGGCCGCCACGAGGTGCGCAGCTTCCTCTTGTCGAGCGGCCTCTTCTGGCTGGACCGCTACCATGCGGACGGCTTGCGGGTGGATGCGGTGGCGTCGATGCTGTACCTCGATTACTCGCGCAAGCAGGGCGAATGGATTCCCAACCAGCACGGCGGCAGGGAAAACCTGGGCGCCATCAGCTTTCTGCAGCGGCTCAACACGGAGGTCTTCGGGCGGCACCCGGGCGCGCAAACCTATGCGGAGGAGTCGACTTCCTGGCCGGGCGTCTCGCGGCCGCTCTGGCTCGGCGGCTTGGGCTTCGGCTTCAAATGGGACATGGGCTGGATGCACGACACCCTCGCGTACCTGTCGCACGATCCCATCCATCGCCGTTACCACCACAGCGGGCTGACCTTTCGCGGACTCTATGCGTTCCACGAGAACTTCGTCCTGCCGCTCAGCCATGACGAGGTGGTGCACGGCAAGGGGTCGCTCCTCGACAAGATGTCCGGCGACGAATGGCAGAAGCGCGCCAACCTGCGCCTCCTCTATTGCAATCAATGGTCGCTGCCGGGAAAGAAGCTGCTCTTCATGGGCGGCGAGTTCGGGCAATGGCGAGAGTGGGCCCACGAATCCAGCCTGGATTGGCATTTGACCGCCGATCCGCGCCACGCCGGGCTGCAGCGGCTGGTCGCCGACCTGAATGCGCTGATGGTGAAGCATCCCGCGCTCTACGAGCTCGACACCGAGGCGGCCGGATTCGAATGGATCGACGCCAATGATTCCAATCAAAGCGTCGCCAGCTACCTGCGCCGGGACAAGAAAGGGAATACGGTGGTGGCCGTGCTCAACTACACGCCGGTCTTGCGCGCTGGATACCGCCTGGGCGTGCCACAGCCGGGAGAATGGGCGGAGCTCTTCAACAGCGATGCCACCGTCTACGGCGGAAGCGGCGTCGGGAACTATGGCGCGGTGCAGTCGCAGCCGGTGGCGAGCCATGGCCGGCCGCAGTCGCTGGAATTGATGCTGCCGCCGCTCGGCGCATTGTTTCTGGCAAGGAAGGCCTGATGCGCATCGGCTTCCTCATGGACCCGCTGGATTCGGTGCGCATCGAGCACGACTCGACCTTCGCGCTGATGCTCGAATGCCAGCGCCGCGGCATCGAGGTGCGCGAGCTCCGGCAGGAGTGGCTTTTCGCCAAGGGCGGCGAGGCCTGGTCGCGGATGCGGACGGTTGCGATCCAGCGCGAGGCGGGCAAGCACTATCGGGTGCTCGCCGACGCCGATCAGCGGCTGGCGGAATTGGACGTCGTCTTTCTTCGCAAGGATCCGCCGGCCGACGTCGAGTACGTCTGGGCCACCCAACTCGTCGAGCTTTCGCCCGGGCCGCTGTGGATCAACCACCCGCAGGGCCTGCGCGCAGCCAACGAGAAGCTGTTTGCGCTGCGCTATCCGGATTTGATTCCCGAGACGCTGGTGACGCGCGAGCTTCCCCGGCTGCGCGAATTTCTCGCCTCGCGCGGCGACGGGGTGGTGAAGCCGCTCGACGGTTACGGCGGCCAGGGCGTCTTCCGGGTCCGCAGCGACGATTCCAACTTCAATGCGCTACTCGAGACCGCGACCCAGCGCGGCCGCGTGCCGGTGATGGCGCAGGCATTCCTGCCGGCGGTGACCGAAGGCGACAAGCGCATCATCCTCTTGGGCGGCGAGCCCATCGGGGCGGTTTTGCGGGTTCCGGCGAAGGGCGAGTTGCGGGCCAACTTCGCCTCCGGCGGCAGCGCGGCCAAGTCGCCGTTGACCGAGCGCGAGCGGGAGATCTGCAGGCGGCTCAAGCCCGACCTGGTCGAGCTCGGCCTCTGGTTCGTCGGCATCGACGTCATCGGCGGGATGCTGACGGAAGTAAACGTCACTAGCCCGACCGGCCTCGTCGAGATCGACGCCCTCAGCGGAGACTCGCTGGAAGCCCAGGTGCTGGACTTCGCGCTCGCGAAAGCCACCGAAGCACGGGCGCCGCGCTGACCAGATGTTCCGGCGCAGCTCGCCGCAAGCGTCCGGCAAGTCGCCTTCCTGCGTCATGAACACTGCCGCGCAGAAGACTTGAACATCGTCTTGAAATGCCGTTTTGTACGCGCCATGAAAAATCGCACCACGCTCCTCATGGCCTGCGCCCTGGTCTCGGTCTCGTGCAACAAGTCGAGCGCGCCCAAAGAAGGGCAGGGCGCAGCTCCTTCCGGCTCGGCGGCTTCGTCCCAGGGCGCGTCGGGCGACACCATCAGCATCGGCGCGACGCTCCCCATGACGGGCGGCGAGTCGCGGGTGGGCGGCTTCTACAAGGAAGGCTACGACCTCGCGTTCGAGGAAGCGAACGCCGCTGGCGGACTGAATGTGGGCGGCAAGAAGCTGAAGGTCGAGCTGAAGCTGCTCGACGACACCAGCACGCAGGCCACCGCGGTGTCGCTCGCGGACCGGCTGGTGTCGAGCGAGAAGGTGCAGTTCCTCCTCGGCACGTACTCCTCGCACCTGGTCGAGGCGCAGAGCGTGGTCGCCGAGCAGAATCACATTCCCTACGTCAACGGCGGCGGCGGCGCGAAGGAGATCTACTCGAAGGGCTACAAGTGGCTCTTCGGCCTGCTCGCGCCGGTCCAGCTCCTCTCGAGCGCGCTGATGGAGTGGATCGGCTCGCAGCAGACGGCGGGGCATCTGCCGAAGCAGGTGAAGATCGCCGTACTCTGGGAGAACACCGCGCACGGCAAGGACTTCCGCGAGGGCGTGGACGACTACGTCAAGAAGCACCAAGGCTGCTGCGAGGTGGTCGTCGACGAGTCGTTCGAGCTGCAAGGCAAGGACTTCGGAGCGCTCCTCAACAAGGTCAAGGCGTCGAACGTCGACGTGATGCTGGCCGACGCGCACCTCTCCGACTACATCACCATGCAGCGCCAATACGTGACGCTCGGCCTCTGCCACAAGGTGCTGAGCTACGGCGCCCGCGGCAGCGAGAAGCAGGCGGCCGATGCGCTCGGCAAGGAGCACATCGCGTACGTGCTGTCGTCGGTGTGGTGGAACGCGCAGCTCGGCACCGCCGGCATGACCAAGCACTTCGTCGACCTGTTCAAGGAGAAGCACGGCGGCAAGGTCCCTGAATGGTATCAGGCGGTCAGCTACGAGACCGCGCGCGCTCTCTTCCAGGCCATCGAGAAGGCCGGCTCGACCGACCGCGAAGCGGTGCGCAACGCTCTCGCCTCGCTGGACGTGGAGAGCATCCTTCCCGGCGGCAAGCTGAGCTTCCCAGCCGCGAGCGGCCAGCAGGCGATCTATCCGTTCGTGGTGCAGCAGAACCAGCCCGACGGCAGCTCTCCCATCGTGTGGCCGAAGGAGTCGGCTTCCAACCCCGGCGTCGCTCCCAATCCGGCCTGCAAGTGATCGATCTGCTGTTTTCAGCGGTGCTGCTGGCGGGCCTGTACGCGATGATGGCGTACGGCCTCGGCATCATCTACGGGGTGCTGCGGATCGTGAACCTCGGCCATGGCGGAATGATCATGGTCGGGGCGTACGCGGCGTTCTGGATGCACGAACAATTCGGCCTCGATCCGTATCTCGCCATCGTGCCCATCGCCATCGCGTCCTTCTTCCTCGGCGTCGGCATGTACAAGCTGCTCGTGAAGCGGCTTCCCCGCGGCGCTGCCGGAGGCGTGCAGTCCTTGCTCTTGCTTTTTGCCGTCTGGCTGATCTTGCGCAACACCGCGTACCTGCTCTTCACCGGCAACGATCAGACGCTGCGCACGAGCTACTCCACGAATTCGTTCCACGTCGCGACCGCGTACGTCTCCTGGAACCGGCTGGCGGTGTTCGGCGTCGCCATCGTGGTGCTGGTCGGACTGCACCTGCTCCTGACCCGGACCTATCTCGGCAAGGCCATCCGCGCGGTCGCTCAAAATCCCTCGAGCTGCACGCTGGTCGGCATTCCCGTCGAGCGCGTCTACTCGGTCACCTTCGGGCTCGGCACCGGCCTCGCGGCCGCAGCGGGAGTGTTGGGCGCGACGCTCTTCTCCTTCAACCCCGGCTACGGCTCGAGCGAGCTCTTGAAGAGCTTCGTCGTGGTCGTGCTCGGCGGTCTCGGAAGCGTGCCCGGAACCGCGCTGGCGGCGCTGATCCTCGCCTTCGTGGAAGTGTTCTCGATCAAGATCATGCCCTCTTATCTGACGGCGGCGGTCGGCTTCGTGCTGCTCGTCCTCGTCCTCGTCTTGCGGCCGGGTGGTCTCTTCGGCCAACGCGTCCTCGGATGAGCATGCCTTCCTGGGCGCCCAAGCCGTGGGTCCTCTTTGCCTTCGCGGGCGCCCTCGTGCTGCTCGCGCTGGTGCCGCTCGTCAACAGCGATGCCTATTGGCACAACCTGTTCACCCTGACCTTCCTCAGCATCACCGCCGCCCTCGCTTGGAACTGGCTCGGCGGCCTCTTGGGACAGGTCAGCTTCGGGCACGCGGCCATGGTCGGCGTCGGCGGATTCGTCGCTGCCCGGTTGCAGGTGTCTTCGCACGTCCCGATGCTGGTCGCCTGGGGCGTGGGCGGCGTCATCGCCGGGCTCTACGCGCTCGTCTGGGGACATCCGACGCTGCGTTTGCGCGGGCCGTACTTCTCCATCGCCACCATCGGCGTCGGCGAGGCGACCCGGCTCATCTGCACCTACTGGTCTTGGCTCACCGGCGGCTCCTCCGGCATGTCCATCCCGGTCCACCCCGCGCTCAAGTTTCAGCTCTATTGGTACGGCCTCGGCCTCGCCGCATTGGCCCTGATTGCCTCGTTCGCGCTGCGCCGGTCGCCGCTCGGGCTCTCGCTGCTTGCGATCAAGAGCGACGTGGACGCCGCCGGGGACGTCGGGGTTTCCAGCACGCGGCTGCAGGACCTGGTCCTCTTCCTCTCGGGAATGACGATGGGCATCTGCGGCGGTTTCTACGGCTCGTTCTTCAGCTTCATCGAGCCGGGCGATCTCTTCGGCTTCGAGCGCTCCATCTCCTACGTCTTGATGGGGGTGATCGGCGGCATCGGAACCATCGCCGGCCCGGCCCTGGGGGCAATCGTCTTCATCGTCCTGCAGCAGTCTTTGATTGCGCATTATTCGCAGCTCTATCTCGGCCTCTACGGCCTCTTCCTCTTGCTCGTCATCCTCTTCGAGCCGCTCGGCCTCGTCGGCCTCGCGCTGCGGGTGATGAAGAAGCCAATCGAGGAACAGCCGTGACGAGCCTTGGAGGAGAAGAGCCGTGACCGGCCTGCGAGGAGAAGAGCCGTGACCGGCCTGCGAGGAGCGCAACCGTGATCCGGGCCGAGGGACTCGTGAAGCGCTACGGCGGTCTGCGCGCCGTCGACGGCGTCACCTTCAAGCTCGAGCCGGGGCAGATCCTGGGCCTGATCGGCCCGAACGGCGCCGGCAAGAGCACCTGCTTCGCCATGCTCGCCGGCTCGACGCCGCCCACCGAAGGCCGGGTGTTTCTCGGCGACGAGGAGCTGACCGGCCTGCCCGCCTTTCGCGCCGCTCGCGCCGGAGTCGTCCGCACCCACCAGATCGTGCGGCCGTTCGCACACCTGACCTTGCTCGAGAACTGCACGGTGGCCGCGGTTCAGTGCGCGAAGCTCGGCCACAAAGGCGCCGATACCTTCGCGCGCGAAATGCTCCGCTTCGCGGGCCTGGACGCGCGCCGCAACGATCTGCCCGCCGCGCTGACGCTGGCCGGGCGAAAGCGCTTGGAGATGGCGCGCGCTCTCTCCTGCGCGCCGAAGGTGCTGCTCCTCGACGAGGTGATCGCCGGGGTGAATCCGGCCGAGGCGCAGGAGATGGGGACGCTCATCCTCCGCGCGCGCGACGAGCGCAAGGTCTCCATCGTGATGACCGAGCACGTGATGCCGGCAGTGATGCGCCTCTGCGAGCACGTGGTGGTCCTGGACGCGGGGAAGCTGATCGCCTCTGGCAAGCCGAAGGAAGTGGTGCAGGAGCCGGCGGTGATTGCCGCGTACTTGGGAAAGGCGCGCGCCAATGCCGGGTGAGACGCTCCTGGACGTGCGCGGCATCGACGCGGCGTACGGCGACGTGCGGGTCTTGAGCCAGCTCTCGCTCGACGTGAAAGACGGCGAGATCGTCACGCTCCTCGGCTCCAACGGCGCCGGCAAGACCACCACGCTCCGCTGCATCTGCGGCGTCCTCCCGCCCAAGAGCGGCGAGGTGTTCTTCAAGGGAAAGCCGCTTTCGCGGGTGCCGGCGCACGACCGGTCCTCGCTCGGCATCGCCCTCGTCCCCGAAGGGCGCGAGCTGTGGCCCGGTCTCACGGTGCGCGAGAACCTGGAGCTCGGCGCCTACCAGGCGCGCTCGCGCGGGAATGCCTCGGCAGGGCTCGACCGGGTGCACAAGCTCTTCCCCAGGCTGCTCGAGCGGAAGTCGCAGCTCGCGGGAAGCCTCTCCGGCGGCGAGCAGCAGATGTGCGCCATCGGCCGCGCCCTGATGTCCGAGCCGACGCTCTTGCTCCTCGACGAGCCGTCGCTCGGCCTCGCTCCCATCGTGGTCGACCAGATGTTCGAGGTGATTCGCTCGCTGCACGCCTCCGGCATGACCATCCTGCTCGTCGAGCAGAACCTGCTCGCGGCGCTGGAAGTGGCCACCCGCGGCTACGTGATCGAGACCGGCAAGGTGACGCTGCAGGGGAGCGCCGCGGAGCTTTCGGCAAACGCGAACATCCGCGCCGCCTACCTCGGCCTCTGAGAACATCCGCGCCCGCGTATCTAGGGCTTTGAGCCGCCCGCGGTGCGCGGCTGCGGCTTGAACAGCTTCTCCACCGCCGCGCGCATCTGTGGCCATTCGCCGACGTGCCGCTCCACCACCTCGCCGGAAGGCCCGATCAAATAGCTGGTCGGCAGCGTCTGGATTCCGAAGGACTGCGTCACCTTCGTGTCCCGATCGAGCAGGATGGGGAACCCGAGCTTGAGCGTCGAGACCACGTCTTCGGCGGTGCGCGCGCTTCCGCCCGTCTGCACCGCCAGGATGACGAACGGCTTCTGCGCGAAGTCCGCGCGCATCTTTTCCATCAAGGGCAATTCTTCGATGCAGGGGTCGCACCACGTGGCCCAGAAGTTGAGCAGCACCACCTTGCCGCGATAGTCGGACAGGCGCTGGGTCTTGCCGAGCAGGTCCGTCAACTGCAGCGACAGCGCCGCAGCCGCGAGGAGCGCGATCATGCTTCGTGCGAAATGATGGTGTAGCGGAAGCGATCCGGGTCGAGCTCGTCGAGGCGTTCGCCGCCGGTCTCGCCGTTCGGGTACATGAGGAAGGGCAGCTTCGGTCCCTTCGAGCCGGGCAGCTCCACGTCCTGGCCGAAATTCAAGGCCAGCCAGTTCATCTCCCACGACCCGAACAGCCGCTTGTGCGCCGCTTCCACCTTCGCGTCCTCGGGCGAGAGATGGCCGGGCGGCTCCTCGAGAATGACCTTGCGCACGTCGGCGGGATCGACCGGCACCCAGCCGATGCCCTCGGCGAAGAATTCGGCCCGGCAGTGCTGCGACTTGCTGATCACTTCGGTCGAAGCGCCCAGGCTCTTGTAGCCGAGCCGCGAGGGAGCCACGCGGATGCCGTAAACGTCGCGGGCGGGGATGCCCAGCGAGCGGCAGAAGCCGACGAAGATGCCGTTGATGTCGGCGCACTTGCCGCCGAAGTTGCCGGACTCGACCATCGCCTTGACGTTGCCGGTGCCGCAACCCTTGGTCTTCGGATCGCGCAGCGTGTTCTGCACCACCCATTCGTAGATGGAGCGGCCCTTCTCGAGATCGGTCTTCGCGCCCTTGGCTGCGCGCATCAGCGCGGTCTCGCGAACGACGCCGTCGCAGGGGATGTAGTCGGTGGGCGCGGTGTAGAGCGCGGCCTCCTTGCTGCTCAAGGACGCTCCACTCTTGCCGGACAAATCGACGGCGCGGTCGCGGGTCATGAAGCGGCTCTTCACCTCCACCACCGGGTCCTTGGTGCCTTCCGCCCATTCGACCTCGAGCAGCTTCACGCCGTACTTGCCGACGGTCACTTCCTGCATCTTCTTGGCGTTGCCCGACCACGTATTGCCAGAGAACCGCTGCCACTCCGTCGAGGACTCGAGCGGCAAGGGAAGCCAGGCCTTGGAGACGCCCTGCGGCCGCAGGATCTCGGCGTGGGTGGTGACTTCGAACGAGCGCCACCCGGATTCGGCCCTTGGCGGCGCAGTGGCGGCGCCATCGGCTGCGGCGAGCTTCCGCCAGGGAAGGACGGCGAGCGCGGCGGCACCGAGGAACGAGCGGCGTTTCATCCTAGAGAGGCTATCGGACGGCGGACGCGTCGGCAAGCGAGCCAGAGGAGCGGTCTGTTTTCGAGCGCGGCTGCGGGCGTGGCGAGAATAGGGCGGCGAGGCTATCCTCCGCCGCGCGATGGTACGACAGGTCTTTCGCGGCATCTTCACCGCCATCCGTGCCCACAAGGCCATCGCCTTCTGCGCCGCCTTGGCGATCGCCGCTTTCAACCTGCTGGCGCCGGTCGTCATCCTCTCCATCGCGCGCAAGCCGGCTGACTTCTTCACCTTCAATCCCTGGCTGCCGCGGTTGCCTGCGTACCTGACGCTGTCCGAGCCCTTTCTGGACAAGCTCGCCTTCCTCTCCCAATTGAAGGTGGCATGGGTGAGCGCGGACGGCCCGGATGGTCCGGTCTGGGCGTTCATCCTCGACGTGCCGACGCTTGCCCGCATCGCCTGCTTCGCGCTCCTCTTCGGGGCTTATTTCGCTCTCTGGGCGCACCACCGGAAGACCGCCTCGCGGGCGGGGATCTTCGCCGCCGCGACCAGCGTCTTCGGCCTCACCACCTGCCCCTGCAGCCTGGCTGGAACCGGGGCGCCGGTGTTGCCGCTGCTCGGCCTCGCCTTCACCGGTGTGTCGGCGGGGACGCTGGCCCTCTTCGCCGCCGTCTCGCGCATCAGCATCGCGCTCGTGGTGGGCCTGTTGAGCATCGCCATCGTCTGGCTCGGGCTCCGCGCCGGCAAGACCCCGCTTCAAGCGCGCGAAGCGCAGCCGCGCTGATCCAGCCTGGCGCCGCAGACCGGAATCAGGCGCCCGGCTGCACCTCCGAGTCGCGGTTCGCGCGAACGCGTCACGGTGCGCGCAACGCCACTCTCGGACCCGAAGGAAGGGACGGGAAAGTGGAGGCGAGGCGCAGGCAGGCGTCTTCCGACTTCTTCCATCCCGCCCGCAGCGCGTCCGCTTCGCCAGTGTTGCCGGTCCGGTCCGCGACGCTCGCGCGGGCGAGCGCGACCTTTCGCGCGTCGTCGGGCGAGGTTGCGGCAGCCGCGGCTTTCGCCAGCGCCTGGGCGGCAAGCGGGGCGACGCCGAGGTCCGCGTAGGAACGCGCGGCGAGCAGGCTCGCTGCGACGCCTTCGCTCCCGCTCGCGGCAGCGATGGCCTTCGCGTCCGCCAGCGCCTTGTCGCGCTCGCCGGCGGCCGCATGAATCCGCAGCGCCTCCGACAGCGCGTGCAGCTTCGCCGATTCGGCCGGCGTGGCGAACGCGCCCTGGCAATCCACCCCTGCCTCGACCGGCGCTCGAGCCGCGATTCGGATCGCGTCCTCGGATCGGCCAGCGCGTTCGTACGCGGCCTGCAGCTCCTGGCGGAGTTGCTCGTCGGCCGGATGAAGTTGCCGGAGCCGTTCGTAGGCCGCGATGACCTCCGGGGCTACAGCGCCGGCGCCCGATGCGCCCATGGTGCCGGTGTCGAGCGCGGCCACGAGGAAGCGCAGCGCCACCTCGTCAGGACGGCGTGCATCGATTGCCCCGCGCTTCGCGGCGATGCGCTGCGGAAGCTGCCCAGCGCCGCGAGCAATCGCAACTTCAGCGCGGATGATCTGATCGCGCTGCCAGGCGTCGGGGGTCGCGGCAGCGGCGCGATCGCACAGGTCGAACGCCTTCTCGACGTGCTTGTTCGCCGCGTACAACTGCGCGAGGTGCGACACCGCTTCGGCTGAGCTTTGCGCCGCCACTGCCTGCTCGAGCGCCGCAACCGCGCCATCCGCATCGCCGCTCGCCTCCTTGGCGTCGGCGATGCCGAGGAGCGCTTGCAGGCGCTGGCTGCTGTCCTGCGTTGACTTCAGGGCCAGATCGAAATGCTCCGCGGCTTCCTTGTCGCCGCCATAGCGGTGATACACGGCGCCGAGCTCGAGGTGGAACGCCGCCGACCCCATCGCCGGCCGCGGCGGCGCCACCAGGACGTGAAGGTCTTGCGGATTGGCAGCCTGCTGCGGCTTTTCGTGCTTGCTGCAGGCGGCAAGCATCGCGATGCAGATCGCCGTCGTCGTGAGTCGCATGTGGTCCTCAGGTCTAGTGGAGCAGGGTGGCGAGGCGCGAGACCGCCTCGTTTTGAATGTCGGGGCTGACGCCCTGGGCCGCGAGCCTTGCGTAGACGCGCTCGGCATCCGCCGGTCGGTTGCCTGCGCTGTACAGCGCGGCCAAGGAGAAGAGGATGTGCTGCTTGTTCGCTGCGTCCGGCTCGGCGGCGTACGCTTTCTCGAGCAGGGCGGCGGCCTCCGGGTACAAGCCGGCTTTTCCCAACGCTTCGGCGACCGCGAGCAGCACTTCCGGCGAGCGTTCGCGGCCCGAAAGCGCCTGCGAGACGAGCTTCTGCACTGCGTCCGCCTCGCCGAGCGCGACGTACACTTCGATCAGTTTCTGGCGGGTGGCGTCGTCGCCAGCGTCCTTCGCCAGAACCTCTTCATAGAGCCTGCGCCGCTCGCCCAGCTCGATGCGGCGGCTCGCCTCTCGCAACCCCGCTGCCGCCTCGGGGGAGTCCGCCGCAGCGGCTGCGTACAGCTTTTCGGCCGATGCGTAGTCGCGGTCGATCGTCAGCGCGACGAAAGCGCGGTCGATGGGCCGCATCGTGCGCCGCTCGGCATCGAGCTTTCCGGAGGCCTTGAGCGCGGCAAAGTAGGTGGTGCGCGCAGTGAGGTCGCCACCGTTGCGGAAAGGACTCAACGCCGCAGCCGCCGCGGCAGCATCACCCGTCTTGAGGAGGGCGTTCGCGAGGACGACTGAAAGCGCGATCTTCCGCGATTGGACCGCCGCCGCGTCGATCATCGGCCCGATGGTGGAAGCGACGTCTTTCGGGCGATCGAGGAGCGCGTAGCAGTCGACCAGCGCCTGCAGCAGGCTGTCGTCGCCGCCGCTCTTGCGCAACGGCTCGAGGTGGCGCAGCGCCTCCTTCGGGTTGTGCTGCAGGCGCAGCGCCGCCAGACCGCGCCGCCGCTCCTGCTCGCGATCCTGAACGTCCCCGCCGGCGATGAAGGCCCGCAGATCCTTGTCGGGCATCGCCGAGACGAGCCGCAGGCGCGCCTCGTCGGCCAGCATGCCATCCGGAGCCATCAGGAGCGGGCGCGCGAGCTCTTCTGCCGCGCCGGTTTCGCCGAGCCCGGCTGCGAGGCCGATGCGGCGAAGCCGGATGGCGTTGCGCGCTTCGCCCTCGGGCGCGAGCGGTTCGCGCAGGCCGTCCGCTTCCTCAGCCTTCCGGGTTGCTCCGGCCTGCAGCGCCGCCTCGCTCCAGAGCCCGAGCAGCCGCTGCCGCGTCGCCGGTTCGCGCGCTTCCTTCGCCGCGCGTTCGAGCTCGGCGGCGCGCGGTCCGGCACGGCCGAGCCGCACGTCCACGGCCGCGTGTTCCATCAAGGCGACGGTCTCGGCCGCGCCGGCAGGCCGGCTCCGAAGTCGTTCGAGCGAAGGCCGCAGGACTGCGCCCGCGGTCACCGCCGCCGCGGTCAGGGCGACGAGCGAAGCGACGTGCAGGAATTGGTTGTTCTGCGGTGGCGCGGCTGCGGGCACTTCGGGCACGGCGGACTCCATGTTTTTGCGTTCCGGGCTTCGAGAAACGGTGGATGGGGACGACGAACGCTAACCGGGAAGGCGGTAGTGAGGTCCAGCGAATCCGCGCGGCCTTGATGGCTTGGTTTCTGGCTAGCGGGGCCAATCGCCCGTTTCCACATGGAGGACGTGCGGCGATGTCGGTCCCAGAGCGCGCCAGTGCGTGCGGAAGCAAATGACCTGCGATTCGCGGGCTTGAATCCTGGCGCTTGACGATAGTCTTTCGGCCATTGTACCCGCCTTGCCTGTTCGTTTCTTTCTGCGCACCGCGAACGGTGCCAGGCCACAGCGGAGCATCGGCGATGAGGCTTTCTTCCCAGATCAAGACCACCCTCGGACTCACTCTCGTCCTCTCGAGCATCGCCGCCGTCGCGTGGGCGCAAAATCTCGAAGTCAAAGGCAATGCCTGGTTCGCGACCGGCGGGACCGGGAGCGCCGGCATCGGCACCAGCACGCCGCTCGGGAAATTGCACGTGAAGGCGCCGGGCGGATTCACGGCCACAGAGAACGCCGATGGCACCTCCCCGGTTACCAACGTCCCCATCGTCGCCCAGGGCACTTCGACGGTGTACGGCATCCTCAACGGCTCGGGCCGTCAGGCTGGCGCGATCAACATCGACGGCGACGGCGGCACGACCACCTCGCGCGGCTATGTCGACTTCAACGACAAGGCCGACGGTGCGTGGCACCAGTCGATCGTGCTCAACAAGGGCCTCGTCGGCATCGGCATCACCGCGCCCTTGTACCCGCTGGACGTCAACGGCGACATCGAGGCCAACGGCTGGCTGCGGACGAAAGGCAACGACGGTTGGTTCAACCAGACCTGGGGCGGCGGCTGGTTCATGCAGGACGCGACCTACGTGCGCGCCTACGCCGGCAAGAGCGTGTGGGTCGACGGCGCCATCGTGGCCGCCGGACAGCAGCTCAGCTTCAACAACACGGCCCATGCCTGGAGTGGTTGGAGCGACAGCGCGACGGGCCGCGCCACCATCGAGAACGCGTCCGATTACAACACGCTGATGATCGTCGGGCGCTCGGGTACCCCGGTCGGCCGCAAGGTCAGCGTGTGGGACTACCTCGAAGTCAACGGCCGCTTGCGGACGACGGGCGGCACGGTCGTGTACACGGCGGACTGCGGCGGAGCTGCGGGCACCGGCGCGATGACTCTGCAGCCGACCTGCACCGTCTGCACCAACGGTTGGAGCTGCGGAGGCAGCGGCAGCGACTGCTGCGGGTTCACGACTTACAACAACCCCATCGCCGGCAAGCTCGTCGATCCCTGATTCACCGCGCCCTTCAACGTCCCGGACCGAGGTGAAATCATGGGCAGCCCCGTCAACGAGCTTTCATCGAAACGTCTTCTCGCGGTGTGCGCATTTCTCGCCTGCGCGCTGACCGCCGCGCACGCAGGAGCGCAGACCACGCTGGTCGTCACCGGCAACGTCGTCATCCAGGGCGGCGGCACCAACACCAGCACGGTCCGGTTCACCGGAAACAGCACCATCTCCGCCGGAAGCGTGAACCAGACCTTCAGCCTCTCGCCGAGCTTCCCCACGCTGGTCATCCGCGGGAACGGAGTCTTCGGCGATTCCTGCAAGGTCCCCGGCGACTGCTGGGACAGCAACCTCTGCCAGGAGGGTGTGGCGCCGACGCTCACCACTCCGGGAGTCGCCGGAGTGTGCGGGTTCTCCGGCATCGAAGAACCCTCCACCTGCGGCGACCAGACCGCGCTCAATGCCAAGCTCGACGACTGCGCCAAGCTGTGGTTCGACGAATCGAACGACGGCACCTTCTTCGCCAACCTGACCTCGCGGAGCGAAAGTTGCGCGTCCACCGGCGGGTCGATCGCCGCTCTCAACGCCAACTGCCCCGCGACGACGTACAAGAACGCCTACAATCGCGTGATCGACAGCGTGGTCACTGCCGCGCTGACCCGCATCCCCACCACCACCCCCTTCAACCAGGCCACCGCCCAAGGGCAGATCCAAATCATCGGCGACTGGTACAAAGGCTTCCGGCAGTTCAACCCGTCGTCCGGCGGCGCCGCCAACGACGCGCTGGTCTGGAACAAGACCAGCACCTACCTGGGTGAGTTCTGGAAGTCGGTCTACGCCGCGGCAGGCGTGCCGCAGGCCGGCAGCGCCACTCCGTCCAGCGCAGCCCTCGACAACATCTTCCAGCAGACGCTCGAGGCCGATCGCACGGTGCTCCTCGCGGCGCTCACCAACGTGCCCAACAGCTCGCAGCTTCCTCTCTCCGGCGCGCCCTTGATCGAGGTTCTGGGAGACGCCTTGCAGATGGCAACCGACCGCCTCGGCACCGTCGGCTACTACCAGGATCTGGGCTGCAGGTTCCGCGGCGACACCGGCGCCTCGGCGACTCCGAGCTGCCGCAACGGCGCGCTCCGCACCGAACCTGCCGAGCTGACCCGGCTCGTCGCGAGCGTCAGCGATCCGGCGTTGCTCTCCGCGGCGTTGACCTCCCCGGACACGAGCAGCTTGTTCTCAACCGAGACCTGGACCAACTGGCGGGTCGTCTTCTCGGACTGGAACAGCAACTCCGCGGCAATCAGCGCGGCGGTGGTCGATTCGGTTCCGGGCTCGACGGTGTACACGCCGGATCTGCTCGTCCCCACGCCGGCGAGCAAGTTCGCCGCGACGCCGCCCACCGAAGGTTTGGCGAACATCGTCCAGCGCGCGCAGACGCGCATCGCCAACTTCGACGCGAGCGGCTTGTTCGACGCCTCCACCGTCGGCGTCCTCCACGGCGGACTCACGAGCGACCGCATCAACGGGTTCATCACCGACGCGACCAATGCCGGCAACACGCTCAGCAGCCAGGTCAGCAGCTACACGACGAATCGGACGACGCTGGCGACGAACATCATCGGACAGCTCGCGAACGTGACCCAACAGCAGGACATCGTCGACCAGATCGACGCCCGGTCGCTGCAGTTGCAAGCGCTCGCGGCGGACGTCGCCGGACTGCAGTCGGCGATCCAGACCGAACAGGCCCAGTACGCGGATTTCGACGCCGCCTATAAGACGATGTCGAGCTTCAACACCGATCCGGGCACCGCCGTGCAGCACCAGACCTTCACTGTCAGCGCTGTTCCTGCTGATGCGAAATGGGCGTCGGCGACGGCGGTGATGGCGCCCACCACGCCGATCGCGAGCTTTGCCAAGACGGCGACGCCGTTCGCGATCGCCCATCCGGGCGATGTGGTGCATGTTTCGACCACCGGTCAATGGTCGCCGACGTGCGCTCTTTCGACAGCGCCTTTCGGCAGTCAACCCCCGCCGGGCGGCGTTTCGTCGGTGATCGACGTGAGCCATGCGCAGACGGGTCCCGAAGGCTTCGTTCTTCAGCTCAACAATGGGGCCTATTCGGCTGTGGCGAATTCCGCCGCCCATCAGACGTCGAGCTTCACGACCGACACCTCCACGACGACGACCTGCGGCGGCGCCAGCGCCAGCATCGGAGGCCCGCTCCCCCTCGGACTGCCCATCGACATCAGCCTGGGGTTCAGCTCGAACGTCAATTTCTGCAGCTCGCACGCGACTGGCACGGACATCCGCGACACGCAGGGCACCACCAACACCAGCAGCTCCGACAGCCGCCTGTCCGCGAACTTCACCACCGGCATTCGCCTCTCGAGCACGCCGTTCCCTACGTTCCCTGCCGGCAGCCTGCTTCTCCTCGAAGTCAAGACCGGCGGGACGACGCGGGCGGACCTGATCGACGCGCACGTGCTGCAGGAGCCTGCGAGCGCGGTCGTCATCGGCGCCACCGACCTGAACGGCGCGGCGGTGACCGGCGTCGACCTGTACCTCGCCGTCAACGATCTGCACTGCGCGGTCAACGACCCCGCCGCGCTCACCGTCACGGCGGTGCAGACCACTCCCTTCGGCGCGACCGCGCAAGCGCTCGGCAAGGGCATGTCGACAGCGCTTTCGAACCTGCGCTCGCAGATGCCGGCGCTGCTCGCGCAAGGCGTGATTGGCCCCGAACAGATGACCGCCCTGCGCGCGGCTGCCTACGACACGCTGCGCACGTCCTGCAACGCGACCGGGGCGAACTGCACGTTGAGCTTCTATCCGCCGGAGATCCAGACGTTCTTCGACGGCTGGATTGCGCAGGAGCTCGCGCACCTCGAACGGGCCTCGCAGCTCCAGGCTGATCAGCGCCAGTTCGCGGTCATGCAACTGCAAGCGAAGCAGCTCGCAGACGATCTGAACGGGGCGCAGGCCGCGGCGCGCCTGTATCAAACCATCCCCGATCACATCCTCGCAGACCTCGGCACGGAGCTCCTGCAGTCGGATTCGCAAGAGCTGCGCGACGTGATGGTGAGCGAAGTCTTCCCCATCGTCGACTTGAAGTATCCGGGTGCGCTGGCCGTGTTCGACTCTTCGGTCTTGGGCCAGCTCGTGGGAGTCGGGACGTTGCCGCACCTCGACTGGGCGGGCGATTTGACCACCTGGAGCCGGGCGGTCGCGAGCACCACCACCGAGATCACGAACAAGGTCACGCAGACCGTGTTGAACCAGCCGCCGCCCGTCGACGCCATCCTTGCGCTCGGCTTCCCCAACCCGGCGAACCCGTCTCTGTCCGGCGGCTGGACGCAGGTGTCCGCGTTGCGCGCGCAGGATCTCTGGAACCAGCTCAACGACCCGACCAGCAACCTCTTGGCGCTGCAGATGCTGCCGACCGACATCTGGCAAGCATCGGGCGGCACGGATGCGCTTTTGTGCAGCGACTCGCTCCCCGTCATCACCGCGATGGAGGTCTTCATGGTGCGGCCGGGGCTGCCCGACAAGTACCAGGGCGTCCGCATGCCGATGGTGCTCGACAACAACATGCATTTCTACGCGCAAGGCGCCGACAAAGTGTATCGGCTCGAAAATTCGGATTGGCTGAGCCAAGGCATCGAGATCCAGGCTGGCGAAGCCACCGATGCGTTCACTGATTTCGCGCAGAAGAGCGCTTCGACTGCGTCGCCCTTGTACGTGGCGGGGAACGGCCTTTCGCCGTTCACCAAATTCACCATCGACAAGACGCAGCTCGTTTCCCAGCCAGCCGGGGTACCGGCGCCGGTCTCCGGCGCGTCCGAGCTGGTGGTGTTTTTCCGGGTATCGGCGCGCAATTCGCCCGTGCACCTGACGCCGATGTGCCCCTGAGCCAGATCTGACGCTCTGTGCGCCCGCCGGGTTTACCGGCGGGCGCATCCCTCAAAAGCAAGGAGCCTCCATGCGATCGCCCATTGCAGTGCGGGTCGCGGTCCTCATGCTCGGCGCAGCCCTCGGCGCGCACGCGCAGGCCGTGTTCCACGACTACATGGTGCAGCCGCCGCAGATCGATGCGCCTGAGCGCGGATCGCTCGCGGGACAGTACGGGCGAATCGCCTTCGGCCCGGCGGATGTCAGCCGTGGCGGCTTCAGCATTCCCTGCGCCATCTCCGCGCCGGTCGATCGCGGCGCGCCCGGAGCGGAGCTGTTCCCCGTTTATTCGCCGGACTCCGGCATCTCCGAATGGGGCATGGGCTGGCAGTCATCGCTCGCGTTGACCCGCTTCCGGCCGGTCGGCGATCTCGACTACCGCACCGACGAGCTGAGCAGCCCGTTCGGGCACCTCATCCTCGGCAGCGACGGCGCCTACTACCCCGAAGGCATGCAGAAGCTCGTCCGCGTCGACGTTGGCGTGAGCTCGACGATGGTCGCGACCATGCCCGACGGCGCCCGCTGGACCTTCGGCGGCAGCTCGCGCGTGGACACCGCAGCCGGAACGTACGCGTGGTACCTGACCGACATCGTCAGCGTGACGGGCCGCCAGACGCACCTCACCTGGACGAGCGGCACCGGCCGGCTGTTCTTGACCCAGGTCCAGTACGGCGGCACCGGCTCCGCGTACCAGGCACAGCTCGATTTCACTTACGAGACGCTGACACAGACCTTCCTGGACTACCGGTCGGGCGCCGCCGCGACACTCGACCGCCGCGTCAAGACGGTCAGCGCGAAGGTGTTGCAGTCCGGCGTCATGACCGAGCGGTGGCACCACACGCTGACCTACCAAAACGATGGCGGCAGTCCGGCGTTCTACCTGACTCAGGTGGTCCAGACGTTTGCGTCCGGCTCCTCGATGCCGGCGGTTGTCTATACGTATTCGCTGCCCGCCGCGCGCTTCACCAGCGCAACCTTCCGCGCCACCCCGAAGCTCGATGCGATGGTGACCCAGTTCGGCGCCGACTTCTTCCAGCCGAACCGCTCCGCGCAGTTCGACACCGATCTCGATGGCCGCGCGGACCTCGAACATTCGACGGCGCTGACGCTCTTGCAGCAACAGGACGGCGGCTACGCGGTGACGCCGCTCGCTCCGGCGCCTCCGGATGCGGTGACGGTCTGCAGGCCGCCGACTTCCGCGAGCAACGTGCCGCGGACGCTCGCGCAGCTCAGATCGTCCGACAATAGCTATCAGGTGGTGAGCCTCGTCGCCGGCGTTTCAGCGACCGCGCTCACGGTGTGCAACCGGCTCGGCGAACCGCTGTACACGCAGAGTCTGCCGACTGGCTGGGCGCTGGGCGCGAACACGCGGCTCGTCGATCTCAACCGCGACTTCCAGCCGGACCTCTTGCGGCTGTCGGCCGGCAGCTATCAGCTCATTCCCAATCAGAGCACTTCGACCGGGTACGCCTTCGGCTCAGTCCGGACAGCGACCCTCAGCCCGGCTGTAACCACCACCGCGGCCTGGGCGAACGACTTCAATGGCGACGGCATCGTCGATTTGATCGGCCGTACCGACAGCGCGCTGTGGGTCTGGAACGGCCTCGGCAACTACGCCTTCAATTCCCAGGGCAAATCGTTCCAGTTCTTCTCCTCGCAAGGCTCGCTGGTCACCAGTCTGTCGCTCTACGAATTCACCTTCGTCGACGCCAACAAGGACGGGCTCACCGACGTCATCCTCTCGCGCAACGGCGTCCTGACCCTCTACGTGAACACCGGTTCGAAGCTGGTGCAGACGCCGTTGCCGGGGTTGTCGTTCGCGGATCCGACCAGCACCCGCGCCATCGCCGGCGACTTCGTCGGCAGCGGCGATACCGAGATCGCGGTGGTCAAGGCGGGGCACGCCTATTCGCTGGCGCTGGCCGGGGCCGACACGGCGCTCCTCAGCACCGCAAACGATGGCCGCGGAAACGTGATCACGCTCTCGTACGGAAGGAGCCCTGCGGTTTCCGGCGGCCGGCGGCGACAGTCAGTCGTCACGGGCCTCACCGTGCAGACCGCAGGCCGCGATCTCGCCTCGTTCCAATACAGCTATCAGACGCCCGTCTTGCACAGCGCCGGCCGATACCTCGTCGGCTTCGGCGGGGTCACCCGCAGCGACAACGTCACCACCGTGAGCGCGGCGTTCGTCAACACGGACGCGGTCTCGGGGTTGCCGGTCAGCTCGCTGCGCCACGACGTGAACGCGGCGCAGACCGATGCCATCGAGCAGCGCACCTACGAGGACGCCGTCTATCTGGGACTTCCCTGGAAGCGACTCAAAGCCATCGTCTCCGGCTGGCAGTCGCCCGACGGTTCGCAGACGCTGACCGAGCGCACCGACTACGTCGCGTTCAACGCCGAAGTCTGCCCGGCACAGACGACGCGCACGAGCCCGTGGGGAACGCTCACCACCGTCGAGGCGCGCGCGAGCATCAGCGGCTTCGGCAACGCGCTGCACTGCCTCCCGCAGAGCATCACCATCAGCGGTTCGCACCAGGATACCACCCTCGACTTCAGCTACACCGGTCTTCTCACCCGCAACGCGGCCGGGCAGGTGGTGCAGGCGCAGAGCCAGGCGTCGAGCGGCGTCATCACGCTGCAGACGGTGACGTACAACCCGGACGGGACCATCGCCGCCGTCAGCACTCCCGCCGCGGGGACGAGCACGTACGGCTACGACGCCGGTTCGCTGCTCTTGAATCAGGTGGTCTCCGCGGACGGCGTCGTCACGCAGGTGACCGACCGCGACGCCTTGAGCGACAGGATCCGGGCCATCGCCGTCAACCGCGGCACGCACTCGTACAACCGCTTCTTCCGCTACGACGCGCTCGAGCGGCTGACGAAGAAATGGGACGACCTCGGCTCGGCGAGCGAGCTCAATCCCATCGACATGCTCTCCTACCAGTACGCGTCGGGAACGCAGCTCGGCACCATCTTCAGCACGAAGCTGGTGGACGCCGGCGCCGCCGCTGCCCGCACGCAGGTGGACTACCAGACCGCCACTGGCGAGGACGTGGCGACGGCCAGCAAGATCCCCGAGGGCTGGACGTTCGGTCCGGTCGCGCAGCGCCAGGTCAGCATCGGCGAGACGCAGTGGCTCCTGCGGCCGAGCATCTCACCCACGACTGATCCGCTCTCGCTCGATTACACGGCGCTGCTCTCGGGTGGAACGTTTCTGCGCTCCCAGGTGTCGACCTCGGCGGGTTTCGACTCGGCGATCGTCGCGCAGTTGCAGGCGTCGGTGCAGCGGCAGGAGAGCACGGCCGCGGCGCTGAGCGGCGGTTTCCTGCTTCAAACCGTCACCCAGAACGGGACGAACAGCTTCACCTCGGCGTTCGACGCCACCCACCATCTCGCCTGGCATCAGGACGCCTCGGGCGCGGTGACGCATTTCTATTACGACGCGCTCGATCGCCTGCGCGAAGTGGATCTCGCGGACGGCACTCGCCACACCGTGCACTTCGACGGCCACGGTCGCGTCGACACGGTCGCGCGCGGCGGCATTGCGACGGTGGTCACGGCCTACGACGTCAACGGCCGCATCGCGAGCAAGACCTGGCAGACGCCGGGAGGAGCGGCGGTCCGCACCGTTGCCTTCGCATACGATTCGGCAGGTCGCTGCACGCTGCGTACCCATACCGACGTCGCAACTGGCCACACGCAGACGTTCCAGTTCTATTACGACGGCGCAACCCCGTCGGCGCCGACCGCCATCGTCGATCGCGGCTTTCTCTCCGCCGTCGCCGGCAACGGCTGGTCGAAGCTGCTCGGGTACCGCCCCGACGGATCGGTCTCCACGCGTTCGCTCACGCTCAATGGGTGGCGCACCGTCCAGGCGCAGCTCAGCTATTTCGACGACGGGACGGTCCGGGACCACCTGACCACGGTCCTCGATGCCACTGGCACGCCGCTCTCCACCACCGACCTCGCAATCCAGGTCGACGCGAACGGGCGCCTGACCGCGACCACGCTCGGCGGAGCGAACCTCGCCACCTACGCCTACGATGGGAACGGACTTCTCGTCTCGGCGACATTCACCGGCGGCGCGAAGCTCGCCTTCCGCTACGACGGCACGACCCGGCGCCACGTCGGCTTGGACCAGACGAGCCCGCTCTTTTCGTCGTCGACGACGGTCGCGCTCAACAACCGCGGCTTCTTGGACACCGAGAGCATCGTCATCGGCGCAACCTCGCTTTCGCGCACGCACGGCTATGCGCCCGCCGGGTACCTGACCAGCGCGAGCGACTCGTCGAGCTCCTACGGCTACGGCTATGACCCGACCGGCCTGATCTCGCGGATCGACACGAACGGCGTCTCGATGCCGCTCGTGCGCAGCGGCGCGACGCTGACCGCCGGCTCGACGACCTACACCTTCGATTCGCTCGGCCGCGTGGTGCAGGCGGGAACGCTTGCGCTGTCGTACGGGCCGGACGGCCAGTTGGCGTCCGCGGCGCGGGGGGCCACGACCTGGACGTTCCTCGACGACGAGAACGGCGTGCGGCTCGCGAAGCAGTCGGGCGGCGCGTTCGTCGCCGCGTATCTCGAAGAAGGTGTGCTCGATTCGACAGGCCTGTCCCAACCGGTCAGCGCGGGCGGCATGCTGGCGGGGGCCATCGTCAACGGCACCTTCAAGCTGGTCAGCGCCGACTCCCGCGGAACGGTGCTTGCGGATACCACCGGCACCGCGCGGATTCCCTCGCCCTACGGCGACCGCGCCCAGCATCCGGACCTCGCCACCAGCGTCGACTACGCGCAGCAGGGTTACGACGCCGATCTGGGCACGATGCGGATGGGCGTGCGCGACTACGATCCGCACATCCATCGGTTCCTCACTCCCGATCCGCTCTACCTCGAGGAGCCGACGCGGTGCCAGGAAAGCCCGGTCGACTGCAACCTGTACGGCTACGCGCGCAACCTGCCCGCGACGTACCGCGACCCGGACGGGAAGAACCCGGCGATTCTCATCGGAGCAGCGGCCGGCGCCGCAATCTCGACCGGCGTGTACATGGTCTTCACCCCCGTCGAGCAATGGACCTTGCGTGGCGCTGGCGCGGCCGCACTTGGCGGCGCCATCAACGGAGCGGTCGCCGGCGCGACGGCTGGCGCGAGCTTGCTCGTCCAGGTTGGCGGTGGCGCCGTCGGATCCGTCGCCGCTGGCGCCGCCTCCCGCGCGGTTGCAACCGGATCCTTGGCCGCGGCTGTCGACCCCGATCACATGGCAGCCGACCTCGTCGTCGGCGCGGCTGCCGCCGGCGTGAGCGCTCGGCTCGGGGGCGCCGCGGCCGAATCCGCTCCTACCGCAGCGGCCCCGCGGACGTTCACCTCGCCAGATCCGCACGTCGGTGAATTGGCGACAAGGATCGAGGCGGCCTACCCGGGACACGTCGTCGGAGTGAACGTCGATATCTTCGACGCGGCGGGAGGGAAAATCACGGACGTGGACATCCTCCTCAAGAATTCCGCGATTCAAGTCAAATCGAACGGCGGAAAAGGTCTCACCACGCAATTGTTCGAAACGGAGAAGGCGGTCAACTTGCCGACGATCGGTTACGGTCCCGACCTCGGAAAACATGTCGTCAAAGGCATCGAGAAGGCAGGCGGTCTGGTGACGCGGGATGCGGATCTGCTGATACAGATCGTTGCCCCGTAGGCGCGGGGTAGCCGGGAGAATGCATGGACGCCGTGACGATCCTCGCACCTGAGCCGTACACAGCGATCCTTGCGGCCCGCTTGCGTCCCCTCGGACGCTTGGACGAACACGAGAACGGGAACCTCGCGCTCTCGGGAAGCAGCGATTACGAAAGGGTATACCTCTATCCGAATCCTCTGATTTGGAACGAGCTAGCGCCGGAGGAGGTAAGCCTCTACAGAAGTGTCATTGTCCATCCCGTCTTGTACTCGATGGATTTCGTCGACGTTGGTTTCTGCCGGAAGGCCCTGATTGCCGCATGCGACGACGAGCGGCTCTTCTTGGACAACGACTTCGGCCTGTTCATGCCGGCCCGGCAATACGTGCGGCTGTTGCGAGCGCATCCCGACTGGGATTGGAAGCGAGATCCCGCGCCTCCCGACGAGTGACCGATGGCCGCCATCGGGGCTACACTGTGAGGCGAATTGGAGGCCTCGTGAAGCTCATCGGGATCGTCGTTCTCGCCTGCGCCTGCGCGCACGGACCCGCGGACAAGTCGCTGCGGCGGTTGCCCATCCGGGTGGCGGACGGCGTTCTCGCCACTCCGCTCTCGACGGCGCCGCGGGCGCAGCTCTGGCGGGACGCGCTCTTGCTCGCGCTCGTGGACCACGGCTACTGCGTCGACCGCACCGGCGACTTCGAGGCCTGGCTGCACGTCAAGTCGGAGGTAGAAGAGGGCGGGGTGGACGTGGTCACCCTCACCATCGACAACGGGAGCGGCAGCGAGATCGACGAGGTCAGCGAGCGGCTGCCTTCGTTGCCGGAATCGATGGAGGACGCGCGGCGCGGCGTCGAGCCCCTTCTGCGCGACATGGCCAGCTCGGGAGCACTGCGCGAGCTTGCGGCATCGGCGCGTCCCGGCCCCTGCGCACCGGCGCCTCCCTGAGATCCGGCGATTTTCCGGGCGGCCCGGGAAATTTTCCGGCGCGCCGGTGCATCCATGCCCGCGACGGCGACGAAGCTGCGCGCTGGTCCCTTCCTTGCTTTCCGCATCGCCACTGGAGGTCCACCATGAAAGGTCTTCGCTGGCTCGTCCCCTTTGCACTCGCGACCGCGTGCGCGACCGGTGAATACCGCTCCGAGCCTGCCGAGAGGCCGCTGACGCCGCGCGAGATCGCCGCCCACGACTTGACCGTCGTCGACGAAGGCGCGCAGGGCGGGCTCGCGGAGGCGTTCATGCAGGCGCTCGCCCAACAGGGGTTCCGCGTGGTCAACCATCCGCCGTTTCACGGCGAGCTGGAGGTGACTCTCGCGACCCAGCCTTCGCCGCAAGGCCCGGTCGCGGTGGCGGTCATGACCAGCGACGGGTTCTTCGTCGACGAAGCGCGCGCCCATCTCGACCGCGGCGACGCTGCCGCCGCCTGGCTTGCGAAGACGCTCGCGATCTCCGAGCGGATGGCGGAGTACGTCCGGAACAGCGGCACGGTCGATCAGACGAACTTCGCCAAGTAGCCGCGACTAGCCGAGCAGCTTCGCCAGCGTCTTGCCGTCGATCTGCAGCGCGGCCGCGGTCTTCCCTCGCTGGCCTTCGAGCTGCTCCAGCGCCCACGCCGCGTACCGGCGCTCCACCTCGTGGAGCGGCCGCACTTCCCCGGTCATCAGCTCGTCCGGGCTGCGCGCCGGCTGCAGGGAGGGCGGCAAATCAGACGGGCCGATCTCCTCCGACTTGGCGAGCACGACCGCGCGTTCCACCGCGTGCAAGAGCTCGCGCACGTTCCCCGGCCAGGAATGTTCGACGAGCCGCTGCAAGGCAGCAGGGGAAATGCGGCGCGCCACGCTCGCCGGGAACCTCTCGCGCGCCGTCTCCAGGAACCGGCTGGCGAGAAGCGCGATGTCCCCCTCGCGCTCGCGCAGGGGCGGAATGTCGATGGCCACCACTTCGATGCGGTAGAGGAGGTCTTCGCGGAATTGCCCCGCCGTGACGCGCTGGCGCAGGTTGCGATGGGTGGCCGCCAGCACCCGCACATCCACCCGCCGCTCGCGCCCGGCACCCACCGGCCGCACCGTCCCGCTTTCCAAGACGTGCAGCAGCTTGCTCTGCAAGGGAACCGGCATCTCGCCAATCTCGTCGAGGAGCATGGTGCCGCCATCGGCCTCGGCGAAGAGGCCGGCGCGGTCCGACGTTGCGCCCGTGAAGGCGCCGCGGACGTGCCCGAAGAGCTCGGATTCCAAGAGCGCCTCGGGAAGCGCCGCGCAGTTGACCGCGACGAACGGCGCCGCCGACCGCTGCGAGGCCGCGTGCAGCGCCCGCGCGAACGCGCCCTTGCCGGTGCCGGTTTCGCCCTGGAGCAGCACCGGCACATCCGCCTTGGCCACCCGATCGAGGACATCGAGCGCCGCGCGCAGCTTCTTGCTCTCGCCGAAGATGTTCGACGCCTGCGGCTTGAGCGCCTGCCGCACCGCGCGCCGGAGCTGCCCTTCGTCGAGCGCGCGCTCGACGAAGACGAGCAGCTCCTCCAGCTTGAACGGCTTCGAGAGGTAGTGATAGGCGCCGCGGCGGATCGACTCCACCGCCGTGTCCACCGCGCCGTACGCGGTCATCACGATCACCGGCCGATCCGGAGCTGCCTTGCGCGACGCTTCCAGGAGCGCAAGTCCGTCCACCTCCGGCATCCGCAGATCGGTGACCAGCAAGTCCACCGGATCGCGCGCGACCGCGACCAGCGCTTCCCGGCTCTGCATGGCGATGGTTTCGTAGCCGTGGGCAGCGAGGCCGTCGGCGAGCATCTCCGCCATCTCGCGCTTGTCGTCGACGATCAGCACCACCTGCTTACGCATCGAGCGCACCTTGATCTCGCGCGGAGAGCGGGATGTTCACGCAGGCGCGCGTTCCGCCGGGAAGCGACGGCTCGATCTGCAACCAGCCGTGGTGGGTCTTCGCGATCTCGCTGGCGATGGCGAGGCCCAAGCCCGTGCCGTGCGGCTTGGTGGTGAAGAACGGCTTCGTCGCCCGCGCTGCGTCTTCCACCTCGATCCCGGGGCCGTCGTCGACCACGGTGAAGCGGATGGACGAATCCTCCTCCGCGGCGGAGAGATCGACGTGGCCGCCCGGAGCGCAGGCGTCGCAGGCGTTGAGCAAGAGATTCGTCAGCGCGTGCTCGAGCAGGCGCGGCTCGCAGCGCAGTTTCGGCAGCGTCTCGGGAACTTGCGAAGTGAGCCGTACCCGCGCTTGCAGGAAGCGATGCTCGACGAGGCGCACCGCTGAAGCCGCCACCGCCGCCGGCGCCACCTCCTGCAACGAAGGCGCGCCGCCGCGGGCGAGATCGAGAAAGCCGCGCACCACCGCGTCGATGTTCGCGGCCTGCTCGAGAATGGCGCGGACCGCGCGCTCGCCGCGCTCGTCCCCTTGCACCCGCGGCAAGAGCTGCTCGGCGCGGCCGACGATGACACCCAAAGGCGTCCCGATCTCGTGGGCGACTCCGGAGGCCATGGTCAGCATGGTGGCGGCTTTCTGCAGCCGCTGCAGCCGCGCATCTTCGGCGCGAGCTGCCTCGGCGAGCGCGAGGCTGCGAGACAAGAGGAGCTCGCGCCGCTGCTCGCGCAAGGCGAGGCCGCCGAAGGCACCGACGATCAGCGCGGCGACCGCCACCGAGAGGAGAAGCCGCATCGCCGCGCGCCGTTCGCGGTCGCGCTCGCGCAAGGCGCTGGTCACCACCGCGACTCCCCACCCGCCGGCGATGCGCGAGAGGCCCGCGATGGCCGTGCGCTCGGGTAGCCCCAAGGCCAGGGCTTCCGCGCGCGAGAGCCGGACCGTAGCCGCGCCGTTTTGCAGCGCGCGCTGCAAGGGCGGAGACACGATGCGCCGTCCGTCCAGCGCGAGCAGATCGTCCTTCCCCGGCTCGGCGATGAAGAGGAGCGATTCGTTCGGGCGGTCGAGCCGCGAGAGCCCGCCGAAGAGCTGCTCGGGCGACAGCCGCAGCACCGCATCGGCCGGCATCAGGCTGAGCCGGGTCTGCAGGTTGGAAGCGATGGAGGCCGCGAGGGTGGCCTGCTCGCTGCCGAAGTCTTCCAACGCCTCGGCGGACTCGCGCGCGCCGTCCCAATAGGCGAGCGCGAAGGCGAGGCCGACCGCGGCGAACATGCAGACGATCAGGACCAGCGTCCGGCGCATGAGGGCCTCCGGGCCCTCGTCATACCCCGGTCGTTGGTGAGGATTCATCTGCTCCCGCTTCTTCAAGCAAGTGCGGGTCCAACCCGTGCGCGGCTCTCGCCATCCACGTCGCGCGTCTCGGCGGTTTCGCGGACGAGGCTCGTCACGCTCGAAAAGCCCTCCCAGCCAGACCCGCGGAATTTCTCCGGCGGCTCAGCGGAAAGTTTCCGGCCGAGGCGAAGGTCGCCGTTCGCGCCGCGCTTGGGCGCTCCTCTGGCACGTTCGATGCTCTAGCCGCCCCGCGATGCTCTTCCTCGCGCTTGCGATGACCCTCCCGCAGGCGCTCGAGTTCGCGCGTGCGCACCAGCCCGACGTCGCCGCCGCCCGCGCGAGGCTGCAAGCGGCGCAGGCCGACGCGCAGATCCCGCGCTCGCTGTACGTCCCGCGGCTCGCCGCCACCGCCCAGGTCTTGGAAGGCACCGCCAACAACACGACCACCTCGTACTTCGGCGCACCGGGCGTGGACATTCCGCGCATCGGTGGAACCCGCACCGTTTCGGACGGCACCTGGTCGCCCGAGCCGTCCACGCTCGCGGGCATCGGCGTGCGGCAGGAGGTGTACGACTTCGGCCGCATCGCCGCGCTGTCGGCGGTGGCCGATGCGCTGGTCGATGCGCAGCGCGAAGGCGAGCGCGCGGTCAAGCTCGACGTCGACGCCGCGGTGGTGGAGGGATTCCTCGCCGTCAGCGCCTCGCACCAGGTCTTGAACGCCGCCGAAGCCGCGCTCCGGCGCGCGCAGGCACACGCTGCTCTCGCCCAGGCCGGAGTCGGCAGCGGCTTGCGCGCGCCCATCGAACGGACGCGCGCTTTGGCGGACCTCGCCCGCGCGCAGATCGGGGTGGTGCGTGCCCAGGGCGGCCTCGCCGCGTCCGAAGCGGTGTTCGCTGCCGCGGTGGGCACGCCGCAGGCGACGCTGGATGCGGAAGGCGATGCGCCCGCCCCGCACCCCGAGCCTTCGCTCGACGAAGCAGTCCACACCGCCATCGGGCGCGATCCGCTCCTCTCTTCGTTGGAAGCGCAAGTTCGCGCCGGCCACGCCCGCACCGAAGCCATCGAGCGCGAGCTGCGCCCCGATCTGCAGCTCACTGCCTCCCTCAATTCCCGCGCCGGCGGCAACCTTCCCACCGCCGGCGCAACCCCGACCGGCAGCGGGTGGCTTCCGGTCGTGCCGAATTGGGACGTGGGCCTGGTCTTGAGCTGGCCGCTCTTCGATCGCAGCGTGCTGGCGAGGCGCGATGCGGCGGCCGCGCGAGAGATCGCCGACCGCGCGGTCCTGCAGAGCGCGCGCGATCGGGTGACCTCGGCCGTGCAGCAGGCCGTCCTGGAATTGCATGCCTCCCGCGAGGCGCTGCCGGCCTTGGAAGCAGCCGAGCGCGCGGCGCGCGACAACCAGGCCCAGGCTGATGCACGCTTTCGCGCCGGCCTGGGAACCAGCGTCGAGCTCGCCGACGCCGAAGCGCTCTTGACCGACGCGCAGATCCAGCTCGCCGTCGGAAGGTTCAATGCCTCGCGCGCCGGCGCACGCCTCGGCCGCGTCCTGGCGGAGGTCTACTGATCGTGAAGCGCATCCCCCTCGTCATCCTCTCTGCCTGCGTGCTCTTGCTGCTGGCCGGCGCCGCTCTCTATGCGCACGCGCGCTCCGGCGTGAACCAGGTGGCGCTCGCCTCCCAGCGCAAGGGCGTCACGGTGATTAAGGCGGAGAAGGCCACCTTCCGCGCCGTCCACCGCTATGTCGGCACCGTCGTGCCCTGGCTCTCGGCGCGGGTCGGCCCGCAGCTCACGGCGGCTTATGTCGACACCCTCTTGGTGCGCCCGGGCGCGGTGGTGAAGCGAGGCACGGTGCTCGCCACCCTCGACTGCCGGAACGCCAGCAGCGCAGCGACGGCCTTGCGCAACCAGGCCCGGGCGGTCGCGCGCACGCAGTCGGCGGTGGCCAGCGAGGCGGCGCGGATGAGCGGTCTCGTCGAAGGCGGATTCGTCTCGCCCGACGAGCTCGAGCAGAAGAAGGCCGAGAGCGAGAGCAAGGACGCTCAGCGGCTGGCGCTGGAGGCGCAAGCGGCGGGTTCGTCGTTACAGGTGCAGGACTGCATCTTGAAGGCTCCCTTCGACGGCGAAGTGATGGAGCGCTTCGTCGACCCCGGCGCCTTCATCCGACCGGGAATGCCGGTCGTGACCGTGGTCGATCGCCACCTCGTGCGGATCGCCGCCGACGTTCCGGAGGACGACTTCGAGGCGGTCAAGCCGGGCACCGACGTGGACATCCACCTGCTCGCGACCGGGAAGAACCTGAAGGCCAAGATCGCGAGACGCGCGCCCGGCGCCGTCCCCGAGACGCGCACTGTGCACTTCGAGATCGACCTCTCCAACGACGAACGGGACCTGCCGGTCGGCACCACCGCCGAGCTGCGGCTCGAAGCCGGCGACTCGTTGGACGCGGTCAAAGTCCCGCTCACCGCGGCCACCCTGCGCGGCGAGAAGGCAAGCTTGTTCGTCGCCGAGAACGGAGTGGCGCGGGCAAAGACGGTGGCGGTCTTGGGCGAGCGCGAAGGCAGCCTCTACCTGCGCCCGCAGCTTCCCGCAGGCGCCCTGGTGGTGACGGAAGGCCGCTCCGCGCTCAACGACGGCGACCGCATCGAGGCGAAGGAATGACCCGGCTCGCGCTCAAGAACCCCATCGCCATCGCGATGATCTGCATCGCGCTGGTGGTGTTCGCGGCGGTGGTGGTGCCGCGGATGAGCATCGACACCTTCCCCGAATTGACGCCGCCGGTGCTGGTGGTCGGCACGCTCGCGCCCGGCCTGGGCCCGAAGGACGTGGAAAAGACCATCACCTGGCGCATCGAGAAGTACGTCAGCGCCACCCCGGGCGTGAACCACGTCCAGAGCATCTCGCGCAACAACCTCAGCGTCGTCTACGTCTGGCTCCAATGGGGCACGGACTTGAACAGCGCGCAGACGCTGGTGCAGCAGCAGGTCGCGTTCGCGATGAGCGCGGTGCCCAAGTCGCTGGGCGTCTTGCCGCCGTTCGTGCTGCAGTACGATCCCTCCAACGCGCCGGTCGTGCAGGTGACGGTGTCGGGCGGCGGTCTCTCTGGGCCGCAGCTCTACGACTTCGCGCTCAACAACGTCGAGCCGGTCCTGGAAGGCATCCCCGGCGTCGCCAGCGCGTCGTTGAACGGCGGCCGGCAGCGGCAGATCAACGTCGTGGTCGATCCGGCCAAGGCCCAGGCGCGCGGCCTCACCTCGACCGACGTGGCGGCGGCGGTGTCGCAGTCCAACTCGCTCTTGCCGTCGGGCGAATTGATCGCCAAGACCTTCGACGCCAACGTCTACACCAACGCGGTCGCCGCGCGGGTGAAGGACATCGGCGACGCGGAAGTGAAGAAGAACGTGCTGGTGCGCGACGTCGCCTCGGTCGAGGACGCGGGCTCGCCGGAGACCCAGAGCGTCTCGGTCAACGGACAGGATGCGGTCTATTTGAACGTGCTCCGCGTTCCGGGCGGCAACACCATCGGCATCGTCGACGCGGTAAAGAAGGCGGTCAGCGAGATCAAGGGCCTTCCGCCGGGCGTGCAAGTGAAGCCCATCTTCGACCAGTCCACTTTCGTCCGCGGCAGCTACACCGGCCTGCGCAAGGAGGTGCTGCAGGCGCTTCTCCTGATTGCGCTCATCATCCTCGTCTTCCTGCAGAGCGCGCGCGGCACGCTCATCGTCGCCATCGCCATTCCGCTCTCGTTCGCGGTCACCTTGATCGTCTTGAACGCGACCGGGCAGACGCTGAACTCGTTTACGTTGGGCGGCCTGACCTTGGCGATGGGGCCGCTCGTCGACACGACGGTGGTGGTGCTGGAGTCGATTCACCGGTACCGCAAGCGAGGCCTCTCCGACTACGACGCCACCTTGAAGGGCACCGAGGTGGTGGTGCTGCCGGTGCTCGCCTCCACCATGACCACCATGGTCGTGCTCTTGCCGGTCTTGCTCTTTGCCGGCCTCGCCAAGAAGCTGTTCGCGCCGCTCGCGCTCACCGTCGCGGTGGCGATGCTGTCGTCGTTCATCATCTCCATCGCGGTGACGCCGGTCGCCTGCAGGTATTTCCTCGGCCACACCGAGCCGCGCGGCATCGCTTTGAAGCTCTCGCGGCTCATCGAGCGGATGTCGAACGGCTACGCCGACCTGCTCCGCAAGACGCTGCCGTACCGCTGGACGTTGATTGCCTGCTGCGCCGTCCTGGTGGCTGCGAGCGCCTGGGCTGCCGGATCCTTGCCCAGCACCTTCTTCCCCGAGATCGACGAGTCGATGGAGCGCATCTACGTGCGCCTCGCCCCGGGCACCTCGCTGCAAGACTCGGCGAAGCTCATCAACGCGATGGGAGAGACCGCGCGCAAGGAGCTGCCGCCCGGCATGGTCGATCTGGTGCTCACCAACGTCGGCTCCCCCAACAATGCCCGCAGCGCCATGACCAGCCCCAACGCCGGGCCGCACATGGGCTTCATCCGCATGCAGCTCGTCGATCCGGAAAAGCGCAACCTCTCCCAGCGCGAGATCGCCGACCGCGTCCGCGACATCCTCAACAAGCACTATCCGGGAGTGGAGTTCTTGCAGTGGCCGGGCGGCCTGGTCGCGAGCGTCTTCGCCAACGGCTACATCGCGCCGCTGGCGGTCGAGATCCGCGGCGACAACCTGGCCGAGCTCGAGCAACAAGGGCGCGAGGTGGCGGAAGTCGCCCGCACGGTGCCGGGCATCCGCGACATCTGGCCCACCTTGTAGCTCGACTATCCCGAGGTGCGCATCGACACCGACCGGCAGATGGCGGGCGAAGTCGGCGTCAGCGCGCGCCAGGCTGCCCAGACCACTCTCGAGGCGACTCTCGGCAACATCAACACGCCGAGCGTCTGGGTCGACAGTTCGAACGGCCAGTCCTACTACGTGGTCACCCAGGTCGCCTCCAAGGACGTGGCCGATCCGGAGGCGCTCGCCCGGGTGCCCGTGCGGGTGGGGAAGAACGGCGCGGCGATCACGCTCGGCGCCTACTCGCAGGTGCGCCGCTCGGCGGGACCGGTGCTGATCGAACGTAACCAGCTCGCCCGCGCCGCCCATGTCTTCATGCAGACCGAGGGCCGCGATCTGGGCACCGCCGCGGCCGAGCTGGAGCAAAAGCTCGCCCAGGATCCGCACACCGCGAAGCTGCACGTCGACTTCGTCGGCCAGGTGCAGCTCATGCGCGAGACCTTCGCGGGCCTCGGCACCGGCATCGCGCTCGCCGTCATGCTGGTGTTCATGATCATGGCGTCGCAGTTCCGCTCGGTGAAGCTGCCGTTCGTGATGCTCTTCACCATTCCCTGCACGCTGATCGGCATCGTGCTGGCGCTCTTGTCGGTGGGGCAGGGGTTCTCGGTCACGGCTCTGATGGGAATTTTGATGGTGGTCGGCATCGCGGTCTCGAACGGAATCCTGCTCGTCGACCACGCCGCGGTGAAGCTCGACGAAGGCTTCTCCTACGTGGACGCGATCGTCGACGCCGGCCGCACCCGCTTCACGCCGATTCTCATGACCAGCCTCGCGACCATCGTGGGCCTGCTCCCCACCGCGATGGGGCTCGAGGCGGGAACCGAGGCCAACCGGCCGCTCGCGCTGGCGGTGGTGGGCGGACTTGCCTCCTCCACGGTGCTCTCGCTCTTCCTCTTGCCCGCGATCTTCACCTTGATTGCGAGCCGCCGTGAGGCCGAGGCGTCGAAGCCGATCCAGCGCGAAGTCGCCATCGATCGCGGGTAAACCGCGAGCGTCCGGCGATCGCGGCTAAGACCGCGGACCAAAAGAAGAGGGCCGCCGGACGACGCCCGGCGGCCCTCCGAAGTGCGGGCTGTGAACGGCCTAGAAGAACACGTTCCAGTGGAGCAAGAGCGACCAGAGCGCCTGGTTGCGCAGGTTCGCGTTGAACGCGCGGCGCGGCCCGGTGCCCACCGGATCGAGCGCGAGCGGCACGTAGCCGGCGTTGCCGGCGTTGATGCTGCCCGCGCCGTAGGTCGAGACGCCGTGGTTCTCGGCGAACTCGAGGTTCACGTGGTTCAGGTTCTTGTTGAAGAAGTAGTTGAGGCCCACCTTGGCCTCGCGGGTATCGCCGGAGTGCGGGGTGCCGGCGCCGGCTGCAAGGCAGGTGGTGGTCTGAGCGGCGGTAAGGGCGCCGTTGCTCGCGTCGCAGTCGCTCGCCGAGAAGTAGTCATAGGCGCCGTAGAGGGCGATGTTGCCGAACCGATAGCCGAGGTTCGCGGAGATGCCCGTGCCGGTCGTCGCGGTGTTGCTGCCGTTGCTGTTGTTGTAGTAGGTGGCTTCGCCGACGAGCTCGGCCGCCTCGGTCATCGGGAAGTTGAAGTACAGGTCGGCCGAGAAGATGTTCTGGTCGTTGAGGTTGCCGTTCAGGTTGCGCACGGCCTTCGACTGGTAGTTGTCAGCGACGCCGATGCTGACGATGGGGTCCTTGCCCCACTTGTACGCGCCGTAGAGCCAGCCGCCTTCCTCGCTGCCGATCAGGTCGATGCCGACGTAGCCGCCGAACATCGGGTTGCGGCTCGGGGTGATGCAGGTGCCCTGGCCGTTGGTCGCCGTGTTGCAAGACGCCAGGGGCGGGGTCGCGCCGGTTTGCGTCTGCTGGTTCTGGTTGATGGGGGCGGCGCCGATGATCAGCGAGGCCGGGGTGTTGCCTTCGTAGACGCCGCCGCGGAAGCCGACCTTCTTGTTGAAGAGCCAGCCGCGAAGTTGGAGGCCGGTGTCGCGGAGCGCCTGGTAGTTGCTGTTGGTGAACTTGAACGCGTCAGTCTGCGCGTCGGCGGTGACGAAGTTGGTCGTGCTCTCGAGCAGGGCGTGGGAGATGGGGATCAGGAGGATGCCGGCGTCGATGTAGACGACGTTCGGGCCGGTGATGCCGCCCGGCGCCCAGCCGACCCACGCGTCCTGGATGATGGCTC
>DASXHM010000189.1:0-11638 GCA_036488495.1 Myxococcales bacterium | reverse complement strand
CTTCCGCCTGCAGATCAACGACCCGATCGGACGCTGGGGCCGGACGCACAGCCCCGATCCCCGCTTCAGCGGCGACGTGAACAACTCCACCATCCACGCGGCGAGCGGCTACCCGATGTGCGTTCCGCGCGTCGATCCGTTCGTCTCCGCCAACAACGCCAATCCTGACGGCACCCCGCGCTTCGACGGCGGCGATCCCTACTGCCCGATGGGCAACCGCCCGTTGAACGGCGACCCGCGCTTCGCGCCCGATCCGTTCGTGCCGGCCGGCGCGCCCTTGCGCAACTTCACCATGGCTCCTCCGGTCGGCATCATCCAGGGCGTCAACATTCCCGACGGCCGCGCCAATCTCGTCCCCTGCGCCGGTGGAACCTGCTCGGCCGCGCTCGCGACTGACTATCCGGATCCCCGTCAGCAGGTCCCGTTCATGGTTGGCGACTGGATCAACTACGCGGGCACGCTCGCGGTCGACGCGCTCGGCCAGTACATGTCGGTGCACACGGTCGGTGCGAACCTCGGCGTCTACACGACGCCCGGCACCCAGCCTTCGTACGTGAACGTCGAAACCATCCTGCTCGGCACGAGCGGCACGCCTCGCGGGACCATCGACCAGGAAGTCACCACCCGCATCTTCATCGTCGGCTTCAGCACCGACGCCTTGAGCCTCGTGGACATCAACGCCATCGACGTCGACCCCTGCAGCGGCCTCGAGACGCCGCGGCTCCTCGGCAACGCCGACCCGACCGTGCAGGTGGTGAAGGGCCGCTGGCGCTACCACGTGCTCGGCGGCGCCTTCATGCCGCCCACGCGCGAGATGGAGGTCGACAGCGAAACTCCGCCGACTGCGGCCAGCGACACGTTCGACATGACGCCGCCCGGCTTCTACATGGGCGTCGCGAACGGCCTCGGCTCCGGCTTCTACCGTCTGCCGAACTTCGACTACATTTTCCCGGAAGGCCTCGTGCTCGGGCAGCCGATCGTCTCGAACAACTTCGAGGATCTGCCGTTCCTTGCCCAAGGATGGGGGCTCCTCGATGACGGCACCCCCATCGGCCAGCTCACGCCGTGGCCGGGCGCCACGCCTCCGCCCGCGCCCGTCTGCTCGACCACGCCCGGCGGCACCACGGGCTTCGCGCCCATCGTCTTCGCCGGCTTCGATCGGACCATCGTGACGAACAGCGTGGAGACGTTCATCGGCACCGTCGACCAGGATCCGAACGGCGGCCCCGCCACCTACCTGTGGACGCAGGCACCCGGCGATCCCGACGCACACCTGATCAACGCGACCACCATCCACCCGGGCTGGGACACCATCGGCATCCCCGGCGGCACCAACCTCACCTTCAACCTGGCCGTCACGGACGCGTTCGGCACCACCAACTCGCTCGTCAAGGTCAGCGTCGTCGCCGCCGCCACCGACACCATCGCCGTCTCCGAGGCGACCTTCCGCGCCCAGAAGACTGCGCTCGGCAAGGGCGCCATCCACAAGGTTGGCGGCAAGGGTGGCATCCTCAAGGTGGGCGTCACCGACAACGCGCTGGACGGCGTGAGCCCCGCGACGACCCTCAACACGCTCTTCGTCGACGGCTGGGGCCAGATGTCGGTCGGCACCGTCAACGGGTTCCCGACCTTCATCCTGAACTTCCCCGGTCTGACCCGCATCAACCCGCCGCCGCCGGGCATCGTGCCCGCAACCGTCGACGTCCATTCGAGCGGCGGCGCCGAAGTCCTCAACATCCCGGTCACCATCCGCTGAGGCCTTTGCCGCGGCGAAGCGAAAGCCCGCCGCGGCAACCCTCCAGAACCAGGATACCAAGATGACTCCCAACCAATCACAGGCGAACGCGAACGCGTCCGGCAAGCTCGGGCAGGCACGAGCGGCGCTCGGCATCCTCGCGATGCTCGCCGTCCTGCTCTCCGCGGCCTCTGCCCGCGCGCAGCAGAACCTGAGCGCCCCGCCCTCGCTCAAGACGCTTCCCATCCCGCAGCCGAAGGCCCTCATGTCCTACGTCAAGGACCGGGCCGCGGCGGTCGAGCTCGGCAAGGCGCTGTTCTGGGACATGCAGGTGGGCTCGGACGGCGTCCAGGCCTGCGCCACCTGCCACTTCCACGCCGGCGCCGACAGCCGCTCGAAGAACACCGTCAACCCCGCAGGCGACGGCGCCTTCGGCCTCGTCGCAGGCCCGAACGCAACCTTGAGCGGCGCCAACTTCCCGATGCGGAAGCTGGCCGATCTCCACGACCGCAACTCGAGCGTCCTCTCCGACTCCAACGACGTCATCGGGTCGCAGGGCGTCTTCGACGGTCAGTTCCTCGGCGTCTTGCGCAGCCAGGCGGCGGAGCTCTCGAATCCGGTGCCCGACCCGACCTTCCACGTCGGCACCCACAACGTCCGCCGCGTCACCGGCCGCAACGCGCCGAGCGTCATCAACGCCGCCTTCAACTACAACAACTTCTGGGACGGCCGCGCCAACAACGTCTTCAACGGCGCCAATCCCTTCGGCGACGCTGACGCCAACGCCCGCGTCTTCGTGAGCGACGGCTCGGGCAGCCTGAACCCCGAGGCGGTGCACCTGGAGAACTCCAGCCTCGCCTCGCAGGCCGTCGGCCCGCCCGGAAGCGACGTCGAGATGTCGCTCTCGAACCGCACCTTCCCGGACATCGGCAAGAAGCTGCTCAGCCTCCGTCCTCTCGGAAAGCAGCTCGTGCACGGCGCTGACGGCGTGCTCGGAACCGCGGCGCGCCGCAGCTCGCGCTCGGTCCGGCCGGGCCTGCAAACGACCTACGCAGACCTGGTCCGCGCCGCCTTCCAGGACCGCTTCTGGAACGCGAGCGGCACCATCGTCACCATCGACGCGACCGGCGCCCATCCCGGCACCCACCAGGGCAAGCTCGCCGGCAACCAGTACTCGCAGATGCAGGCCAACTTCTCGCTCTTCTTCGGCCTCGCCGTGCAGATGTACGAGGACACGCTCATCTCCGACGACTCGCCCTACGACCAGTTCATGGAGGGCAAGGGTTCCGCGCTCAGCTCCTCGGCACAGGAAGGCTTGCGGCTCTTCATGGAGCCGGCCGACCCGACCTTCGGCGGCGGGAGCTGCTTCAACTGCCACATGGGCGCGGAGTTCACCAAGGCCACGGTGAGCAACGTCGGCGCCTCCATCTTCGGCGACAAGCCCGAGATGATCATCGAGCAGATGGAGATGAACAACGGCGGCGGCGCCACGTACGACTCCGGCTACTACAACATCGGCGTCCGCAGCACCGAGGAGGATCTCGGCCGCGGCGGGAGCGATCCGTTCGGGTATCCGCTCTCCTTCACCGCCCGGGCGCTGTTGAGCCAGAACGGCGTCAAGCTGCCGTTCGCGAATCCGCAGAGCGTCTGCGCCGACCACGTCACCACCCCGTGCCACATCTCGCGCGTCGCCATCAACGGCGCCTTCAAGACGCCGACCCTGCGCAACGTGGAATTGACCGGCCCGTACTTCCACAACGGCGGGCAGGCCACGCTGATGCAGGTGGTCGACTTCTATGCCCGCGGCGGCGACTTCCACGACCACAACCTCGACAACCTGGCGCCGGACATCGACCTGATCGACGGCATGACGGACAACGGGAAGAAGAACATCGTCGACTTCCTGCTCTCCTTGACCGACGACCGCGTCCGCTGGGAGAAGGCTCCGTTCGATCACCCCGAGCTGTTCGTCCCGAACGGCTCGCCCGGCGACACCCGCTCGGTCAACTGCGGGCCCACCACCACGAGCTCGAGCACCAGCACCTGCAACGACCTGATCCGCATTCCGCCCGTCGGCAACGCGGGCCGTGCCGCGGAAGGTCTTTCGGCGCTCGGCACGTTCCTCGATCTCGATCCCCACTCTCACTGAGCCAAGAGCGCAAACCGATGAAGCCCATGCGCGAGGAGTCTTTGGTGAAACGATTCAAGCTGCTCTTCGCCCTTTGCGCCGCCCTTGGCGGCCTGGGCGGGTGCAATCAGGCAACCAGCGCGTCGCGCGCCGCGGACGAGGCGAACGACGCCCTGACCACGACCGCGCCGCGGCTGCAGATCGACTCTCCCGTCTCGGCGCTGCCGGGCGGGCAGTTCGAGGTCGACGTGTCCTTCCGCGACGCCAGCGGCAATCTCTTGAAGGGCGCCAACCCGGTCACGGTTGCGCTCGGAAAGAACCCGGGCGCCTCCGCCTTCAGCGGCACCCGGACGCTGATGCCGGTGAACGGCGTGGCCCGCTTCAGCGACCTCGGGCTGGACAAGCCGGCCCAGGGCTACACGGTGGTGGCCACCTCGGTCGGGTCCACTTCGGCGACCTCGCTGCCCATCAACGTCACCTGGTCGGAGGACGCGCTGACCGTTTCGGGCAAGCAGCAGAACGCGACGCTCGCAACCGCCCAGGCGATCAGCCCGAACGTCCCGATGTTCGGGAACCTGGACGCAGGCGTGCAGTACTATCGATTCCACGCCATCAACGGCCAGCTCCTCTCCGCGACGAGCTTTGCCAACCGCCTCGCCGCCGACGACTGGGACACGAGCCTTCGCCTGCGGGTCATCGCCCCCGACGGCGTCACCGAAATCGCCCGCTCGAGCGCGATGAGCGCCACCGCCAAGGGCATCGACAGCGGCATCCTCGCGCTGCGCATCCCGGCTGACGGCGACTATTTCCTCGCCTGCGATTCCGACATCGGCGGCTTCGCCTCCGGCCGGTACGCGCTCTTGGTCGCGCTGTCGAGCACCGTCGGCACCGTCGTCCAGACCGAGACCGAGCCCTGGGGCGTCACCGGCGTGAACGACTCGATGGCGACCGCCCAGCCGCTGCAGCAGGGCCTCCTCTTCGGGCACTTCGATACCCCGGCGTCGAACGCGAGCGCTTCCGACTTCTACAAGATCGTCGTCAGCTCTCCGTCGCGGGTGCGCATCGACCTGGTCGCGGCGCGGAACGGCGCGGCCTACGGCGACGGCCTCTGGAATGCGCGGCTGGACCTGATCGACTCGAGCGGCGCAGTGCTGTGGTCGAACGACGATTCGTACGGCAAGGATCCGGTCGTCGACTACATCGTGACCAAGGCGGGCACCTACTTCGTGCGGGTCGGCCGCTCGGAGACGCCCACCAACACGGCGGCGAGCCCGTACCTCCTCACCTACGTGTCGGCTGCGTACTCGCCGGTGGCGGAGGGCTTGAAGAACTCCGGCCCCTCCGCCGCCACCCGCATCGCCTACGGCGCTGAGGTCTCGGGAAACTTCCTCGCCGCGGGCGATCACTTCTTTTCCTTCGCCGGAACCGCGGGCGATGGCCTGCGCCTCACCGTCGAAGGCAAGCAGCTCTTGCAGAACGCCACCCTGACGCTGAACCCGCAGAGCGGCGCGGACGCAGTGTTGCTCGCGGGCGACGGCGTCACGCCGCTGCCGGCGGGAACGAGCTTCGGCACCGCGAGCGAAAGCAAGCTCAACCTGCGCCAGACCATCCTTCCCACCACCGGCACCTACTACGTCCGCGTGCGCAGCAACGCGGCTGGGCGGTTCGGCCTTCGTCTCGACCGGCTGGCCACCTCCAGCCGCGAGATCGAACCGAACAACACCGCCGCGACGGGCACCAAGGTTCCCGCGTCCGGGTTCGTCTCCGGCGTCATCTCGAGCGCCGGCGACGTCGATCACTTCAAGGTGCACGCCCTCGCCGGGCAGCTCGTCACCGTGGCGGCCTTCGCGGCGCCGGGCGGCGGCAGCGGGAATGCGCTCGCCGACTTCGGCTCGGCGCTGATGCCGACCTTGCAGCTCCGCGACCCGGCCGGCAACCTGCTCTCGACCAGCTCGGCGGACCGGCAGGGCAACGTCAACTTCGCCGAGACCAACCAGCGGCCGGAAGAGATGCTCGAGCTCGCCTTCCGCGCTCCTGCCACCGCCGACTACGACCTGGCGGTTTCCGACGCGGACGGCCTGGGCGGCCCGGCCTACTTCTACGGGCTGCAGGTGAGGGCCAACCAATGACCGGCGCGCTCTTGCTCCTCGCCGGGCTCGCCCTGGGCGGTCCGTCTGCGCGGGCCGCGAACGACGACCGTCCGGTGACCTTCAAGCCGCTCTTCGACGTGAACAAGCGGCTGAAGAAGCGGGAGATCGCAAACCTGAAGTTCGTAGTGAAGGATGCACGGGGGGCGGTGGTGCCGGCGGCGGGCCTGTCGTTCAAGGTCCGCCACGGCACCGGCGGCGACGTGCTCCCGCTCCGCGCGAGGAACGCGCGGGGCGGAGCCGTCGAGGTTCCGTTCCAGCCGGGCGAGCCGGGGGCATTCTGGATCTTCGCCTCGCTGCGGGCCCGCCCGGATCTGGTGCTGCCGCCGATTCGCGTGTCGGTGCTGGGCGTCGTCGACGGCCTCGTCGAATTGCCGCCGAGCGCCGACGTGGACGTGAAGCGCTCCAGCAAGGCCGGTTGGAAGGGCCGATGACCATGCCCCGCCTCCTCCTCCGGCGAGCGCCGGTTCAAACGCGACCGGGCAGGTTCCCGTCTCGCCGCGCATTCTTGCTCGCGGCGGCAGTCGCCACAGGAGCCCTCGCTCTTCGCTTGTTCGCCGGCGGCGGATCGACGGATGCGAAACGGCCGGCGACCGCCCGCGCCACGCACGCTGGCGACGACGCGGAGATCGTGCGGGAGGACAAGGGGCACATCGAGGCGCTGCGCAAGGCGCGAATCCAGGCGCTGTCGGCGGTGGAAGTCCAGCCGCTCTTCGACGCCGGAGCGCGCGCCAGGCTCGACGAGGCCAGCATGGTCAAGTTCACCGTCCCGGGCCGCAGCGCGGGCAAGGACTTGGGCGTGATGACCGCGGTGCTCTTGCACGGCTCGGACGAGCCGGTGCCGCTCGCGGTCGTCGACAAGGGCAACGGCCAGGTGGAAGTGCCGTTCACGCCGCACGACTTCGGCCGTTTCGACGTCCAGCTCCGGGCGAACGGCGTTCCCATCGCGCAGGGCCGGGTCGGCGTCGTCGGATCGGCAGCCGGCGCTCAATACGCGGACGATTATCTCGATTACACGGCGGACCTGCGCACGGGGCGAAACCGTCCCCAGGCGCGGGGAAGCCGAAGGCGTTGACGAAGCGATGACGAAGGCGAATTCGAACTTGTAGCAACTCGCAGTGCACACCAACCGGAATGCCTCGGCTGCGCAAAACGCGGTCCAAGGAACGCATTCCTTTTACCCGCGGAACCTTCCGCAACAGCAGGGGGAGCAATTGAAGGCGACAATGGAGTCATTCGAGACTTTCGACTGGAACAAGCGCGCGCGGCGAATGAAGGCGGTCGTCTTCACTGGGGCCGCGCTCTTCATCGCGGCGGTGGTCGCGGCATTCGCGCCGGCAGCTCACGCGAGCGGCGGCGCCGCGTCCAACATCCCGACCAACGGCGTTCCCAGCCCGACGTTCGGCATCCTGAAGTTCAGCCAGCCGATGCCGCGCTTCGACGTGCTGCAGCGCAAGGACCCTTCGACGCTGAATCCCGCGGCGACGGAGCAGTCGAACCAGACGCAGCAGGCCATCAATCCGGCGCTCGGCACCGGCTTCGGTCCCATCGAAGGCCGCCCGCCCGGGCCGCTCTGGGCGCACCAGGGCTGGAACGACTTCCCCGTCGCCGTCGCCATCGAGGCGAGCATGCACGGCGCGCAGGTGAACACCAGCTACAACCCGGGCGTCCCGTCGAACCTCAACTCGGGCATCGACCCGACTGCTCCGATTCCGCCGCGCTTCCACCCGGCGCTCCCTGACCAGAGCCCGAGCAAGATGTGGACGTTCCAGGGCACCATCCCGCCCAAGCTCGTCCAGGGCCGCTACGGCGAGCCGATCCTCTTCCGCGAGCACAACGAATTGCCGTTCGACCAGGCGGACAACGGCGGCTTCGGCATCCACACCATCTCCACCCACGAGCACAACGGCCACCACGGCGCGGAGAACGACGGCTTCACCGGCGCGTTCTTCTTCCCCGGCCAGTTCTACGACTACGACTGGCCCATCGTCCTCGCCGGCTTCCGCAGCATCAACAAGGGCGCGACCGACCCGCGCGCCTCCAGCCCGACCGACATCGCGAGCAACGACCCGACCATCGGGACCAAGCGGGTCGCCGGCGACTGGCACGAGACCATGTCGACGCACTGGTTCCACGACCACATGTTCAGCTTCACTTCGCAGAACGTGTACAAGGGCATGGCCGCGATGTTCAACATCTACAGCGGCCTCGATCGCGGCAACGAAGCGGTCAACGACGGCATCAACTTCCGTCTCCCGAGCGGCACCGCCAAGGCGTGGGGCAACCTCGACTACGACGTGAACCTGGTCCTCGCCGACAAGGCCTGGGACGCGGCCGGCCAGCTCTGGATGGATCCGTTCGAGACCGACGGCTTCTTGGGCGACCGCATGACCGTCAACCTCGCCGACAATCCCTTCTTCGTCGTCGAAGCCCGCAAGTATCGCTTCCGCATCTTGAACGGCGCGGTCTCGCGCTTCTTCAAGCTCGCGCTCAGCGACGGCTCTCCGATGATCCAGATCGCCAACGACGGCAACCTGTTGCCGACCCCGGTCGCGCTGACGCAGCTCGACGAGCAGGGCATCGCCGAGCGCTACGACATCGTCATCGACTTCTCCCGCTACCAGCCGGGCCAGAAGGTGTGGATGGTCAACCTCTGCGAGCACCAGAACGGCAAGATGCCGCACCAGGACGTCACGCTCGCGACCGCGCTCGCCGGCACCTCGGCAGATCCGGTGGTGGGCAAGTTCCTCGAGTTCCGCATCGTGGCGCCGACCCAGCCTGACCTGAGCCAGGTTCCCGCCACCATGATCCCCAACCCGACCTTCGCGACCGGCTCGATCAAGCGCCGCCAGTTCGACTTCGGCTCGGGCGCGGTGCAGACCGCCACCGTCAGCACCACCGCCTTCCCGGCCGCGCAGTGGGGCGTCCGCACCGACAATCAGGGCCCCGGCGTCCTCTCCGCCGACTACGGCCGCATCTCCGCCGCGCCCACGCCGGGCACGCGCGAAACCTGGACCCTCGTCAACAAGGGCGCGGGCTGGGATCACCCGGTCCACATCCACTTCGAGGAAGGCCAGATCCAGGCCCGCGACGGCAGCATCAACAACGTCCCGGCTTGGGAGCGCGGCCGCAAGGACGTCTACCGCCTCCGTCCGGGCGGCACCGTCACCCTCTCGATGCAGTTCCGCGACTGGGCCGGCACCTTCATGGAGCACTGCCACAACACCGTCCACGAGGACAACGCGATGCTCGTCCGCTGGGACATCGACCCGAGCGGGTTCGCCAAGCTGAATCCCCTGCCCTCGCCGATCCCGACGCCGAACGGCTGCACGTTCGTTCCGCCGGACCAGATCGAAGCCACCGCTTACTAGGAACCTGCCACCATGAACCTCTCAATCAAAACGACCATGAACAAGCGCATCGTTCCCTTCCTCTTCGCCGTCGCGTTCCTCGCCGTCAGCGCGGCGCGCGCCGATGACATCGCCGCGGTCTTCTCCACCTTCACCGTTCCCGTGCAGGGCCAGATCACCGGTCACAACAACGAGAAGGTGAGCTGCAAGGGCCCGGTCCGCATCGCCGTGATGGTCCAGCGCGATGCGACCATGGCGCAGCAGAGCTCGATCGTCACCGTCGACACCACCGGGCTCTCCTGCACCGGTGCATCGAGCAAGGCCTCGTACAACAACACCGGCCACCAGATCCTCACCCGGGTGTTCGGCGCGAAGGACAACGTGGAGTCGCCGATCGCTTTCTTCCCGGCGACGGCCAATGGTCACCTGCAGGCCCGGACGGGCCAGGTGAAGTTGAACCTCTCCTACGACACGCGGAGCGCGTCGTTGGTCCACGCGACGGCCACTCTCACCAGCCTGTAATTCACGCAAGAAGGGGATTCGAAGATGAGCTCGATGCTTCGGACAATGGCGGCTGCGCTTCTCTTGGGCGCAGCCGCTCTCCTCCCGGCTGGGCCCGCGCAGGCCAGCACGGAATGGGGAGCAAATTACTTTCCCAACGTTCCCTTGACCACGCAGGACGGGAAGGTCGTGCACTTCTACGACGACCTCCTCAAGGGCAAGGCGGTAGCCATCAACCTCATGTACACGCACTGCAACGGTAGCTGCCCGCTGGAGACGGCGCGCATGGTGCAGGTGCAGAAGCTGCTCGGAGACCGGGTTGGAAAGGATCTGTTCTTCTATTCCATCAGCATCGAGCCCGAGCGTGACACGCCCGAGGTGATGAAGAAGTACGCGGCGCGGTACCACATCGACCCGTCGACGAATTGGTTGTTCCTGACCGGCAAGATGGAGGACATCAAGCTGATCTCGAAGAAGCTCGGGCTCTCGTCGTTGACGGACCGGGCCAACAAGGACGGCCACCTTCCGACGTTGATGATTGGAAACGAGCCGACCGGGGCGTGGATGCGCAATTCGGCGGTGGACAACCCGCGCTTTCTGGCGGTGACCATCACCAACTTCCTCGACGGCTTCAAGAAGGCAAAGCCCATCGTCAACAACTACGCTGACGTGCGGCCGGAGACCTTCCACAAGCCGGAATACATGTTCAAGAGCCGCTGCGCGGCTTGCCACACCATCGGCGGGGGAGACGCCGTTGGGCCGGACCTGAAAGGGCTGCTCACGCGGCGCGACCGCACTTGGGCGCGCCGGTACATGACCGAGCCGGACAAGATGCTCGCGGAGCACGACCCGGTCGCAGTGTCGCTGTTCGAGAAGTACCGTCAGGTTCGGATGCCGAACCTGAGCCTCTCCCCGGAAGACGTCGAGGCTTTGCTCTTGCTCATCGATACGCCTGCCGGGCCTGCGCACGCTGCGGGGAGCATCACGGCATCCGCAAGATGAGGGGGTGCCGCGGTCCGGGGGGGACCCCACCCCTCCCGGCCCGTCGGCATCATTCCCTCGCGCTGTTCCGGCGAAGTTCTCAGACGCTTTCTTGAAATTCTCTCGGAATTTCCTGCCTGAAATTCACAGACGCCTCGTGCGTTCAACGTTGATGCGCGCCGGACGCTGGCGCCACGGCGGGTTTCGAACGAGCGTGAGCGCGTGACCTTTCGCGAGACGAGGCGCACGGCGTTCGGACGCCTCTTCCATGCCGAGCCGTCCGAGGTGAAGGCCGTCCTGTATTCGTTCGCGTACTTCTTCTTCCTGCTCTCGAGCTACTACATCCTGCGGCCGCTGCGGGACGAGACGGGCGTCGCAGGCGGCGTGGACAAGCTGCCCTGGCTCTTCACCGGCACCTTCCTCGCCATGCTGCTGGCGGTGCCGGCCTTCTCGGCCATCGCGGCGCGGATGCCGCGGCACCGCTTCATCCCGCTCACCTACCGGTTCTTCATCGTCAACCTCGCGGTCTTCTGGGCGCTGTTCCGCTTCGCGCCCGGGAACGTCCGGGTAGAGGCGGCGCGGGCGTTCTTCATCTGGACCAGCGTCTACAACCTCTTCGTGGTCTCGGTGTTCTGGGGGTTCATGGCGGACATCTTCCGCCACGAGCAGGGCGCGCGGCTGTTCGGGTTCATCTCCGCCGGAGGCAGCGCCGGCGCGCTCGCCGGTCCGCTCTTGACCACCTGGCTCGTGAAGCCGTTCGGGCCCGAAAACCTCTTGCTCGTCTCGGCGGTCTTGC
>DASXHM010000172.1:0-21751 GCA_036488495.1 Myxococcales bacterium | reverse complement strand
GCCTTTGCCGGAATGACCACGCCGGGGTAGGTCGCCATGTCGTGGTACACCATCGCATCCAGCGGATCGCCGTCTTCCGCGCGCGTCGCGGGCACGAATCCCCAGTCGTACGGATAGGCCACGCCCAGCACCAAAGGCCGCGCGAATTGGAACGTCTGGGTTGCGGGGTCGTAATCAATCTTCCCCTTCGAGCCGCGCGGCGATTCCACCACCACTTGCAGGTTGCCTTCGCCGTCGTGAGGTGGCAGGTGCAGGAGATTGGGCATGCGTAATCGCTTATACGATTGCAAAAGCAAACATTGGCCGAAGGAATGGCGGGGCGCCACTTGCGGACAATCGTCCCGTGCGCCGGTGAAGGAGTCGCGGCGCCGCCGCTGCGCGACTGTGCGCGAGAGGGGCAGATACGCTCGTGCAAATTTTTGCTCCTTCTGGCAAGGCAGGTCTATGCTCCCGGCGTCCTTCGAAGACGCAACCACCATGATTCCTGCCCTCGAGCGCACAGAAATGACCGTAGGGAAGCGATGCACGTAACGCTCGAACTGACGCTGCGCCCGGTCTGGGAAGAGATCGACGCGCTGGGCGGCCGTTGCATGGACTTCCTCAAGACCGAGGGGCTCGACATCGACGCGCAGAACGCGCTCGCCATGGTCGCCTGCGAGCTCGCCGAGAACGCGACCAAGTACGGCCACTTCCAGGGCGAGAAAGCGAAGGAAGTGGTGAAGATCGCGCTCGAAGTGTTGCCGTCGCACATCACGGTCAAGGCGTCGAATCCGGTCACGCAGGCAGAGGCGGAGTCGCTCGCCGTGCTCGATCAAACCATCCAATGGATCCGCGGTTTCCAGGATCCGTTCCAGGCCTACCTGGAGCGGCTCCGCGACGTCTCTTCGCAGGCCCTCTCCAGCACCGAGAGCCGGCTCGGCCTCGTCCGCATCGCTTACGAAGGGCAGTCCACGCTGGACTTCTACGTCGGGCGCGACGGCATCCTGGTGGTTTCGGCGACGTATGCGCTCGGGCCGACCTGGGAAGGAGGGCTCGCCTGATGGCCACCGAAAGCTTCGCCAGCCACGCCCTGACCTTGACCGTCCAAGACGACCCTGCCGGTGTCAACGTGATCTGGAAGGGCCGCAGCACCGCCCGCGATCCGGCCGAGTTCCTGGTCCCCATCCTCACCAAGGCGCTCGACCGCGCGACCGCGCTGCGCTGCCCGCTCAGCCTCGACTTCCGCAGCATCGAGTACTTCAACTCCTCCACCATCACGCCGGTGGTGCGCCTGATCGAAGAGGCCAAGCGGCGTGGGGCGGCGCTGGTCATCCACTACGACAAGAAGCTGCGCTGGCAGGAGCTGAGCTTCTCCGCGCTGCAGGTCTTCCACACCGGCGACTCCCGGATCCGCATCTTGGGGGCCTGACGCATGAACATCCCCGAGAGATCGGCGACGATCCCGTGCCGGCTCACGGCGATTGACCGCGTCTTCGAGGCGCAGGTCATCCGCGCTCGTCCGAACACGCTCGTGGTCGCGTTCAAGGCCGGCGAGAGCCCGCCTCCGACCGCGCAGCCCATCTCCAACGCCGCCCTCGACCTGAACGGCCGCTGGATCGAGCTCGGCCGCTGCCGCCTCGAGGAAGACGAGACCCCGCGAAGGCGCAAGGAGGATCCGCCGCCGGACGTCGCGCTCGGGCGGCTCGTCTTCAAGGACCGCATCTACGACTTCTCCGGGCTCCTCGGCCGCCGCGTCATCAGCGACCTGCAGGAGCGCGTCAACCACCTGCCGATGGCGTGGAACCGGCGCCAGGCCATCGGCAACGAGTTCCGCGCCTTCGTCGCCGACCTGCTCTTCGATCTGCAAGTCTATCGCTCGGTCTTCGAAGACCTGGACGCGCGGCTCGCGGTCGAGTCGGAGCAGACCCGCAACGAATTGCAGTCGATCGCGCGGCAGCAGGAGTACCCGCGGTTTCGCACCTGGCTGGACGAGCGGGTGGCGGAGCTGGAGCGGCACACCCGTTCGCTCAGCCGCGCGCAACACGAGCAGCACGGCTTCTACTTCCGCAAGATGCTGCGCGACTTCATCTTGAGCTCGGCCATCCTCTTCCGCACCAACACCAAGCCGCGCGGCTATGCCGGCGACTCGGAAGTGATGCGGCTGATCTACGAGAACGAGTTCCGCGGCCCCACCGTGTTCTCGCAGTTCATGCACAAGTACCCGGTCGAGGTGGCGGCGGCGCAGGCGGTGCGCAACCGGCGCCGGCTGGTCGGCGAATGGATCCGCGAGCGGATGGCGAACCACACCCCGGACAATCCGCTCCGGGTGCTCTCGGTCGCCTGCGGTCCCGCGGAAGAGCTGCAGGAGATCCTGCTAGCGCCCGAGGACGTGGGCAAGGTCCACGTCACGCTCCTCGACCAGGATCCGGAAGCGCTGGCGCAGGCCGGCGAGGTGATCGAGCGCGTCGAGCAGAAGCTCGGGGTGAAGCCGCAGGCGGCCACGGTCTGCACCTCCGTCCGCACCATGCTCGGCAAGACCAAGGGCGACGAGCGCAACTACGACTTCATCTACTCGATGGGCCTCTTCGACTACCTGACCGACACCACCGCCACCGCGGTGTTGAGCTGGCTGTATTCGAAGCTGGCGGAGAACGGGCAGTTGGTGGTGGGCAACTTCCACGCCCGCAACCCCTCCCGCGTCTTCATGGATTATTGGGCCGACTGGACGCTGTGGTACCGGACCGAAGGCCAGATGCTCAGGCTCGTCGACTCATTACCGGGCGCGAAGACGCGCATCGATTTCGAGGAGAGCGGTTGTCAGATCTTCCTGCACATGACGAAGTCGCCGGCGCCGCAGCGCTGACGACCGAGCGTCCCTTCGCGGTGTCCGCGCCGCCGGCAGACGTGCGCGACGAGGCAGGGCTGCACGCCTACCTCAACGACCTCGCCCACCGCTGGTCGGTGACCATCTCCGCCCTGGCCTTCACGCTGGTGCCGGCCTTCTTCCTCTTGGACTGGATGGTGGTGCCGCCGCAGATGCTGGGGCGCTTCGCGCTCTACCGCGGCCTCGCCACCATCGTCCCGGTGGTGCAGTTCTTCGTGCTGCGTTCCACCCGGCCGTCGAAGTGGTCCATCGTCCACGGCTACCTGCTCACCTTCTCCACCGCGGGCGCGATCGCGCTCATGACCACCAACCTGGGCGGCTTCAATTCCACGTATTACGCGGGATTGAACCTGGTCATGCTCGGCATCGTCGTCCTGCTCCCCTGGGGATTCGCCCATTCGGTGGCAAACGCGGCCATCGTGCTCGGCTTGTATGTGGGCCTCAATCTCTTGATTCCGAGCAAGGACCCGATCCGCACCGAGATCCTCTTCAACAACCTCTACTTCCTCTGCTCGACCGCCATCATCGCGGTGGCCGTCAACGTGGTGAAGCAGGGCCTGATCGAGCAGGAGTTCTACGGCAGGCAGAAGCTGTCGGCGGCGCGCGACGCGCTCTGGGGCGAGATGGAGCTTGCGAAGCAGATCCAGACCGCGCTGTTGCCGCGGGTGGATCGGGTGCCCGGCTATCGGGTGGCGGCGCGGATGCTGCCCACCGCGGAAGTCGGCGGCGACTACTACGACGTGCTGCAGACGGCGGCGGGTGAAACCTGGCTCGCCATCGGCGACGTTTCCGGCCACGGGGTCGCGTCGGGGCTCATCATGATGATGACCCAGACCAGCATCTTCGCGACCGTCGATCGCACCACCGGCTACATGCCGTCGCGGGTGCTCGAGCTCGTCAACTCGATCATCAAGCAGAACATCTCCCGGCTCGGCGCCGACCGGTACATGACCATCTGCATGGCCCGGCTCGACCACGGGCGGATGACCTTCGCCGGCAAGCACCAGGACATCTTCGTCTGGCGCAAGGCGAGCGCGACGGTGCAGGTGTTCGAGACGGTGGGCACCTGGATGGGCCTCGTCGAGGACCTGACCGGGAAGCTGTCGGACAAGACGGTGGACATCGCCGAGGGCGACGCCATCCTCATGTTCACCGACGGCATCACCGAGGCGCGCAACGCCCGCGGCGAAATGTTCGGCCAGGACCGTCTGACCGACGCCTTCACCCGCCACGGGGCCCTCGAAGCGGAGCAGATCGTCAATGCGATTCTGTCGGAATTGCATGCGTTCTCCGCCGAGCAGACGGACGACATCACGCTGCTCGCGCTCAAACGCGTGCAGACCGGACGGCGGGCGGACTCCTAGTGGAAAGCGGGAACCTCCGCCTCGACCACGAACAGCTCACTCTCGCCGGATTGCGGCCTCTCGCGGTGGGGATTTTCGCCATTGCCGCGGTGGCGCTCGCACTCGACGCGGTCTCGGTCCCGGCGGCGGCCGCGCACGATCTGTTGCTGCTGGCCTGCGCGGGCATCGTCGTCCTGGTCGCGAGGCCCGAGCGTCTGCACCGGGCAGCGCCGGCGCCGTTGTGCATCGCGCTTGCCCTCTTGATGTTGTGGAACCTCCTCCTGCCCCGCCCGGGCATCAGCGACGCCGCGCGGGCCTTGCACTTCGCGATCCTCTTGATCGCGGTCGCGGCCTGCGTGCTTTCGCGGGCGTGGATGCTGGCCGGCCTCGTCTTGCTGCTCGCCGTCTTCGGAGCGTGGGCGACGCGGCACGGCGTTTCCTGGTGGGTTCCGGCGGCGGCGGTGGTGGTGGCGCTGCCGCTCCATCTCATGCGCGCGCGGGCGCTGATGCGGGCGCGGCAACGGCGGCAAAAGGAAGCCGGGCGCGAGCAGGAATTGCAGCGCACCTTGGCAGCCACCGAAGAGCTGCGCCGCACCTTGGACGAGAAGGTCGCCGAGCGCACCGCGGAATTGGCGGAGACCGCCGCCGAGCTGCGCCACGAGCTCGCCGAGCGCCGTAGGGCCGCTGCCGAGCGGGCAGCGCTGGAAGCGCGGCTGCAGCACGAGGCCATGCACGACGCCTTGACCGGGCTGCCGAACCGCGCGCTCTTCCTCGATCGGCTCGGCCACGCGTGGCGAAGGACGTTCCGGGAGCCGGGCTTCCGCTTCGCGGTCCTCTACCTCGATCTCGACCGCTTCAAGGTCATCAACGACACCTTCGGCCACGAGATCGGCGATCGGCTGCTGATCGGCATCGCCGCGCGGCTGCCGTCGTGCCTGCGGCCGACCGACACGGTGGCGCGCCTGGGCGGTGACGAGTTCGCGGTGCTCCTCGAAGGCTTCGCCACCGTGGCGGAGACGGTAGCCATCGCCGAGCGGATCCGGACCATCCTCAACACGCCGTTCCGCATCGATGTCCACGAGATCTATGCTTCGGCAAGTATCGGCATTGCCGACGGAGTGGTGGAAGGGCAGCCGCCCGAGCAGTACGTCCGCGACGCCGACGTGGCCATGTACGCGGCGAAGTCGCGCGGCACTCCCTACGAGCGTTTCGACGGAGGCATGCACAGCCCCGCGCTGGCCCGGATGCTGATGGAGACGGAGCTGCGCGCCGCCATCGAGAAGCAGCAGTTCTTCCTCGTGTACCAGCCGGTGGTGGACCTGCGCACGATGCGGCTCGAAGGATTCGAGGCGCTGGTGCGCTGGCGGCATCCGTCGCGCGGAGTGGTGGGTCCGGACGAGTTCATCGGGCTTGCCGAGGAGACGCGGCTGATCCTGCCCTTGACGTTGTGGGTGTTGCGCACCGCCTGCCGCCAGGCCGCCATCTGGCGGGAGAAGTGCGCCGGGCCGGCTCCGCTTCTCGGCGTGAACCTCTCCGCGCAGCTCGTGACCCGCACCGGAATGGCCACCGAGATGCTGGAAGTGCTGCAGGAAGCGAACGTGCCGCCGAGCGCGCTCGCCATCGAAGTGACCGAGAGCGCGCTGATGGCCTCGCCGCAGGTGGCCGCGGAAATCCTCGGCGCCTTGCGCGAGCGGGGCGCGCAGGTCTTCGTCGACGACTTCGGCACCGGCTATTCGTCGCTCGCGTACCTGACCACGCTGCCCGTCGATCGCCTGAAGATCGATCGCTCGTTCATCGCCGCCATCGACGACCAGAACCGCCTCCGCATCGTCCGGACCATCGCCACCCTCGCGCACGACCTGGGCAAGGCGCTCGTCGCCGAGGGGGTGGAGACGCCGGATCAGCTCGACCGGCTCCGGGCGATGGGGTGCGAGTTCGGCCAGGGCTGGCTGTTTGCGCGGCCGATGGACGAACGGCAGGCGCTGGCGCTGGTGGAAGCCAACGAAACCTCGGTGGCGTTCCCGGGGCTGGTCGAGATGCCCGACACGATGATCGAAGAACAGCGCCTCGCGCTCGTCGAGTAAAGAAGTGTTTGCACCCGCCGCTCGCGGCACAACGTCACTGCGGTTTTCTGGTAGGAGCGGCGCATGGGGAGGCGTTCGGCCAACAGCGGCGGGTCCTTCGCGCGCCGCGCGCTAAAGGCCCTTTGCCTGTGCGCTCTCGCCTTCGGCTGCACCCGGCAAAAGCTGTCCGACGACCGCTGCCGCCACGTAGAGGCCGCGCCTGTCCGGCTGGAGTCGCCGCTCTCGCGTCTCAAGACCGTCTTCGTCATCGTGCTCGAAAACGCGAACTGGTCCGACATCCGCGGCAATCCGAGCTTGCCGTATCTGAACAAGCTCGTCGGCGAAGGCGCGCACGAGGAGCAGTACTTCAATCCCATGGGCGTCCACCCGAGCGAGCCCAATTATCTGTGGATGGAGGGCGGCACCGACTACGGCGTTCGCGATGACCAGGACCCGGCCGCCCATCACTTCGAAAACCACGATCACCTGGTTTCGCTGCTGGGCCGCGCCGGCGTTTCCTGGCGGAGTTATCAGGAGGGGATCGGCGCGCAGGAATGCCCGCTGCAGAGCCACGGGCTGTATGCGGTGAAGCACAATCCGTTCGTCTTCTTCGAGGATGTGTCGGGCGATGCGGCCTTCTGCATCGCGCACGAGCGGCCGCTGGCAGAACTCGAGCACGATCTTCTGGCCGGCAGCGTCGCGCGCTACAACTTCATCACTCCCGACCTCTGCCACGACATGCACGGCGCGCACGGCTGCCCGCGCAACCTGCAGGAGGTGGGGGAGACGTGGCTTTCGACCTGGGTGCCGCGCATCCAGGCGTCCAAGGCCTATCGGGACGCGGGCGTGCTCTTCATCACCTGGGACGAAGGTGAAGGGCGCGACGGTCCGATCGGGATGATCGCGCTCTCGCCGTTGGCGAAGCGGGGGTACGCGAGCACGACCCCGTTGACGCACAGCGCGCTCTTGCGGACGCTGCAGGAGATCTTCGGAGTGGGGCCGTTCTTGTGCGACGCCGCGCAGTCGAAGGACCTGGCCGACTTGTTCACGCTGCCCTGAGGCGGCCGTGCGTCAGGCCGCGCCGAGCCGCTTCTGCAAGAGCGCGCGCACCTGCGAGAGCTCGACCGGCTTGACCAGGTGCTCGTCGAAGCCGGCCTCCAGCGCGCGTGCGCGATCGCTCGCTTGTCCGAAGCCGGTGAGCGCGGCGATCAGGGCGCCCTTGGTCTGTGGCAGCGCCCGCAGATCGCGCACCACCTCGTAGCCGCTCGCACCGGGCAGTCCGATGTCCAAGAGCACGACGGAGGGGGCGAAGCCGCGCGCCTCCTCGAGCCCACCCGCGCCGTCGTGGGCGATCCGGACCGTGTGGCCGTCGAAGCGCAACGCTTCGGCGAGGGTCTCCGCCGCATCCACGTTGTCGTCGATGACGAGAATGCGCCCTCGCTGCGCCGCTGCAACTTCCGACTGCCGCTTCGACTCGGGCGAAAGCTCGCGGATGCCCGGAAGGCAGACCGTGAATTCAGCCCCTTTGCCGAGACCCGCGCTGTGCGCGCTGACGGTGCCGCCGTGCAATTCGACGAGACCCCGCACGAGCGCAAGCCCGATGCCCAGCCCGCCGGTGGCGAAATCGCGCGCTCCCCGCACCTGCACGAACGGCTTGAACAGCTCGTCGAGCATCTCGGGAGCGACGCCGATGCCGGAATCGCGCACCCGCAGCTCGAGCACGTCGCCCGCGGCCTGCGCTTGCACTTCCACCCGGCCGCCGTCCGGCGTGTACTTGATTGCGTTCGAGAGCAGGTTCCCGACGATCTGATCGAAGCGCGTCGGATCCGCATCGAGCACGATCGGATGCTGAAGCGGGGCGATCGAAAGCTCGAGGTTGCGCGCGTGGGCCAGAGGCGAAAGTGCGTCGACTGCGCGCGCGATGGCCTCGCCGGCGTCGATGGGCGCCTTGCGCAGCTCGATCTTGCCGCGGCTGATGCGCGAGACGTCCAACAGATCGTCGACCAGCCGCACCATGTGGCGCGCCTGCCGCTCCACCACCCCACGAAAGCGCGGCTCCTGCGGCTTCAACTTCTGCAGCTCGAGCGCGGTCAACATCGGCGCGAGCGGATTGCGCAGCTCATGGCCGAGGACGGCGAGAAAATCGTCCTTGCGGCGGTCCGCATCGCGCAGCCGTTCCACCGCGCTCTCCGCCTCTTGCCGCGCATTCACCTCGCGGCGCGCGAGCAGGAAGATGACGCCCGAGAAGACGAGGCCGCCGAGCAGCACCCCGTAACCGACCGTCTGTCCCGCCGACCGCATGGTCTCGATCGTCGCGGTGTAGACGATCGTCCAGGTGCGGCCGGCGACGTCCAGCCGCGCCTGCGAGGTGCGGCCGTTGTCCGCCGGCAAGAGGTCGCCGTCGTGGAGGAGGGCGGCCGGATCTGCGGCCAGACCGTCGTACACCTGGAAGTCCAGGCTGGGTGATTCGCGCCCGAAGATGCCGCGAAAGAGGTCGTCGGCGCGGAACACCGCCGCCACCCAGCCGAGCAGCGTCCGGCGGCGCTCCTCGACGTTCGACGGCGGCCCGCCCGAGGGAAAGACCGGAACGAAGAGGATGAAGCCGGCCTGCACGTGGGAGGGATCGATCTCCTGCACGAGCTTCAGCTTTCCGGTCAAGACCGGCCTGCCTTCGTCGCGGGCGCGGTTCATGGCGGCGCTGCGCACGGGCTCGAGCAGCATGTCGAACCCGAGCGCCTTCAGGTTGCGCAGGTCGCGCGGCTCGATCCAGAGCACGGCGCTGCGATCGGCCTGGCCTTCGTCCGGCCAGACGCCGCGGGTCTCGCCGGCGGCCCGCAACTCGGCTTCGATGGCCTCGCCTTCGCCCCGCTTGAACGGGCGCGCGAAGGCGACCGCCTGCAACCCGGGATACCGCGTCTGCACCTTGCTGCTTTCGATGAAGCGCCGGAACCCGTCCGCGTCGATGCCGTGGTCGACGCTGAACAACGCGGCGGTGTCGAGCAGGAAGGAGAGGTAGTCGTCGAAGCGGGTCTCGATGCGGTCTTGCGCGCTCGCGACCGCGTGGCGGAAGCGCGCGTCGTCGCGCCCGCGCGCGCTGCCGATCACCAGGGCCGCGGCGGCGAAGGTCAGAGCGAGCGACGCCGCGAGCGCGGCCCCGGGAGTGAACGACCGGCGCACGACGGTCGGCTTACCCAATGGCGCCCGTTGCGTCGAGCATTTTGCGGCGGATTGTCGGTCAACGTCGATGCCGCGGGCATCCCTCTCAACCGGTCGGCGCGCGGATGCGCAGCGGCTTCTTGGCCGGATCCGGCGCCAGCTCGCTCGAGGCGGGGGCCAAGAGCGCGGGCACCCGGACGGCGCGCGAGAAGCGCGGGAAACGCCGCTGCACCCCATCGAGCACCGCCAGGGTCGCGCCCGCCGCTTCCCAATAGGCGCGCAAGAGGAGCCACTTGGGCGCCAGCACCGGCCGCCCCGAGACCTCGTCGAGAAAGCCGCGCCAGTTGGTGTCGTCGAGGATGTTGGTTCCGACCGAGATGGACACGGAGAGCGCGCGGGCCGAATGCCAGAACCGGCAGGGCACGAAGACCATGTCGCCCGGTCCGAGGACGGTTCGATACTGGGTCGCTTTCGCGAGCAGCGGAAAGCGGACCAGGTCCTGCAGCACCGGATCGTCGACCTGCGAATGATTGGGGCGCGAAGGGTTCGGATAGAGCCAATCGGAATCCTCCGGCGCGTAGACGATGAATTCCTTCTCTCCGTAGATCTGGGTGATGGTCGCGTGCGCGTTCTCGCCGTCATAGTGCATGACCGGGAATCGGCCGCCGATGCCGCCGACGAGCAATTTCAGGTAGCCATCCGGCCGCCGCCAGTACTCGCGCATCAACGGGCTCGCATACCAGCGCGGATAGGAAAAAGGATTGGGCGGCGAAAGATCCTCCAGCACCTCCGGCAGATGCTCGTGCAAGAAGAGGCGGTACAGGTAGGGTCCCGGCGCCGTCGCGGTGGAGGCGAGCACCCCGGCGATCAGCTCCGCGAAGGTCATCTGTTCGTCGTAGCTGACCTGCACGAGCTTGTCGGGAAAGCGCTCGGCGAAGAACTGCGGCGTCCACTTGCGCATCGCCGGCCATGCGTTGGCAGCGCCGCGGACGACCAACGGCCGGTTGCGCGCTACATAGCCGGACAAGAATTCTTCGTAAGGCAAGCTCGCGGCAGAGCGGGATTCGATGGGGACGGAAACGGCCGCGGTCCGGACTGCGCCGGTCCGGGCAACCGGCGCCTGGCTGTCCATGGCCGCGAGGCTAACAGCAGCACTCCGCCGGGGTAAAGCCAGGCTCGAGCAGCGCTCGGTAGCCGCGACGTGCGACGCAATCCTGCGGCCGGCCGGGACCTTCGTGCTGCCCTGGCGGGTCGTTCAAAAATCAGACGGACGCCTCGATTTGAAACAAACGCAAACTTCGCCGCGCAATCGCGCAGGGTTGCGCGACGCCGCGGTCGATCGCCGCTCGCTCGAGTTCAATTTTCAGACTGCGTCGGGCGCCCGTCGCAGAGAGAGCCGCGAGTGGCATTGCAGGTGCATCTGTGAGGGAAGACACGAGGGGGTGTGGCGATGGGCACACGGCGGGCGGAGATGGGCTGCACCTCCTTACGAACCCCCGGAAGCAACGGCGCGCGCGACGCCATCCAGTACTGGGCGAGCCAGCTTGATCGCTGGCTCGTTCAATGGATGGCTCGCGTCGCGCCGGTCGTCATCCGGATCGGTCTCGGCATCGTCTTCTCTTGGTTCGGCGTCTTGAAGTTCGTTCCCGGCTGGAGCCCGGCAGAGGATCTCGCCACCCGGACCCTGGACGTCCTGACCTTGGGCCTCATCCCCGCGCATGTCGCCATCGTCGGGTTGGCCGCGTGGGAGGCCATCATCGGGCTCGGGCTCATGCTCAACGTCGCGATGCGGCTCACCTTGGGGCTCCTCTTTGTGCAGATGATGGGCACGCTCACGCCCTTGTTCCTCTTCCCCCACGAGGTCTTCACGCATCGGTTTTGCGCGCCGACGCTCGAAGGGCAGTACATCATCAAGAACCTGGTGTTGATCGGCGCCGCGCTCGCGCTGGGCGGGATGCTCCGGGGCGGTAGCATCGTCGTCGAGCCGCCCGCCGAGTGACGGGCGCAGGGTCAAGGCTCGCGCGCGAGCGAGGGCGCACAAAGCGCCATTCAGACGAACGTCGCGGTGAAGCGCAACCGAGAAGACGAGGCCCGCCACCGACGCAGGCGTGTGACCCGCTCTCAGGCCGCGGTGGCGTTCCCGGCCGTTGCAGGGGCGGGGCCGCGGTGGTACCATTTTGGTTCCAATGGCGAACCTCAGCGTCAAGAACTTGCCGAAGGAAGTCCACCGCAGGCTGCGGGAGCGGGCAAAGCGGAATCGGCGTAGCTTGAACAGCGAACTGGTCGCCTGCCTGCAGGACGCGGTGATGCCGCGGAGGCTCGACCCGGACGAAGCCGCCGAGCGCATCCGGGCTCTTCGTGCCCGGTTCCGGGGAGCGCCGCTGCGCGATCGCGATGTGGACCGGCTGAAGTCCGAGGGCCGCGCTTGATCGTCGTGGACTGCAACTTGCTCTGTTCCTACGCACTGCCCGGACCCCGCACCGGGCTTGCCGATCGGGTTCGCACGCGCGATGCCGGATGGTGCGCGCCTCTCCTCTGGCGTTCGGAGTTCCGCAACGTTCTCGCCGGACAGGTCCGCCAAAAATCGCTGGATCTCGCGACGGCCCAGGAGCTGGCTGCCATGGCCGAAGCGATGCTGCGCGACAACGAATTCATGGTCGATTCGTCCACCGTCCTCGCGCGCGCCGCAGAATCGGGTTGCACGGCGTACGACTGCGAATACGTCGTGCTTGCAGAGGAGTTGTCGGTTCCGCTCGTCACGAGCGACAAGCAGGTGCTCGCAGCTTTCCCGGATCGCGCGATCACGCCGGAGCGGTTCGTCGCGCGGTAGTCCGCACGCTTTCGTTGGCACCGACGCCGCAGCGCCTCACCGCGCGCGTTCGCGGGACCACCAGCGGAGCACCCGCAGTGCGCGCAGGGTGTTCCAGCGGCTGGCGCGGCCGATCTCGGTTTCCATTTCGATTGGAATCCGTTCGGAGTGGACGAGGTTGAGCGGCCAGCGGCCGTTCTGGTGGCGGCGCTTGCGGACGATCTCGACCGCTTCCAGGGCGCGTGGGTCGGGCGCCACTCCCGCATCGCGCAAGTAGTCGAGGCCGCGCAGGACGTCGTAGTGCCAGAACGGCGGCCAGGCGAACCGCAGCCAGCCCTTGTCCAAGACTTCGCCGGTGCGCAGCGAGCGGAACATCCGCCGTTCCAACAGGTAGCGCTCGCCGCGCCTGCGCGCCTTGGTGACCGCGGCCGTCTTGCCGCGGGCGCGTTCGTAGGCGAGCAGTCCTTCGAGGACGCAGATGGTGGTGTGGAAGGACGAGCGATTGCTCTTCGGCGCTGCCGCGACGAGCGTGAAGTCCGCCTCGCAGTTCCAGCCGCCGTCTTCGAGCTGCTCGCGGAGAAGCCGCGCGGCGAGCTCGTCGTTCGGCTCGTCGAAATAGGCTCCGATGCCGAGGATGCGCCCGTTGATGCACGGCTCGGTCTCGCCCTCGAGGAACGGCCGGTTGCCGAGCGGCTTGAACTTGATCTGCTTCTTCACCCGCTCGATCATCTTCCGCGACGGAGCGCTGTCCGGGTCGACGCCGAGGTCTTTCAAGACCGTCAGGCAGCGCCCGGTCACGAGCCAGCCGCGGTCCTCGTTCGGCCCGCCCCAATTGCCCTTCGGCGCTTGCCGCCGGAGCAGCGCCGCTCCCCACCCCTCGCTCGCAATCCGCGCCCGCTCGGCAACGACGGCCTCGGCAGGAGCGTCGGCGAGGTCCCGAAGCACCTGCCAGCGAATCGCCGGGTCCGAATCGAGCAGCCATCGCAACAGGGCAGAGCGCGGAGCGTCGGAGCGCATCGTTCAAGCGGCAGTGACCGCCTCCAGCAAGGCCTCGAACGGCACCGGCTTCACCAGGTGCACGTCGATGCCGACCTCGGCGGTGCGGCGGCGATCGGAGTCCTGCCCATATCCGGTCAGGGCGACGATGCGCGTCCCCGCAAGCCGCGGATCGGCGCGCACCCTGCGTGCCACCTCGAAGCCGTCCACGCCGGGCAGCCCCAGGTCGAGGATCATCACCTGCGGCCGGAAGCGGACCGCTTCGACCAGCGCCGCGAGGCCGTCGTACGCTTCGCGCACGTCGTGACCGGCGTGGCTGAGGGCCGCCCCCAACATCTCGGCCGCGTCCACGTTGTCGTCGACGACCAGGATCCGTCGGGCGGCGATCGGGGATCCCTCCTTCGCATCTGACGGAGGGCGGACGACCTGCGGCTCGAACAGGAGGGGAAGGCGGACGGTGAAGACCGACCCCTTGCCGGGGCCTTCGCTGCGCGCTTCGACTTCGCCGCCGTGCAGTTGAACGAGACTGCGCACCAGCGTGAGCCCGACCCCGATGCCGCCCTGCGAACGATCGACGGGCTGATCTCCCTGCACGAACAGCTCGAACATCGCGGAGAGGCGCTGCGGGACGATGCCGCGGCCGTTGTCCTTCACCGAGATGCAGACGATGTCGTCTTCGCGGTGGGCCTCGACGTCGATCTCGCCGCCGTCATCGGTGTACTTGGCGGCGTTGTTGAGGAGATTGGCGATCACTTGTGAGAGGCGCACCGGATCGCCCGCGACGAGCAGTCCTGCTCCCGGGACCTTGACGGTCAGCCGGTGCTTTTTCGCCTCCACCAACGGTGCGGTCACTTCCACCGCGCGCGCCACCGCCACCGAGACCTCGAGCGGCTCGCGGCGCAGGTCGATCTTCCCCATCGTGGCGCGCGACACGTCGAGCAGATCGTCGACCAGCCGGGCGAGATGGTTGACCTGCCGCTCGATGATCGCGCGCTCCTTCTCCGAAGCGTCGGAGGTGGTCGCCCGCATGCGCATGACCTGCAGCGCGGTGAGGATGGGCGCGAGGGGGTTGCGCAGCTCGTGGCCGAGCATCGCCAGGAATTGATCCTTGCCGCGGTCGATGTCCTGCAGCCGCCGCGCCAGCGCTTCCGTCTTGCGCTGCGCCAGCACCGAGTCGGTGATGTCCACCGCGTGGATCATCGCGCCGTTGCCGTTGCGGTCTCCGTCGCGGGTGGGCTGGACGACGAAATTGAAGTACCGCGCCGCGAGGCCGAACAAGTCGGGATATTGGGTGCCGAGAAACGGCTCGCCGTCGGCGATGACCTTCTGGATCACGCGCCAGGTCTCCATCGCGGACGGACCGGACAAGACGGCGGGTCCCGATTGTCCGCGCAGGGACGAGAAGCCGACCATCTCCTCGAAGCGCGGGTTCGCCAACTCGAAGACCAGCTCCGGCCCGCGAACGATGGCGATGGCCGCCGGCGCGTGCATGAAGAGCGCGTGCAGATGTTGCCTCTGCGCTTCCAGGTCGGCGTTGGCAGCCTCTTCCCGCCGGCGCGCGTCGTCCGCCTGGCGCAGGCGCAGCGCCGCCTCCTGCCGGAGGCCCTGCTCGCGGGTGTACTGCTCGACGAAGACACGCACCTTGGCGACCAGCGCGGTCGGGTCGAAGGGCTTCACCATGTAATCGACTGCGCCGTGGGTGTAGCCCTTGATGATGTGCTGCTCCTCGCGGTGGACGGCGGTGACGAAGATGATGGGAACGTAGCGGGTGCGCTCGCGCGCGTGGATCAGCGCTGCGGTCTCGAACCCGTCCAGGTCCGGCATCTGGACGTCGAGCAGGATCAGCGAGCAGTCGTCGGTGAGGAGAAACTTGAGCGCGTCGCGGCCGGAGGTGGCCTTGACGAGGCGCACCGGGAGCGCTTCCAGCACCGCGCTGAGCGCGAGCAGATTCGACTCGCGGTCATCCACGAGGAGGATGGTGACCGGGGCGCCGTCCATGGAGCCGAGCTTATGCGAGCCGTTGCGCTTGCGATACTGGAATGCGCAGCCGAGATGTCCCGAAGGTCATGCAGGCGGGCGCTGGCATGGTGTAGAGGTCGGCGATGAAACCTGTCTGCGCGGTGGTGGGAATCGGTCCGGGAAATGGCGCGGCGCTGGCGCGGCGGTTCGACCGGGACGGCTACGCGGTGGCGCTGCTCTCGCGGTCGACCGGGCTGTCGTCACAGCTCGCGGCCGGGTTGTCGCAGGCGCGCGCGGTGGTTTGCGATGCGGCGGATGCGGCCTCGGTCGAGCGGGCGTTCGAGGAAGTGCGGACCTCGCTCGGGCAGCCGGAGGTGGTGGTCTACAACGCCGGCGCAGGACTGTTCGGCGGCTTCGCCGACGTGACCGCGCAGGACTTCGAGAACGCCTGGCGGGTGAATGCGCTGGGGTCGTTCCTGGTCGCGAAACAGACGCTGCCAGCGATGGAAGCGGCTGGCCGCGGTTCGTTCGTCTTCATCGGGGCGACGGCTTCACTGCGCGGAACCCCGCGCGCAACCGCCTTCGCACCGGCCAAGGCGGCGCAGCGGATCTTCGCCCAGTCGCTGGCGCGGCAGCTCGGGCCCAAGGGAGTGCACGTGTCGCTCATCATCGTGGACGGTGTCGTCGACCTGCCGCGGACGCGGGCCCGCATGCCGGACAAGCCGGATTCCTTCTTCATCCGGCCGGACGACGTGGCCGCCGCGGCCGCGATGCTGGTCGGGCAGCCGAAGTCGACCTGGACGTTCGAGCTCGAAGTGCGGCCGTTCGGAGAGACCTGGTAGTCAGTGCGGCGTGGTCCCCGACGTTCCCGGCTGCGGCGATTGGACCGTCTGGCCCGGCTGGCCGTTCTGACCCGGCTGGCCGTTCTGGCCCGGGCCTGCGCTCGCGTGCAACGAGCCGAGGAACTGCTCCACGGCCTTCGGCGGCTGCTGCGCGACGTACGTGCTGATCAGCGAGAAGATCCCGTCCTTGGCGATGACGATGCGCCCCATGATGTTGCCGGCGGTTCCCTTCTTCGCCGAGAACTCGCGGGCGGGCATGCCGTCGACCTGGATGTCTTTGCTGTCGGTCTGCTGCGCGCCCATGTTCAGCAAGGTGGACTGCTGCACGCTGTCGAGGAGGCCCTTCGGGTTCGACTTCTCGACGATGCCGGCGGGCAGCGCGGCGTAGGTCGCCGTGTACGTCTCGCCGGCGCCCGGCGGCAGCGATTCGGCGGTGTCGATCACCACTTCCCCCTGCGGGATGGGCCGCCGCTGCTCGCTGCGTTTGGTCACCTTCGGCATCGAGACCGTGTACTGGCCGCTCGCGAAGGTGAGCGGCTCGAACGCGTTGCGCGGCGCCGCGGGCTTTGGGGGCGGCTCGGCGGCGGCGGTCTCGGAGGACGCCTGGCCGTGCGCGCAGCCAAAGAGGAGAGCAAGGACGACGATGGCAATCCGGTTGGACATGGTTGGACCTCAAACGACCTCATCGCCCGTGGCGCGGCTCCGCGCAAGTGGTAGTTGTCTTCCAATGTCGGCTGCCGAGACCGATCTGCTGCGGCGGATGGAGGCCCTGCGCGGGTGCACTCTCGGCGCGCTCGCGCAGATGCACGGCGCCCCGGCGACGGCTTCGAAGGGCTGGACCGGCATGCTGCTCGAGCGCGCGCTCGGGGCGACGGCCGGCTCGCGGGCCATCCCGGACTTTCCCGCCCTGGGCATCGAGCTCAAATCGGTCGGTGTCGACGGGCACGCGAGGCCGCTCGAAAGCACGTTCGTTGCGTCTTTGAATCTGGCGGAAGCCGACCATCGCTGGGAGACGTCCGCGGTGCGGAAGAAGCTCGCGCGCATCGCCTGGGTGGTGGTCGACGCCTCGATGCCGCTCCTCGACCGGCGCTGCGTTCGCGCCTTTCTCTGGAGTCCGTCGGCTGCGGAGGAAGCAACGCTGCGCGGAGACTACGAAGACATCATCGACCTGCTCCAGGAAGGTTTCCCGGTCCGCGCAACGACGGGCTCGGCACTGCAGCTTCGCCCGAAAGGCCGCGACGCCTCGCACCTCCGCCGGGCCGTGAACGAAGACGGTGAGCTCGCCTTGGCGCCTCCGCGCGCTTTTTATCTCCGGCGCAGCTTCGTCGCAGGGCTCCTCGACCAGGCTCGCCGCGCCTGACGGCTCGTCAGGGAAAGCGCAGCTCGCCATCTCCCAGGCTCGCGAAGTGGCGGTCGACCTCCGCATCGCTCACTTCGTGCAGAGACTGAAAGCGCCAGCGCGCAGTCCGATCCTTGTCGACCAGCACCGCGCGCACGCCTTCGTAGAAGTCGGCGTCGTCGGCGATGAGGTGCTGGATGACGCGGAATTCGAGGCGGAGCGCCTCTTCGACCGTGGCGCCCTTGCCGTCGCGCACGGCGCGGAGCGTGCACTTGAGGCTCAGCGGCGCAGCCTTCCGCAAGGCGAGAAGCGCCTCGCGCGCCCAGGGGGCATTCTCCGCCTCCAGCGCGGCGACGATCTCCTCCACAGTGGCCTTCGAGAAGCAGCGGTCGATGGCGGGCTGGAGCGCGAGCAGCTTCGGCTCCCCTGCGTCGATGGCGAAGCGCTGCAAGAGCTCGTCGATCTCGTGCTCGGCGTCCCGGAGCGGCAGCGCGGCGAGACCATCGAACAACTCGCCCAACCGCCCTTCGGCGACGACGTGAGTGGCAAAACGGCAGTAGAGCGCGTCTGCCGGACCGACGCGCGCCCCGGTCAGCGCCAGGTACGTTCCAATCTCGCCGGGACAGAAGTTGAGAAAGCGCGTCGCAGCCACGTCCGGCAAGGACCCGATGAAGACCTCGGGCATGGCGAACACGCTCGTCTCGGTCGCCACGCGGAAGCGGCCGTTGACCGACAGCCCCATCCCGCCGCCCATGGTGACGCCGTGCACGAGCGCCACCTGCGGCCGCGGGAAGCGGTGCAGATCGCGGATGAACAAGTACTCCTCGTAGAACATGTCGTACTTGTAGTCGCCTGGGCGAAGGGGCGTCGCCCGCTCCTGGTGGATGCGCCGCACATCGCCGCCGGCGCAGAACGCCCGTCCATTGCCGCGCAAGACCAGCGCCCGCACCGACTGGTCGTCGCGCCATTCGTCGAGCCGCGGCTGCATCGCGCGGTACATCTCGAGCGTGACCGCGTTCAGCGCCTTGGGCCGGTCGAGCGTCATGACGCCAAGCCCGCCGCGCCTTTCGAAGCTGACGTCGGGCATCAAGCGCCCCGCCTTTCGAAGCTGACGTCGGGCATCAGCCGGAGTGCGCCGAAAGCCAGGACTCGATCTTCGGCCAGGTGCCCTTCGCCGCGGCGCTGCCTGCCATCAGCCCGATGTGGCCGCCCGGCACGCGCAAGAGCTGCTTGTCGGTCGAGCCCAGCTTCTCGAGCAGGTTCTCCGACTGGCAGGGCGGGGTGATGTGGTCGTCCTCGCCGATGACGTTGAGCACGTTGGCCGTGAGCTTGGAGAGATCGACCAGCTCGCCGCGCACCCGCAAGCTCCCCTTCATCAGCTTGTTGCCGCGGTAGAAGTCGACGATGAACTGGCGGAACGCCGCGCCCGGCAGCGGGATGGGGTCGTTCACCCAGGTGTTCATCGCGTGCCACGACTCGACTACCTTGGGGTTGTCCAGGTTGTCGAGGAGCCGCGCGTACCCGCCGACGAAGTTCTCCACCGGCTTGAGCATCTTCGCGCCGTAGTCGATGAGCCCGGCCGGCATGTTGCCGTAGGCCTGCAGGACGCGGTCGACGTCGAAGTAGCGCTCTTCGGTCATCGCCGCGAGCGAGATCGCTTCCGGTTTGGAAAAGTCGAGCGGCGCCGTCAGCAGGATCAAATTCTGCAGGCCATCGCGCTCGCCGCGCAGGCTCGAATAGATGGTGGAGAGCATCGCGCCGATGCACCAGCCAAGCAGCGTGAACGTCTCGACGCCGGCGTAGCTCTTCAGCTTGCGCACCGCGCGCGGAAGGTATTCGAGCGCGTAGTCGCCAAGGCCGTTCTGCGCGTCCTCCGGGCCGGGCGTGCCCCAGTCGAGCAGCCAGGTGTCGTAGCCTTTCGAGAGCAGGTACTCGACGAAGCTGTTCCCCGGGCGGAGATCCATGATCGACGACTTGTTCATCAAGGCGAAGACCAACAGGATTGGCACCGGGTGCTTCTGCTCGGTCACCGGCGTGTAGCGGTAGAGCGTCGCCTTGTTCAGCGTCCAGATCGCCTGCCGCGGCGTCTGCCCGATCGGCGCCTTGGTGGTTGCGACCTTGAGCAGGTTGTCGGCCATGATCGACAGGCGGTCGATGAATCCGGTCGCCTTCTCCTCGGTAGCCATCACGCCTCCTTCACCGGCCGGTCATGGCCATGGCCGTTCGAGAGCTGCGGCCGCGGCGCCGCCGATTGCTTGCGCAGTTGATCGAGCCCGGCGCCGATGTCGTCGAGCGCCATCTCGATGCGGGTCAGCCGCTGCGCGACGTTGGTCACTTCCTGCCGCGACGGCATGTTCAGCTTCTCCAAAACGTCGGCCATCGCCTCGTCGCGCTTCTCCTTGACGACGGCGCTGACGATCAAGGTCGGCTTCATCACGGCCGCGTTGACCTTGCGCCAGGCGTTGGTGGTGGTGACTGCGAGCGCGAGCCTGGCAAAGTCCTCGAGCATCGAGTCGCGGGCGGAGCGGACCGCGCCCGAGACGGTGAACGGCTTCTTCTCGTGGCTCATCGGAGTCCTCGCATCACTTGTTGACGAGCTTCGCCGGCAAGCGGAAGACGAGCAGGCCGGCCAGGAAGATACATGCCGCTATCACGATCAAGGCCGCGTCGGTGCTCTTGGTCAGGTCCTTCACGTAGCCGACCATGTACGGCGCGATGAAGCCGGAGACGTTGCCGACCGAGTTGACGAAGGCGATGCCGGCCGCTGCCGCGACGCCGCTCAGAAACGAGCCGGGCAGGTTCCAGAACTGGGAGACGGTGGTGCAGATGCCGGCCGCAGCGACGCTGAGCGCGGCAATGGCGAGCACGGTGTTGCCGGCAAAGGCGACGCTGCCGAGGAGTCCGACGGCGCCGCAGAAGCCGGCGATGGCCAGGTGCCAGCGGCGCTCGCGGGTGCGGTCCGAGCTGTAGCTGGTGGCGATCATCGCCACCGTCGCGACCGTGTACGGGATGGCGGTGAGAAGGCCGACGTTCAACGGATCCTTCACGCCCGCCGCCTTGATCAACGAAGGCAGCCAGAAGCTCACCCCGTACAATCCCATCAGGAAGAGCGCGTAGGTGATGGCGAGCAGCCACACCTTCGGCTCGCCGAACGCATCCTTCATCGAGTGATGCTGCTTCGCACCTTTTTCCGCCTCGACGTGCGATTCGAGCAGCCGCTTCTCGGGCTCGCTCACCCAGCGCGCCGCGCGGATTCCGTCGGTCAGGTAGAAGAACGCGACCACGCCGGCGAGCAAGGACGGGATGCCCTCGAGGAGGAACAGCCACTTCCAGCCCGGCAGCCCGCTCGCGCCCGCGAACTGGTGCAGGATCCACCCCGACAAGGGACCGCCGATGACGCCGGAGATGGGAATGCCGGTGAGGAAGATCGCCATCACCTTTCCGCGCCGTTTCGCGGGGAACCAATAGGTCAGGTAGAGCAGGATGCCGGGGATGAAGCCCGCCTCGGCGGCGCCGAGGAAGAAGCGCAAGAGGTAGAAGGAAAAGGGGCCGCGCACGAACATCATCGCCGAGGCGAGGATTCCCCAGGTGACCATGATGCGGGCAATCCAGATGCGCGCGCCCACCCGGTACATGATCAGGTTCGAGGGCACTTCGAAGAGGAAGTAGCCGATGAAGAAGATGCCGGCGCCGAGGCCGTAGACGGTCTCGCTCAATTTCAGGTCGTTCAACATCTGCAGCTTGGCGAAGCCGACGTTGACGCGGTCGAGGTAGGAAAAGACGTAGCAGAGGAAGAGGAACGGCAAGAGCCGCCAGGCGACCTTCGAGTACGTCGCCTCTTCGGATGTGACGGCAACAGGCGCCATCGCGCCTGCGCGGGCGTGGGTGATTTCGGCCATGGGTGTCGTCCTCAGAAGACCGGGTTCTCGCGGTACGTGCCCCACACCTTCTTCAGCTTCTCGATGATGTCGCCCATCGACGCGCCCTCGCGGACGAGCTCGATGGTGACCGGCAGGATGTTCTCGTTCGGGTTCTTCGCGACCTCGACCAGCTTCTCCAGGAGCGCGCTGACCTTCTTGTTGTCGCGCTCGCGGCGGATCCGCTGCAGCCGATCGATCTGCCGCTTCTCGGTGGTGGGGTCGTGCGGGTGCAATTCCACGTCGAATTTCTCGTCCTTGTCGACGTACTGGTTGACGCCGATGACCGAGCGCTGCCCGTTCGCCTTCCGCATCGCGGTGTCGTACGCGTAGTCGGCGATGTGCTTCTGGAACCAGCCTTCCTTGATCAGCTTGACGGTGCCGCCGAGCTTTTCCACCTCGTCGATGATCTCGAAGATCTTCTTCTCGTAGTCGCTGGTGAGCCGCTCGACGAAGTACGACCC
>DASXHM010000137.1:0-2404 GCA_036488495.1 Myxococcales bacterium | reverse complement strand
CCAGCGAGCAACCCGGGAGCGCGGCGGGCCACCGCATGTGCTCCCCTATTTGCTCTTGCTCCGGGTGGGGCTTGCCGTGCCGCCCGTGTCACCACGGACGCGGTGCGCTCTTACCGCACCGTTTCACCCTTGCCGGCGGTCTTCTGCCGGCGGTTTGTTTTCTGTGGCGCTGTCCCGCGAGTCGCCTCGGCTGGCCGTTAACCAGCACCCTGCCCTATGGAGCCCGGACTTTCCTCTCGCGCTTTTTGAAGGCGCCAGCGTCTGCCCGGACGGCTCCGACCGGGCCAGAGTATAGCGCGATCCAATGACGGATGGGGGGTGTCAAGATTCACCGTTGCATGTGTCTTAAAGACACATATGATGGTGAATAATGACAGCACCCGCTCCACGCGATCTCCTGCCGCTACTGGTGGCTGCGCTGCAGGACATGCCTGCGGTCGTCCTGACGGGCATGCGGCAAACGGGCAAGAGCACACTCCTGACCAGCGCACCGCCCCTGGCGGGACGGCGATACGCGACGCTCGACGATTTTGCCCAGCTCGAATCTGCCCGTGCCGACCCGGAGGGCTTTCTCGCCGGCGACGAGCCGCTCACGATCGACGAAGTGCAGCGGGCGCCTCAATTGCTCGTGGCCGTCAAGCGCGCGATCGACAAGGACCGCAGACCCGGTCGTTTCTTGCTCTCAGGCTCGGCCAACCTTTCGCTGCTCGAAGGCGTGAGCGAGTCGCTGGCCGGCCGTGCGGTCTATCTCAGCTTGCGTCCGTTTTCGGTGCGCGAGGTCCGCGGCCTGACCGCGGAGGCGCCCTTTCTGCCTCGGTTCTTCGCGGAGCCCCGGCTGCCGCGAGCGGCGGCCAGTCCTTTGCGTGCGGACGAGGTGCTCGCGGGCGGCCTGCCGCCGGTTGCGTTGCGGCATGTGCGCGACCGATCGCTGTGGTTTCGCGGCTTCGTGCAGACTTATCTCGAGCGCGACGTGCGCGACCTGGCCCAGGTCGCCAACCTCGCGGCATTTCGCCGCCTCCTGCAACTGACCGCGCTTCGTACCGGGCAACTCTTGAATGCCAGCGAGCTCGGCCGCGACGCACAACTCAGCGCCAGTACGGCGGCGCGCTGGCTGGGGCTGCTCGAAACTTCATTCACGGTGACGCGCCTGCATCCCTTTCTGGCAAACCGCGCAAGCCGCCTCATCAAGGCGCCGAAGCTCTACGCCGGCGATGCCGGACTCGCCGCGCATCTCGCCGGCGTAGACGATCTCGCGCAGACAGCCGTCGAACCCCTCCGTGGCGCGCTGTTCGAAACGTACGTCGCGCACAGCCTCGGCGCCCTGCTCGAGTCTCATTGGCCGGGCGCGTCTCTTTCGTTCTGGAACATCCAGGGTCGCCATGAGGTCGACTTCGTCGTCGAAAGCGCGCGCGACACCCTCGCAATCGAGGTGAAGACGGCCTCGCGGTGGAACGACCGGGACCTCAAAGGTCTTCGCGCTTTTTTGCAGCAGACTTCTCGCTGCCGCGCGGCGATTCTCGCCTACAACGGCGAACACGCGGCACATCTCGGCGAAAAGTTGTGGGCGATTCCACTTGGGACGTTGCTCTCCTGACGTTCACATCTCTTCGTCGATGGCGCGGTTCGACATCTCGTCGGCGAGCGCGTTCTCTTCGCGCGGGACGTGCTGCAAGTCGTAGCGGGTGAAGCCGCGCAAGAGCCGCAGCGCCTCGGCGTGGAGCGGCTTCAACGCCGTGTTGCGCACCGCGTATTCGCCCTTGAGCTGCCGAATCATGAGCTGCGAGTCGGCGCGCACTTCCACCTCGCGGGCACCGAGCTCGATGGCGTGGCGCAGGCCGAGCAAGAGCCCCTGGTATTCGGCGACGTTGTTGGTCTGGCGGCCGAGGTAATGGCCGAGCCGCGCGACCACGTTCCCCTTCGCGTCGGTGATCACCGCGCCCGCCCCGGCAGGTCCGGGATTGCCGCGCGCGGCGCCGTCGGAAAACACGCGCAGCGCTTGCGAAGCGCGAAGGCCTTCGGAACCGTCTCCGGCTCGCCGGCCCAGGTTACTTCCGGGCTGACGGCTTTTCACCGGCGAGGCCGGCTTCGACGGCGGCTTCTCCGTTCGCAGCGCGGCGGCCGCTCCTCGCAGAAGCTTCGCCGCCGTCTCCCGATCGATGCCCAGCGCCGCGCAGGTCCGTTCGAGCGATTCGTGCTCCGCGATGGCGAGCAAGAGCTGCGCGGGAGTGACGATCACGCGCTCGCCGCGGTCTCCGATTCCGGCGCGGCGTAGATGAAGCGGTGGCAGTTCGGGCAGGTCATGATCTCCTGCGCCATGATCAGGTTGTTCGCCATCTGCGGAGGGATGTTGCGCTGGCAGCCCTTGCAGGTTCCGAGCACCACCGGCACCACCGCGAGCCCGCCC
>DASXHM010000113.1:0-44013 GCA_036488495.1 Myxococcales bacterium | reverse complement strand
GCCGGCGCGAAGATGATCGTCGCGCCGGACGGCAGCATCCTCGGCACCATCGGCGGCGGGCCTCTCGAGGCGGTGGTCATCGAGGAGGCCAAGGCGCGGCTGCGGGACGGGAGCGGATCCGCCGAGCGCCACTTCATGCTCACCACGGCCGGCGATGCGGCAGAGCCTATCGAAGACCCGCGCCCCGACGATCTCGGCATGAAGTGCGGCGGCGAAGTGTCGGTGTTCCTCGACGTGGTCCGTCCGCCCGCGCGGATGCTGCTGTATGGCGCAGGCCACGTCGGCGAGCGGGTCGCGGCCATCGCCTGCGAGGCGGGGCTGCCGGTGGTGGTCGTCGACGATCGCCCCGGATTCGCCGAGCCTTTGAAGTTTCCCAAGGCCGACGACGTTCGCTGCGTGGATCTGGCGGCCGATCCCTTGGGCGGGCTCGTCCCCGACGCGGCCGACTTCGTCGTCATCCTCACCCGCTGCCACGCGCTCGACGAAGCAGTGTTGGAAGCGGCGCTGGCTTCGAACGCCCGCTACGTGGGGCTGATCGGCAGCCGCCGCAAGGTGGCGCTCATCCTCCGCAGCATCGCCCGACGCAAGGGCAGCGACCCGCGCGAGGATCCGCGGCTGCACGCGCCCATCGGCTTGCAGCTCGGGGACAAGACGCCGGGCGAAATCGCCATCTCCATCCTCGCCGAAATCCTTCTCATCAAGAGCGACGGAGCGCTCGCGCACAGCAGGCTGCCGCGAAAGGGCTTGGACACAATTACTGCACGGTGAGCAGCCCGGTGTTCGCGGCGCGGCCCGCAGCGGCCGCCTGGTCAATGACGCAGAGCCCGCCGCGGCTCTCGCGGGCAAAGGCGAGGCAGTCCTCGGCCGAGGCGATGGAACGCGGCTCCCCCATCTCGCCCGTGAAGACGCGTTGCCGGATGATCGTGCGCACCTCGCGTGCGGGGAGGTGGAAGATCCGTTTCGCGAGCCATTCCATCTCCGGCGTGTCGGCTGCGGGAAGCCCGACCTCGACCTGGCGGCCGCCGGGCCAGCTCCGGGTGGCGCCCAAGAACAGGTTCCGCAGCGCCGCCTCCGACCACGGCTTGCTCGGCTGCGCGCGCGCGAGGATGGCGAAGTTGTCCGCGGCCGAGGCGGCGGAGGCGAACAGAAGAGAGAGAACGGCGGCGGCGCGGCGCATCGGTCAGAATCCGAAGGCGAACTGCGCGGTGAAGAGCGTCCCGACGCCGGTGTCCATCGAGCGGCTGGCCTCGAGCTTCACCGCCGTCGCTTCCGCGAACAGCCAACGGACTCCGGCCGTCCCGAGGGTCTGGCTTCCTTCTCCGGTGAAATACGGATCGCCGCCGGCGGGGAGATCGATCCGCTCGAGGATCGCGTAAGGCGTCACGTCCTCCGGCAGGCGGATGCCGACCTCGACGAACCCCGCTCGCGTGTCGAAGTCATTGCCGGAAGGATCGCCGTGCCGGATGAGATACCCTTCGGCGATCAGCGAGAGCAGCGGCCCCTGGTAGACGGCGTGGACGCCGAACATCCGTTCGCTGAGCTCGGGCCGTCCCGCAATGTCCGCGATCTTGTCGAACACGGCATTGACACCGACGAACGCCGTCCCTTCGCCGACCGGCGCTTCGAGGCGGAGCCGCCCGTTGAAGGCCTTGGCGTCGAGGCGATCGAACGCGTTGACCACCACATCGCGCGTCGGCCCGCGCGAGTTCGCCACCTCGACGTCGTAGCGCAGCCGCACATCGGTGCCGACCGGAACGCGGCCGTCCGCGTGGAACCCGACGAAGTGCGCGGGAATGAGCCCGCCGTCGTCTTCGAAGCGCACGGTGCGCGGCCGCTCGGTCGGAAGTTGGAAGACCGCGCCGTGATGGAAGGCGTCGTTGTAATAGCCGATCGAAGTGTGAAAGCGGCCGGCGGAGACGCGAAGGTAATCGCCGAAGTTGTACGAGATCTGCAGCCGCTCGACGTCCGGCGCGAATTCGTTGTTGCCGCCGACTTCGAAGACCACTTCGGAGAGGAGCGTGACGCGGTCGTGCGATCCGGAGGCGAACAGATCGAAGCGGTTCGAGTCGAAGTCGAGATGGGTGTGATCCGAGGAATGGTTCAGATGCGCGTTGACGTCGGCGAATGCATGCAGCGCGAGATCCGCCCGGGCCGGCAGGGCGAGCGCGATCGATCCGAGCGATGCGACCCACAACCACTTCCGCGTTCGTGCGACCATCGTCGGTCCGGGTTAACATGGAAGCGCCAGCGTCCAAAATTCCAGCGACGATCAGGTGAAACCCGGACAGAGGCCAAACGCGTCGCGCGAGAGCGGAGGCTGGACACCTGCACACACGTTCAAGTAACGTACGCGGATGCCGGAGACCGCGCTCGTTGCCGCGCCGCCGCAGACCGTCCGCAAATACTCGCTCAAGACGAACGCGCCGCCGCGCAAGGGGCTCGTCGACTACGACCGCGACCTCTCCGACGAGCAGCGCGCGGTGGCCTTGTGCGAACCGACGCCGGCTTTGGTCATCGCCGGCGCAGGCTCCGGCAAGACGCGCGCGCTCACCTACCGCGTCGCGCACCTGATCGAATCGGGAACGCCGCCCGAGAAGATCCTCCTCCTCACTTTCACCAACAAGGCCGCGCGCGAGATGATGTCGCGCGTCGGGGCGCTCTGCAAAATCGACACGCGCAAGCTCTCGGGCGGCACCTTCCACCACGTCGCGCACGGCCTCTTGCGCGACAGCGCAGGGAGGCTCGGCTACGCAGACGGCTTCGGGCTGCTCGACCACGAAGACGCGAAGGAAGTGATGGCGTCGGCCACCGCCGATTTGGGCCTGGGCGTCGGCCAGCGACGCTTTCCCAGGGCTGACGCGCTCGTCGATCTGTATTCGTCGGCGGTGAACACGCAGCGGCCGCTGGTGGAGGTGATCGCCGCCGAGGCGCCGCAGTTCATCGCGCTCGAAGAGGAGATGGTCCGGGTGGCGCAGCGCTTCGCCGAGCGCAAGGCGCAGATGAATGCGATGGACTTCGACGACCTGCTCCTCAACTGGAAGCGACTGCTCGAGGATCATCCGCTCGCGCGCGAGTCGTTGCAGCGCCGCTTCTCGGCGGTCTTGGTGGACGAGTTCCAGGACACCAACAAGCTCCAGTGCGACATCGTCGAGGCCATGGCCGAGCCGCACGGAAACCTTCTCGTCGTGGGCGACGACGCGCAGAGCATCTACGCCTTCCGCGGCGCGAACTTCGACAACATCCTGCGCTTTCCCGAGCGGCATCCCGGCTGCCAGAAGCTGTCTCTCTGCACGAACTATCGCAGCACGCCGCCCATCCTCGCGCTCGCCAACGCCTCCATCGCGAACAACCGGAAGCAGTTCAAGAAGGAGCTGCGGCCTGCGCGCGAAGGCTCGCTCTTGCCCGCTCTCGTCCCCTTGCGCGACGTGCACCAGCAGGCGGAGTTCGTCGCCCAGCGGATCCTCGAATTGCGCGAGGAAGGGGTGGCGCTCCGCGACATGGCGGTGCTCTACCGGGCGCACACGCATTCGATGGAGCTGCAGATGGAGCTCGCGCGAAGAGGCATTCCCTTCCTCGTCCGCGCGGGGGTGCGCTTCTTCGAGCAGGCCCACATCAAGGACGTGCTCGCGCATTTGAAGATGGTGGCAAATCCGCAGGACGAGCTGTCCTTCAAGCGGGTGGTCAAACTGGTGCCGGGCATCGGGGCCGCCGGCGCCGACGCGCTCTGGGCGCAGGCCCGCGAGGACGCGCTGCACGGGCGGCCTTTGCGGCTCGACGAAAAGGTGGTGCCGCCGAAAGCGCGCGGCCCCTTGCGAAACCTCGCCGAGACACTGCGCAAGCTCGCCGGCATGCCCACCCAGCCGAGCGAGATGATCCGGCTCGTCCTCCACGAGGCCGGCTACGCCGAGGCGCTCAAGCTCCGCTACGCCAACGCCCAGGCCCGCCACGACGACGTGCTGCAACTCGCCGACTACGCCCTGCAGGCAGAGTCGCTCGAGCAGCTCCTCGCCGATCTGACCTTGCTCGACTCGCTCGAAGCCGAAGACGTGGTCGAAGGCGCCGAGCCCGACGAGAAGCTGACCTTGTCGAGCGTGCACCAGGCGAAGGGACTCGAATGGCGGTGCGTGTTCCTCATCTGGCTCGCCGACGGACGTTTCCCGAGCGCGCCGGCCTTGCGCGCGGCCGACGGCGAAGAGGAGGAGCGGCGGCTGTTCTACGTGGCGGTGACGCGCGCGCGGGACGAGCTGTACCTGACGTATCCCATCATGCAGGACGAAGGTCGTGAGGCGAGGCTGTTGCTCCGGCCAAGCCGATTTCTCGACGAGCTGCCCGCGCAGCCGCCGCCCTACGAGAAGTGGAGCATCGAAGTATCCGCCGAGCCTGCGCTTTTGCCGTGAGTACAGAACGCAGACGGGTGGGGTTTTCGCGCCCAACTCTGCGGAATTGTAGGATTGGTAGGCTTTCGCAGGCCCGGAAACGGCCCGTCGCGAAACGTGCATTTCAAAGCACGGATCGTCTACAGTGACTTGGAGTGAACACCGCGGCCGCCCAATTCGCTCCAGACACCGCGCGCCGCGAGACGCACGCGCTGTTTCTGCACGCGGTGATGGAGTTCCTGGCGGCGCGCCGGCTGACCGACCCGGTGAAGAAGCGTGTCCCGGAGCACACCCGCCGCACCCTGGAGCGCCCACCGCTCGCCGACCGCTGGATTCCGGCGCATGCGGTCGAGGACGTCTTCGAAGCGCTGCACGACCTCGGTGGCGCCCCACTAAATCTCCAACTGGGAAAGTTCGCCGCGCGGCGGATGACCGAAGGGCGCCTTCGCCCGCTCATCGCCGGCATCTTCTCGCTGCGCGGCAAGTCGCCGGAGTCGATCTTCAAGAGCCTGGACGTCTGCTTCTCCCTCGCGATGCGCGGCGTCTCCTTCACCTACCAGGGCTCCCGGCGCGCGGCGTTCGTGGTGGCGAGCTTCACCGGCGGCGGCATCCACGAAGGCGCCCACCATGCGGTGCGCGGCTCGCTGTTGCACGCGTTCGAGCTCACCGGAGCGCATGGTGAGGTCGACGCACCCGAGCTCCTCGCCGACGACGGGCAGGCAGTCCGGATCCGTTACTCGGTCCGTTTCTGAGCGCAATTCTTGCGCACCACAGCCGCCGCGCCGTAGCATCGGGTCAGCTTCATGGCGGCTGACAAACCCATCCTGCTCGGCATCGACCTGGGCACGACCAACACCTGCGTTGCGTACGTGCGCAACAAGGTCGCGCGCGTGGTCCCGAGCGACAAAGGCTCGTTGATCCTGCCGAGCGTGGTGGCGGTCAGCGAGAAGGGCGATCTGCTGGTCGGCAACGTCGCCAAGGACCAGATGGTGGTCAATCCGCGCAACACGATCTACGGCGCAAAGCGCCTCATCGGCCGCCAGTACAATTCGAAGGTGGTGCAGGACATCAAGCACTACTTCAGCTACGAGATCGTCGAAGGCCAGCAGGGAGAGGCGGCGGTGGTGCTGGCCGGCAAGGTCTATTCGTTGCCGCAGATCAGCGCCTTCGTCCTGCAGCACTGCAAGCGGGTGGCGGAGGCGACGCTCGGGCAGGAGATCAACGAAGCCATCATTTCGGTGCCGGCCTACTACAACGACAACCAGCGCAACGCGGTGAAGGAGGCGGGCAAGCTCGCCGGCTTCAACGTGAAGCGCATCGTCAACGAGCCCACCGCTGCCGCTCTCGCCTACGGCTTGAACCGCGGCTTCGATCACAAGGTGCTCGTCTACGACCTGGGCGGCGGCACCTTCGACGTGAGCGTGCTGCAGCTCCACGGCAACGTGATGGAAGTGCTGGCCACGGGCGGCGACACGTTTTTGGGCGGCGTCGACTTCGACAACCGGATCATCGACTTCGTCCTCGAGGAGTTCCAGACCGAGATGAAGATCGATCTCACGCAGTCGCCGATCGCGATGCAGCGGATCAAGAACGCTGCCGAGGCGGCGAAGATCGATCTCTCGCTCCTCACCAACGTCATCGTCGAGCTTCCGTACATCACCGACCGCAAGGGCAAGCCGGTCGATCTCCGCATTCCGCTCAGCCGCGAGCGGGTCAATGCGCTGGTGATGGATCTGGTCGACCGCAGCTTTGAATTGGTCGAGCGCGTGCTCGGCGAGAAGGGCCTGTCGCGGGGCGACATCCAGGAAGTGCTGCTGGTCGGTGGCCAGACCCGCATGCCGCTCGTGCAGGGCAAGGCGCACCAGTTCTTCGGCAAGCCGCCGCGCAAGGGCGTGCATCCGGACGAGTCGGTTGCGCTGGGCGCGGCGCTCTTGGCGGAGTCGATGCAGGAGATCGATTCGGTGACGCTGGTGGATGCCTTGAGCATGCCCATCGGCTTCGCCGTCTCCGGCGGCCGCTTCCGCAAGGTGATCGAGAAGAACACGCAGATTCCCACCCAGCGCAGCTTCCGGCTGCCGCAGCCCAAGCCCGGTCAGGACCTGGAGCTCGACATCTTCCAGGGCGACAGCGACCGCATCATCGACAACGAGTACCTGGGCACGCTGCGCTTTGCGCCGGAAGCGGCGGGGCAGCGGGTGAACTTCAACCTCGACGAAGAGTGCCTGTTGCGCATCACCATCGAAGGCGCGAACGGCGACGTGCGCGAGATCGCGCTTGCGACCCAAGACACGCCGGAAGCTTTGAAGCTGGCGCTGCAGGAAGAGGCGGAGCGGCGGCGCATCCAGCAGCAGCGCGCGCCGGTCGAAGAGGAGAAGCGCGGGCTCTTCGCCTCCATCCGCAAGGTGTTCGGCGGGTAGCGCTCGCTGGTCGCGTCGGGTTAGATGAGCCGCCGTGCTCTTTCCTTCGCGTGAATGGTTCGAGGCCGCTGCCGCCGCGTTGGCGCGCGACCCGCTTGTGATGGCGGCCAACGCGGATTTCGGGCAGGTGGTGGTCGGCGTCGTCATCACCCGCGGCGCAGGTCTCTCAGACGATTTCTGCGTGCTGGTTCGCATCGAGCCGGGAAAGCCGTTTCAACTGCGCTACCCGGACGACGAGGACGAGGTCGCCGAGCTCGAGCCCGACTACATCTGCTGGGCGCCGTACGCGGTGTGCAAATCGTTCCTGCAGACAGCCCAAGCTGGAGGGCGGCCGGATTTGTTGAAGGCGGTCCTCTCCGGCCAGATGAAGCTGCAAGGCGATCTGCAGCGCGTCGTCCGCCACGGCGCAAGACACCAGGGCGCGGGCGCAGCCACCTTGCGCGCGCTGCCCACCGAATTCGTGTAGAAGGCGGCGCCATGGGCCTGCGCGACAAGGCAACGTCTTTGGGCATGAAGGCGATGGGCAAGCTCTTCGAGGACCCGAAGCGCGCCGAGGCCATCGCCGCCGCCATCGGCGGCCTGCAGAAAGCGAAAGCCGCCATCGACGAGGCGCAGGAGAAGGCGCTCCGCGCGGCCGGCCTCGTCACCCGCGAGGACTTCAAGGACGCAGGCAAACGGCTCTCCGCGTTGAAACGCCGCTGCCGCGAATTGGCCGAGGAGCTCGACGAGCTCATCGCCGAAAAGAAAGGCCCTTGACGGTGCGCGCCGCTCGTGCGAGTCAACGCGGCCTCTTGGTCGAGAAGGGCGCTTAGCTCAGCGGTAGAGCACTGCCTTCACACGGCAGGGGTCGAGGGTTCGAATCCCCCAGCGCCCACCATGAAAACACGTGGTTCTGAGAGTGGTTGGCGTCGGGAGCTGCGGCCTAGTGTTTCCCTGGCCTCGCGCTCGCCGAACAGCCGCCCAACACCGGGAGCCGTCTGACGCGGGCGTGACGCCGATGCGCGCCCACCTACGTTCCGGCAGACCCGCCAGCGTCAGTGCCGCCCGTGCTCGGCGGCTCCACAAGGACGCCGATCACGACTTGCTCCCAGACGTAGAAGAACCAGAACTCGCGGCCGTCGCCGAACTCGAAGTAGCGGTACGCGAACCCCTTCATCGGTTCGGCGCCCGGTAGCTCTTGACCGGCTATCTGCATTGTCTTGGCGTCGGGCTCAAACGCGGTGAAGGTCGTCCCAAGCGGCAGCAGCTTGCCGAACAGCTGGTGGCAAAGGCCACGCACGAACTTTTCGCCGATCGCGTCCAAGTCTGACCGATGGAACTTCAAGGCCACCGTCGCGTCAACGATCAGCCCCGCCGCCGTGCGCGCCTTCACCCTCGCTGTGCCTATTGCCGCGTCGCGGGGAACTACGACAGGCTGGACGCGACTCAGGATGCTTTGCTGTCGGCGCAGGCGGTGCCGCCGTTCGCGCGGCGTCTTCGCTGCTGCCGCGTCCCACGTCTTCCGCACGCGCTCGTAGACCCCCGCTGCTGCCGGGTGGTCGCGGTCGAATCCGCGCGCCATGATCCACGCGAGCGCGGCTTGCTCTTCCGCTTTCTTGAGCCTTCCGCCGCACGCGTTGCATGCCGGAACCGTGAGTCGCTGTACCTCGAGCGCAATGCCTGCTGGCCACCAATTGCGCGGGAACGTATGGTCAAGATGCTCCTGCGGCGCTGATTGACAGTAAATACAGAGTTGCTTGTCGGACGCCATCTGTCCCACCGTGAGAAAGTATACGTCGACCGTTAACGCCGAGTGTCAACGCCGCGGGCTACGGTACCAGCAGCCGTTACCGCTACCAGATTCGCTTGCGACGAGTCAGCGCGCGGAATCACTAAAGGAGACGGCGGACGCTTCCGGCGAGATAGTCACTTGCCGTGTGCGGGCCGCCATCCCGTCGCAGTACCACCTGATTTCGACTACGAGCGCCTTGCCCTTTTCGGCGCGTTGGATGATCGCTTGGCCCACCGCACCCCAAATGCCGTTGGGATGAATCACACCAACGTTGTCCGAGTACGATACAGTGGGGCGACCACGATTGACGGCGGTGTTATCTGCTAACCCGAGCCGTGCGTCAGCGATGCGGACGCTTTCATGGAACGCGCAAAAAAACCCGAAGTACCTCGCGCTTCCCCTTCCTTCGTTCAAGACTGCGAACTCCACCTCCTCATACGGATCCTCTCCAGGCCGCGGTCGCAGCTCAAGCCTCATAGTTAGCGATGGTCGGGGCCGTCGACCAAACATATCCTCAAGATCGAAGTGTTCAAGCTTATAGAATCCCTCTTCCGTTCGCTTGAAGTACTCGCGACCTGCTTGCATCGCCCGATGCGGAGTCTTGTCGCTGGCGGGGATCAAGCATTTGACGTACCCGTCTGTCGTTGAGCCAGCCAAATAGACAACATCCAAAAGCACCCCGTCGACGACGGGCTGGGTGCTGTTCAGAATGGATTTCTTGAGTCGATCTAGGAAGTCGTGCACTTGGGCGATTGGCTTCAGGGCGGAAGCTTCCTCGTGCTGAACTGTCTCGATTCCCCACAGCAGCACGCCGCCGTCGGAGTTTGCGAAGCCAGAGAGCGCCCTTGAGAACTGCCGCGAGTCGCTCTCCGCGAGCACGCCGTCTCGCCTGTCCTTCTTCGTCTTGAATTCGAGATATAGGCTCTCCCTTACCTCTCATCGATCAGCTTCTGCAGAGCCTCCTCGCCATTCAGCGACGCGAAGAACGTGCTCAACTCCTGACTGGCCATTTGTCCCGTGACCTCCGTCCGTCCATCTTACGACGCCGGACGCACGCTACGCCGATCTGCGTTTGCGAGGGGTTGAGTCACAACGCGCACAGATGCGCGATTGCCCGATGCGTTTCGGCGAGGCTCTGCACAGTTCGCGAGGGCCGCGTTAATGATGCGCTGCCGGACGCGCAGTGACCGCATCGTTGAGGCGTCTCGGCGGAACTTGCGCGCCCGGCGGACGTGGATTGGCCGGATCATCTGTGTCGCGATCAGATACGGTGATTACCACGACCGTTCCCGAGCCTGGCGCTCGCAGCCGTATCGGATTCCAATTGGTGATCGGACACGACGGTCCCAATACGAGAAAACGAGGCGCATTCGTCATTCTGCTCGTGCTGCGAGATTTCCCGACATGTATCGAACGGCATCGCGGTGCTACACGTAGCCGATGGGCTCGACGAACGGAACAACCTACGTTCTTGGCGCAGGGGCGTCGCGCGCGCAAACAGCGCGTCTCGGGATCCCGATGCCGCTTGCTACCGATTTTTTCCGTGAGCCGTATCTCACGGCGCATTGGCATCCGTTTCCGGACGATGAGCCGTTCGGTCGGTCAGCCTTAGGGAACCTCCTCCGGCAGTATTTTCCTTTCGGCAATTCGCGCGCCAACATCAACATTGAAGAAGTGCTGTCGTTCTTGGAGAGCTGGCGATCGTCACATCCTTCGATAGAGGCGGCGCGGTTCGTCGAAAAAGCACGAAGGCAGCTTTTGACATACGTCGTTGACGTAATATTGTTCGTCCCGTGGCCGTATGAGACGAGCATCTTGGGTGGTTTATACCGTCACATCGTAAAGTCACTGGCTCCTGAAGATGCCATCGTGACGTTCAATTGGGACATCCTTCTTGAACGCGTCCTGGCACGGACCAAAATTGGTCGTAAGTTGTTGCAAACTCAGATCGCGCGATTTGCGCCGACTCATGATGGCCCCTTCCGGTTTTACACGGAACGCGACGGCCAACTGATTAAGCTTCATGGTTCGATAGATTGGGTTTTTTGTAGCGACCCCCAGTGCCCGGGCAATCACGTTCCCATGCATGTGGCCGGTTCCGGCTCGGCGCCGGCAGAACAAGCGGAGATATTGATCTTTGCGAGGTGCCGCGAGTGCGGCGGTCCAGTCGATATCGGGATACTGCCTCCACAATCGAACAAAACGTATTCACGGAACAGATTCTTTAGGCGCCAGGCATCAGCCGCCGCCCAGGTTCTTACCCATTCACGCCGCCTTATAGTGATCGGGTATTCATTCCCGTATTTCGACCTAGAGGCGCGTTCGCTTTTTAGACTGATGCGTCTCGAGCCCTGGGAGGTAGGCCAGGGTCTTACAAATTTGCAAAACGTTACGTTAGTCAACCCTGCCGTGGATGATAAAGGCTACGTTGAGATGGCATCAGAGCTTTTAGGACTAAGGCGTAATTCTAGCCACGGCGAAAGACCAAGACTGCTGCTGTATTCGTCCGTCGAAGAATATCTCAAGGCAGAGCGCTGACCGCGCATGCGGTTCCTCGCCTCTCATTCTGGCGTTCCAGCGTAAGGATCGTCGGTGCTGCGCCGCCAGCGGGTGCCGGGGAGGCGCTTCCTTCGGCCACCCCGCAGTATCGCCGATACGTGTACTCTCTCGCGCATGATCGGAAATCTCGCGGAACTGAGTGCGCTGCTCGAAAAGATGGCGGTTGGGTTTCTGACGACCGTTGGGCGTGAAGGCCACTTTCATTCGCGGCCGATGGAGTTGCAGCGGCACGACCCGGACGGGACGCTGTGGTTCGCCACTTCGCTCGAGTCGCACAAGATTGAAGACGTGCGCGCCAATCCGCGCTGCTGCGTCGCGTTCCTGAAGGACTCGAAGTACGTCTCGATCTCCGGCCGCGCCGAGCTGGTCCAGGACCGCGCGCGCATCCGGCAGATGTGGACGCCCGCGTGGCGCGGGTGGTTCCCCGAGGGGCCCGAGCAGAAAGACCTGGTGCTGCTGAAGGTAGTGCCCGAGCACGTCGAGTACGTCGACCCGCCGGGCGGCACGCTGCGCTCGCTCTACACGCGGCTCCACAACGCCTTGACGCACGAGCGCGAGGAGCCAGCCGAAAAGAAAGAGCTGGAGATGGGCGAGACGGACTGACACAGTTCGCCGCGTGCTCCCGCAGGGCGTAGAGCATTCGCAAATCCAAGCCGGCGAGGTGCGGCTGCACTGCGCCTCGATGGGTCCAGTTGACGGCCCGCTGGTCCTCTTGCTGCACGGCTTTCCCGAGTCCTGGGTGACCTGGCGGCATCAGCTTCCGGCGCTCGCTGCCGCGGGCTTTCGCGCCGTGGCGCCGGACCTGCGCGGCTACGGCGACTCCGACAAACCGCGCGGCGTTGGCCAGTATCGAATCGACAAGCTCGCACAGGACGTGGCGGAGCTCGTGCGCGCTCTCGGCCGCGAGCGCGCGCACCTGGTCGGCCACGATTGGGGCGGGAACGTCGCCTGGCACACCGCGATGTTGCATCCGGAGCGCGTGGAGAAGCTCGCCGTCCTGAGCTGTCCGCATCCGCAGCGGATGCAGCAAGGCCTGCGGACGCTGCGGCAGCTCCGGAAGAGCTGGTACTTCTTTTTCTTCCAGCTCCCGTTCCTGCCCGAGCGGTCGCTCAACCCCAAGCGGCTGCGCGTCATGTACCGCTACACGACCGCGCGCAGAGGCGCGTACGATGACGAGGACATCGCTGCGCTGATCGAGGCGGTGCGCGAGCCGACGGGCCCGTTCAACTACTACCGCGCGGCTGCGCGGTTCCGCAGTCCACGCTGGCGACCGGTCGCGGCGGAGACGCTGGTGATCTGGGGCGAGCGCGATCGCTGGCTAGGTGCTGAGCTGGCGCAGCCGGATCCGCGCTGGGTGCCGAACGTGCGCGTCGAGCACATCGCGGAGGCGTCGCATTGGATCCAAGCCGACGCCCCCGATCGCGTCAACGAGCTGCTGCTCCGCTTCTTCCGCTGAGCAAGTTGGCCGCGCCGACGCGCGAGACGGTCACGGTGTCGCCGCCGTCACCGTGGCCCTGGGGACGATCTCGACGTAGTCGACGTCCATCCAGCTAGAACGGCAGCCGTTGGCGCGCGGCTGCCAGCACTGTGGATCAGCGCGAGCCGAACCAGCGGCCGACTTTGTCGAAGAAACCGGTCACGCCGCCGTGGTGCTCCTGGCAATCCTGCGGCGCGGTGCCCGGCACGAACAGTTCGCGCGCCACGCGGTCGGGAGGGCAGCCGGAGATGGCGAGGCCGCCGGACGCGAGATCGACGTCCCGCTCTTCCAGATCGGGAGGCCGCGTCCATGGCGCGGGAGGCGGATGCAGGCTCGTGTAATACGATTTCAAGACCCGCCCGAAAACCGGCGCGGCGAGCCGGCCGCCCGAGGCGTGTTTGCCGAGCGGCCGCGGTTGGTCGTAGCCGAGCCACACCGAAGCGACCAGGTCCGGCGTCGCGCCGACGAACCAGACGTCCTGGGCGTCATTGGTCGTGCCGGTCTTTCCGAACATCGGAACGTCCGGCGGCGCCGCGGCGCGCGCTGCCATACCGGTACCGCGGTCGACGACATCGGAAAGGACGCTCGTCATCAGATACGCCACCTCGGGCGTGAGCGCGGTCAGGCGCGAAACCGGCGTCTGCCAGAGAAGGCGGCCGGCGGCGCTTTCCACGCTCTCGAGGAAGCGCGGCTCGACTCTGCCACCGCCGTTGGCGAACGCTGCGTAAGCGCGGGTCAGCTCGAGCGGCTCGACGCCGGCGGAGCCGAGCACGATCGAAGGGTAATCGGGGATGGGCGTGGTGAGCCCGAGAATGCGCGCCTCGTCGATGACGGCCGGCACTCCGACCTTCTCGCCGAGCGCGACCGCGGCGCGGTTCGACGAAACGCGCAGCGCCTCGCGCAGGTTCAAAGGTCCGACCGGCATCGAGATCCGATCCGCCGGCTGGTAATCGGCGTCGCTGTCGCCGAGGAGCGTCGTCAAAGGAATGCCCGACGAGAGCGCGGCGCTCCAGACGATGGGCTTGAACGCGCTGCCGGGTTGCCTGCGCGCCTGGGTCACCCGATCGAACTCCGACAACGAATAGTCGCGCCCGCCGACGAGCGCGCGGACATCGCCCGTCGAAGGATCGAGCGCCACGAACAGACCTTCCAGGCACTCGTCCGGATCCTTGCCGCAGCTTCGGTGCGAGGCCTTCTCCACCGCGAGGATCTGCCGTCCGAGCTCCCGTTCCGCGGCCCTCTGCAGACGGAGGTCGAGCCCGGTCCGGACGCGCAGCCCCATCCTGTCGGCGTCCGGCCCGAACTTGTCGCGCAGCTCGCGCCGGACCGCCGCGACGAACCAGGGCGCGCCCTGCGGCTCTTCGAGCGGCACGAGCTTGATCTTCTCGTGCTGGGCCTTCTTCAGCTCGGCCGGGGTGAGGTAGCCCTCCTGCGCCATCAGCGTCAGGACGAGGTCGCGCCGCTTGCGAGCTTGCGCGGGAAAGCGGCGGGGATCGTATCCGGTCGGCGCCTTGGGAAGCGCGGCGAGCAGCGCGGCCTGCGCGGCGCTGAGATCGCGCACCGATTTCGCGAAGTAACCGCGGGATGCGGCCTCGACGCCGTAGAGGCCGTTTCCGAGATAGATCTGGTTCAGGTACAGCTCGAGGATTCGATCCTTGGGGAGCGCGTTTTCGATCTCACGCGCCAGCACCAACTCGCCGAGCTTGCGCCGCAGCGAGTGCACAGGTCCGATCTGATCGGGGAAGACATTGCGCGCGAGCTGCATGGTGATGGTCGAGGAGCCTTCGCGCAGGCGCAGCGATTTCAGATTTCGCAGCAGCGCGCCGCCGACGCGTGGCCAATCGATGCCGTGGTGCTGGTAGAAACGCCGATCCTCGACCGACAGGAATGCCCCTGTGACCCGCTTGGGAATGGCGGAGATGGGGACCACGATCCGCTGCTCGGGCGCCAGACGGGCGAGCAGGCGGCCATCGCGGTCGAGCACTTCGCTGGCCTGGGGCGGCTGGTAGGCGAGCAGGGCGTCGACCGATGCGCAGACGCCGCCCCGGCAGCGCGGCCAGAGTACGGCCAGGCCGACGACCAGGGCCAACAGGCAGGCGAGTAAGCAGGCGGCTGCCCCCTTCGCGAGCATCGTCCTGTCGGCCTTCGGAAGTCTCATCCACCCTCAAACAACCGGCCAGACCCGAATCGTCCTCGATGCTGACTGCCGAGCCGTCAAAGTTCTCACACGATTTTGTACGCCGGCAATCGCCCGAGATGTCAGCGCTTTAGAAACAACTCGCGCCGCATCCACCGAGACCGCCCTGGCCGGCCTTACCGAATTGCGCAACAGTCATCTCGCTGGATGTGCGGCGCCTCCCCTGGACTGATCGGATGACCGAGGACATCGAACCCGCGAGGTGGCGTGCCGCGGTCATGATTCCATGAAGCGCGCCTGAACGGGAGATCGATGCCGCTCATCACTCATTTCGCCGCCGTCCTCTACTTGACGGGCGTCATCACGGCCTCGCCAATCCTCATCTTCCTCGCGCCCTCGCCGGGGCTGCGCGCGCTGTTCAAGCTGGAGATGGCGGACGAGGCAGGCCGCTTCTTCGCCACGCACTGGGGACTTCTCTGCGGCTTGATCGGCGCAGCGCTCGTCTATGCCGGCCTGCATCCGGAGGTTCGCGAACCGGTCGTGCTGGGGGTCATGGCGGAGAAGGCCGCGCTGGTCGTGATGGTCGCGCTCAACTGGAACCGGCCATTCGCCCGCGGCATGAAGCTGACGGCTTTCTTCGACGGCGCCTGTTCGCTGATCTTCGCCGCCTGGCTGCTGTTGCACTAAAAGCGCGCTGACGCGACTGGCAGGGCCCGGTCCCCGCGAGTCGCGTCAGCGTTTCCTGCGCTCAGCGCTTCCTCGTCTAGAAGAACCCCGACATCGCGTACGCCGTCTTGCGGAACATCTCCGGCTGCGCGTCCGCGAGGCTGAGGTTCGCCTTGTTCGCGGTGGTGACGATGCGCGTGCGGTACTCCTTGTGGTGCATCTCTTCGGACGCGTACTGCTGCGTGTAGCCGTCGTCGGAGACGCGCGCGCCAATGTCCGTGTTCCGCTGCACGACCACGCCTTCGCCGGCGCGCTCGCGGATCTGGACGTCGCACACGAGCAGGAAGGTGACGTCCTTCACCCAATATCCGGTCACGTGCTCGGCCACTCCGCCGAGAACCGCGCCGCCCGCGACCGCACCGAAAGAGCCGCCCACGATGGCTCCCGTCGCACCGCCCGCGAGCGCAGCCTGGCCTTTGTATCCGCCTTCGAGCGCCTGCTCCGCCGCGGTGGGGTTGGTCTCCTCGAGATTGCGCACGTACGCGACCATGGTGAACTGGGCAGTGTCGGGATCGTCCACCAGCCGGTAGCCGTCGCCATTGCTCGCGAACTGGTCCGCGACGAATTGTTTGAAGGCGTGCCGGTCGAACGCTTCGACGCCGCTCTTCACGTCGAGGTAGATGGTGCGCTTCGGGCGCGCGACCGGGTCGACGAAGACGGCGGTGCTGGTCCGCGACTGGACGACGAGGTCTTTCTTGGCGAGCAAGGTTTGCGTCGCCGCGCAGCCTCCCGTCATCGCTGGAATCAAAATCAATCCTGCTGCCATCATCAAGTGTCGAATCGCGCGCATGGTGTCTCCGGTTCCTTCCGCGGCCGCCGTGATTGGCTGCCAGGCTCGGAAGTTCACAAACCCTGTCACGGAGACCGGGGTCGAGTTCATCGGTCGCCTGACCGATACGGTTTGAAATCGCGCGTGGCCGCCGCTTGCGGCAACTCGTCCTATCAGCCATGGGACCTTTGATTTTCGCCGTGCTGCTTGCGACCTCTCCGTCATCGACCCGCGAAGCAGCGCCGCCGGAGGCGGTCTCGCCGGAGCCCCCTGCGCCGAGGGTGCTGAGCTGGTACGGCTGGCAGAACATCCTGGCGGACGGCGTCGGCATCGGGGTGCTCATCGCGGGCGCGAGGTCCGATTCGAACCTGATGCTGGGAGTGGCACTCGCGAACTATCTGGTGACCAGCCCGACCATCCATTTCGCCCACGGCGACGCGCGCCAGGGTCTGGGATCGATCGCGCTGCGATTGGGCATCCCTCTGATCCTCGGCATTGTCGGGCAATCCTCGTGCGGCAAGGGCGGTGACTGCCTGAGCGGCGTGCTCGGCATCGGGCTCGGCGCGCCGATCGCGATGGTGATCGACGACGTTGTCCTCTCCTTCCATACCGAACCCGCGCCACAACCTCGCATCCTGCCGACCGTGACGATGATTCCGGGCCGTGACGGGCACCTGCACGCCGCGCCGGCGCTCTCCTTGCGGTTCTGATCGGCCGGTGTCCGACGCCGCAAGAGAGTATGCTGCGCCGATGCAGACGGAAGCGGGCGAGGCGGAGTTGCGGCGGGATCTCTTGGCGCTGGAGCACCAGCTCGGCGACACGCGGGCGCGGTATTGGCATCGCAAGACGGCGTTTCTGTCCGCGGAGCCGCTGATCGCAATCGACCGCGAAATCCGGACCGCGCTCTCGCAGCCGCTCAGCGACGAGCTGCAGCTGCAGGTGCACAGGCTGGCCGAGCGTCTGCGCGCGCTCGATCCTCACTGACCAAGGTGCCCATGCGCGAAGACGTGGGGTACGCAGGTCGAATCGCAAATCGCGCTGCGCGCCGACTGACGAGCCAATTTCGGTAGACGTTGCCGAGAATCCGGAGTCCGGGCTAGTAGTGCGCCCTTCGTGAAACGGCTCTTCGCCGGGTACATCGCGGGTTTCGTCGTCGCGACCTCGGCGTCGTGGCTGCGCGTGCTCTTGGCGGGCACGCTGTTCATCGACACGCTCCGTTGGCCGTTCGCCGTCTCTTCGCTGGTGCTGGGCGCCGGCCTCGCACTGTCGTCGGTCTGCGCATGGAAGCTCGCCGAGGCGGCCCCGCCAAGCGGCACCACCTTGCGTTGGGCGGTGCTCGCGCAGGTGGTGATGCTCTTCGCTGCGCCCTTGACGTCGGCCGACTTCTACCAGTACGTCGCCTACGGCTTGATGGACGCGGCGGGGAAGAATCCGCTCGCGTACGGCCCCGCGGTGCTCGGCGAAAGCCCGATCGTGCACCTCGTCTCGCAGCGGTGGCTTTCGCAGCCGTCGGTGTACGGCCCGGTGTTGCTGCTGCTCTTCAAGGGTGTGGCGTTCGCGACCGGCGAAAGTTTTCTCGGAACCGCCATCGTCCTCAAGCTCGCGATGGCCGGCTTGACCGTGCTCTGTTGCGCGCTGGTCGCGACCGTGTCGTCGGCGCGCGTGACGGCGCTCTTCGCGCTCAGCCCGCTTCTCGCCTGGGAGCTGTCGGGCCAGGCACACAGCGACGCGGTGCTGCTCTTCTTGCTCCTCGTCTTCGTCTGGGCCGCGACCAACGGGCGCGAGACCTTGGCCGCCGCTGCCGCCGTCGTGGCGACGCTGGGAAAAGTGACCATGGCGCCTGTCCTCGCGCTCTATCTGCTCTTCCTCTTCAAACGGCGGCCGCTGCGCGCGGTCGCGCTCGGCGCGGGCGGTCTCGCGCTCACCATCGTTCTCAGCATTCCTTACGCGACGGACTTTCCCGGGGTGGGACCGTTCTTGACGGCGGTGCGGGGAACGCGCTCGCACTCGCTTGCCGATCTGCTCGCGTTCGTGCTGGCGCCGATCGGACCGCAGGCGCAGGAGATTGCGGTGCGGGCGAGCTTCTTGGTCTGCATGGCGGCGTGCGCGGTGGTCTCCACCGCCGTCACCTGGCGGGCGCGGACCGCTCACGAGCTCGTGCGAGGGTGCCTCGTCTTCTTTCTCGTGTGGGACGTGACGGTGCCGCTGTTTCAGCCTTGGTACATCGCGTGGCTGTTTCCGCTGGCGCTGGTCGATCCGGACCACCGCTGGCTGCGGCTGGTGGCCCTGTTCGGCATCTTCAGCGTGGTGCAATGGATGGTGCAGCTCGACCCGCTGAGCAGCGTGGTCATCGACGGATGGGTCGTGTACCGGATGGTGAAGCTGTTGCGCTCGCCGGAGGCGGACGTGGTCCCCGCGCCGGCGCAGAGGGCTACGTCTTAGCGGCGCCCTAACGCCGCCTCAATGAAGCGAGCACGAGGTTGCCGAAGGGCATCCGCCAGTGCGCGCTGGGAAGCAGCCGGGACAGCTTCCAAGCCAATTCGAACGACAGTCCGGCGAGAAACGGCGTGAGGAAGTGGGTGGTGGTCTTCAGCTCCACCGCGAACTCCTCGCGCAAGCGCGGATAGAGCGAGGCGAGCTTCTTTTCGAAGTTGAACCAGGTCAGCCGGGTGATGTGCTGCTCGGCGTAATTCACGTCGCCGAAGCGGTTCAACAGCGTCTCGAGGAGCGGCCAGGTGCTGGCGTAGTTCGGCGTCGTCACCACGAGATGCCCGCCGCGCCGGAGCAGCCTCGACAACTGCCCGAAGAGCGCCTCGATTTCCGCTGCCGTCAGATGCTCGATCACTTCGATGAGGGTGATGCAGTCGAACTGCTCGTCCACGCCGCTCAAGGCGGGAATCGATTTCAGGTAGCGGAACTCCCGGTAGGGCGCCCCGTAATTGCGATTGGCGTATTCCACTTGCGCGGGCAGCACGTCCACCCCGAGCTGCCGGGTGAACCGCTGCCGGTCGGCGAGCGAAAGGAAGGTGCCGGCGAAGCAGCCCACGTCGAGGAGCGACTGCCCGGGCTCAGCCGGGAGCTGCGCCAGCACCCGCTCGAACTTGGAGAGATGCCAGAGCCGGCGGATGCCGTTGCCTTCGCGCATCACCCGGTCGTAATGGCCGTCGGGGATGCGCGTGTAATCGTAGGCGGACAGCGGCCGGTCGAAATCCGGCTGCCCCTGCAGGGCCGTCGCGGCCTTCTGGGAAGTCACGGCTTCTTGACTACCACACAGAGGCCGCGGCCACTCCTTTGCCTACTCGCATTTGGTCGCGTCGACATGGCGGCACGTGTGCTGATCCGACGTCAGGGGAAGCGAGTACACCATCTGCAGGATGTCGTTCGAGGTTCCGACGGTCATCTGCGTCACTTCGCTGGCGCCCGGCTGGATTTCCAGCGTCGAGAAGCGCACGCCTGACCCGCCGGAGCCGACCGCGACTGCGGGCGACGGCTCGGGAGGCGGCGAGATGACGTTGCGGGGAATGAAGCGGACGTAGTTGTTGGCCGCGCCGTTGTAGCCGAGGAAGCTCGAGGCGCAGTTGGGAGCGCCGGTGAACGCGTCGGCCTGGTAGAAGGGCGCGACCGACGAGCCTGCCGACGCACAGCCAAGGGTGCCGCCGCCGTTGGCGAACGGGATGAGCGTACTCCAGAGCACGCAGCCGCCCTGGATGCTGGCGCTGGTCACGGTCTTTTCGTCGATGCTGGCCGGGACGGTGGTGGTGGTTCCGTCAGCGTTCACCACCGGGACCGTGTTGTTGATGACGTACTTCAGGATCCAGCCCGCGCCGTTCACGGGTGCCTTATTGCCCGCGACGGCGGTCGAGGTGGCGCTGGCGCCTGTCACGTCGACGAGGTCGGGCGTGCCGTAGGCATCGAAACGGGCGTTGTCGTACGCATCCGCTTCCGACGGAAGGCTCATCAACCGCGAAACGGTCGTCGTCGGCGCGGAAGCGGGGACGACACCCGATCCTTCGACCACCACGGATACGAACGAGTTCGCCCCGGTGTACGTGCTCAGCGTCGCGGGAACGCCCGCGTCGCGGATCTGGTCGGAGGGCGCCGCCATGGCGGTCTCGATGTTGCCTCCATCGATGCCGCCGTCGGCCTGGGTGAACCCGGTGCCGCCGTCCTCGGCGAAGGTGAGCGACTCGCTGATGGCCGCCATCGGCGAGGGGCATGCGGAGGTCGTGAAGTTGTAGTTGACCGAGCCGAGCGTGCAACTCGCCGCTGTCGTCGTTTGCGTCTGCCCGGACGTGCCCACCGTCGCAGCGGTTGCGCCGCTGACGAAGGTGCTCGCGAGGTGGTTCGGCCCGTTGTCCATGGTCAACGACGAGTTGACGGTGCAGCCGGCCTGGATGCAGGTCATCGGATCGTCGGGACGGCAGTCGCCGCCCTTGAGCGATCGGACGTGTGCGCGATCGCCGGTGCCGACGTACGCGCGGAGCCAGTTGTTGGTGTCCACCGTCAGTGAGGTGGCGGTGTAGATCGGGTTGTGGACGTTGGCGTTGTTCGGGGAACTGGTGTTCGGCTCGAAGGCGCGCCCGAAGGTCCAGTTGTCCACCAGGCCGGTCGAGGTGTTGATGTGCCCCGGCTCGCCGAACCGGAACGTCCAGATCTGTCCGCCTTCGTCGCCGAGGACGGCGGTGTCGAAGAAGCCGTCCTGCTGGAAGGTGTTGGTGCGGCCCCAGTCCGCCATCGAGGCGGTGGCGGGGAAGCCGAAGCGCATCGCCTTGGCCGGATCGCTCGCATCACCCGAGGTTGGATTGTACTTGGCGACGAAGAGCGGCGAGCCTGTGTACGCGTCGACGATGGCGGCGGCGCGGCCGCGGGTGTCGTAGGCGTCGTGGCCGCCGTTCAAGAACGCAACCCAGCGCTCCTCGGTGTGCGGGTAGCCGTAGTTGCTCGGACCGGTGGAGGCGTTCTGCAGGAGGACCGGCCCGATCGGCGGCGGCCGCGGCGAGAACTGACCCCAGGTTTCGCCCCAGAGCTCTTCCTCGGGGCTGCACGGCGGCGGATACATCCACAGCATCTTCGGCGTCGTGGTGTCGGTGACGTCCAACGCGACGTAGTGCGTGCCGCCCTGGCGTTCGCTGGCAATGGCGATGGTGTGATACTCAGCCGCTTCCTTCACGCCGGGCGTGTTGTTGTAGTGCGCGGTCTTGTCGTTGCCCTGGCCGTCGACCCAGACGTCGCGCACCATGATGTCGCCGTCCATGTACGTCTGGTGGCCGTCGCGCATCGCGAGCCAGAGCCTGGGGATCTGGTCGGGCGTGATGAACCCCCAGACTTCGCTGCCGTCGCCGTCGGAGTACGTCACCGTCCGCAAACCGTGCAACGGCTCGGTGATGGTCGGCGGGTTGGTGGTGGCGTCGCCGGCGTTGAACGCGTGCAACATGCCGTCGTTGGCACCGACCACGACCACCCGTTTGCGCGTCTCGTGATCCTCCCAATACTTCTCGTACGCGTCCGTCGGCTCGCCAGCGAAGCTGACGGTCGTCGATTCGCTCGGGGTCGGCGCGATCGCGCCGTTGGAAGGCAACGCGTCCTGGTACAGCGTCGAGAGGCACTGCGCATCGAGTCCGAGGCTGCAAAGGAACTGGTCGACGGGCGGCCCGACCACGACCGGCGAGGAATGGAAGATGTCGCCGAGCATGTGGGTGCGATTAAGCGTCGTGGCGTCGGTCACCGTGCTGCCGGTGGGGATGGCCACTTCGTTGAGCACGTTGAAGCCGCGCACGTAGTCCATGATCGCGAGCGCGCAGTGGTCGCGGTCGAAGCCGCCAGTCGAGGTGAAGTACTTGGAGCCCGCGGCCGGCGTCTGGAGCCTTTGTTGAATGATCGAGCAGACGGTGTTGCCGTCGATGTTGAGCGCGTTCTCGACGGCAGCGAAGTTGGGATCGCTGATCTGCGTCGGCCAGGGGATGGTCTGCCAGGCGCTGCCGTTCCAGATGGCCGTGTAGAGGTTGCGGTTCGCCGCGGGGGTGCTCGCGAGGGTGTTGCAGGTGCCGCCACTCGCGGAGCAGCCGCCGGCGTCCCAGATGGGATTTGCGACGCCCACGACGGTGCAGCTTCCGCCGCTGCAGGTTTCCTTGTGGAACGCGCCTTGATCGTCCTCGGTGACGATGTCGCCGTCGGCGTCGACGAGGAAGACGCCGTTCAGGTTGCCGTCGCCGTTCTTGTCGACGCCGGCGACGAATTCGTTGAAGAGGTTGAAGCGGAAGAGGTGGCCTTCCCAGTTGGCGTCGGTGTTGTTGCCGGGGATGAAGCGGGGGACGAGCGCGGTGGAGCCGGTGCCGACTTCCAAGGTCTGGATGGCGGTGGACGAGAACGCGGTGGCGCGCGAAATCACGCTTTGCACCGAGATCTGCAACGCCGACAGGATCTGGTTGGAGTTGTCGGCGCGGATGGCGGAGCTGGTCTTGCCGAAACGTGCAGCGTTGTCGAGGAGCGGAACCTTGAGCCCGAGGCCGATGATGTAGGTGAGCACGCTCTGCGTGCCCACGAAGTTCGCGTCGCTGCCGGTCGCGAGGTCGTTGGTGGCGAGGAAGTTGGTCACGTCGTCGAGGAGGTTGACGGTGTTGTTGAACAGGTCCTTGCCGCAGGTGGGATTCGCGGCGGTGCCGGCCGGCGAGCAGTCGATGGAGTTGGTGCGGAACTGCGCGGGCAGGTTGTTGTCGCCTTCGGGCTGGCCGTCGGTGATGAGGACGATGGCGTTGACCTGGCAGGCGGCGCAGATGGGCTTCGATCCGTCGGTCGGGGCGGTGAAACCGGGCTTCAGCCACTGCACGCCGAATTTGCTCGTGTAGAAAGTGTTGTCGCCGCCGTAAAATTGGCCCACGTTGAACAGCGTTTCGGCAAGAGGGGTACCGATCGGCGATCCGGAAGTGCCCCAATTGATCGCGTTCACCCTGCTGACGAGCGTGCCGACCTGGGAGCTGAGATTGGTCGGCGTGTTGCCGCCCGAGACCGGGTCCCAGGTCGTGTTTCCGCACGACGGGGTCATGCCGGAGCTGACGAATTTGCCGCCGTCGTTGGTCGCCGCCATGCCGGTCGAGACCGCGGGGACGTTCGTCGAATTGAGGTTATTCGGGTCGTAAGTGACGATGCCGACGCGGACCTGCTCATTCGGCGGCTTGCTCGGCTGCGAAGTGATGAAGTCGGTGACCGTCTTGCGCGCAATCAAGAACTTCGGCGGATAATAATTGAGCCAATTGCCGCTGAAGACGATCCTGCCCGAGTTGCTGTCCGTCGAGGTGGCATTGGACGCGATGTAATAGCCGGCCTCGTCCACGCATTGCTGGCACCGCTGCTGCTGCGTGATGCGATAGGTGGTGCTGTTGATGGTGGTGGATCCGCCGCTGCCCTTTACCGTGCTGAGCGTGCTGCACGCCCCGTAACCGTTCGTAGCTGCGGCGACGTCGATCGTCGCGTTGCCTGGCGACGAGCTGGGCTGAACGGGGCTCGTGCTGTTGGCGGCGCCGCCGGGTGTGATGGTGCTCGCCGCCCACTCGAAGAATTTGTAGTTCTTGTTCGGATCGAAATAGGCGGAAAAGCTCGGGTCGGTCACCGGGTACGGATTGGTTCGATCCTTGTTGTACACGGGCTTCGTCTTGTCGCAGGACACTGAAAACGGATCGGTGCAAAAACGCGGCGTCGGCTGGCATAGCGGGTCGATCGCCGGGGGCGCGACCGCCGGAGTGCACGGGTTCCCTTGCGCGTTGATGGTGGTGGGATCGCCCTCGAAGAACTTGTTCGAGTGGCAAGTGGCGAGATTCGCGGGATCGTCGAGGTTCTTTCCCGCGCCTGCGCCGGTGCCCATGTTCGGCGTCGTCCCCTTCGAAACCCAGGCCGAGTTGGGGAAGGCGTTCGCGTCGTACGGCAGTTCGTACATCGAGGTCGAGTTGTCGAGGACGATGACCACGTTCGGCAGCGCGTTGTTGCTCGCGGAGAAGAACTTCGCGTCACCCGCGTTGTCGGTCAACGCCGTGTCCGGGATGATGCGCTGGACCACCGCGCTGTTGGTCAGGCAGCTCGACGGAGTGCAGGCCGTCGCGGCGACGCGCGGGGCGTCGAGGACGAGAAGCGCGAGGCCCGCCGCCGGAATGATCAAATCTCGCATGCGGAGTCGCATCGATCTCCTCACAGTCCGTACTTGAAGGTGAATTCCATTTCCATGTCGCCGGCCAACGGATCCGTGCAGGCGACGACCACCCGGTAGGCGCTGCCGCCCGTGGTGGGGGTGCCGATGATGTTGCTGATGTCGCGCGACTTCGCGTTGTTGTTCGAGACCATCGACGACGGCACCGCCACCACCGACTGCACGACCGCCGTGCTGCCGATGTGGCCCGTGCGCATCTTCCGATCGCCGCTCTCAACGGCCACGGTCTTGTCGAGCGTGATCGAAGTCGGCGGCTGCCCGACGAGCCGCAGCCGCGAGAGCACGTACTGCCGCGCTGCATCGACGCAAGAGGCCTGGCTCAGCCGTCGCGCGTCGTTGGCCGAGGACTGCTTGCTGATGTTCGCGAGTTGGAGCGTCGCCACCGTCACCAAGGCGAGGACGCCGATGATGATCAGGGCCGCGATCAGCGCGCTGCCGCGTTGATTGTTTCGCATCATCCGCCACCTACGTTGCCGTCCGCGGGTCCGGAGATCACGAGCGGCTGGAAGAACTGCCGGGTGAGAAGGTTCATCGGCTGCTCACTCATCTGCAGCACGGTGCGCTTGAACTTGTCGGCGGCCCGCGCAGGGCGGTTGCCGAGCGCCGGCAGGGGATCGCCCGCGCCGTCCGGCGACGCCCGGGTGGAGCGAGCGACGATGGTGATGTTGACGCTGCGAATGTTCGCCGGATGCGCCGTGTAGCGGTTGGCGCTGTCGTAGCTGTCGTTCTGCCAGTCGGGCGGGGTTGCGGTCTCGAGCGGCTGGCCGACCGTGCCGGTGCAGGCGCCGAAGGTCCACGAATTGGTGCCCGCGCAGGCCGCGGGTGGCGTCGTCGAGGCGAACGAGGATCCCGCCGGCGGCTGGGCGATGTCGAAGGTGTACTGCACGTCCTCGATGCCGCGATAGAGCAGCTCGTTGCCGCGGCCTCGCTCCTTGAACAGCGAAGGCACGCCGTCGGTGTCGTTGGCGACGAAGTAGCGGACCCGGGTGACGAGCGTGACGTTTGCGCCCACGTAAGACGCGTCCGCCGTCGTGCTCGGCGTGTAATAGCCTGCCGACGGCGTCGTGGTGGGAAGCGTGGTGTAGGCGATCCTGGTGTCGCCGACCGCCGCCGCGCTGCTAACGAGCAGGTACGTCACCTTGCCGCCGGAGGCGACGAGCTCAATCACCGAATTCGCCGGGATGGCCACCTTGAGCGGCGTGGCGAAGTTCACCTGCGAAGAAGTGACCGAAGAGATGACGCGACTGAAGTTCGGGTCGCGGTACGAGAGCACGAGCTCGTCGGGACCGTCGACGCGGTCGCGGCGGCCTGTGCCGCCGTTGCAGGTGGTGGCGGTGCCGGGCGCGGTGCAGGCGTAGCGGTCGAAGTCGAACGCCGCGACCGGGGTGATGCCGTAACCGGCGAGCCGGACGTTGCGCGCGATCTCGAGCAGCGCGAGGCGGCCGCTCTCTTCCAGGTCGCGCTGCAACGACTGCGAGCTCGACGCCTGGCTCTGCTTGATCAGCACCTGGGCGATGAAGCCGATGCAGACCACCATGATGGTGACCGAAGTCATCAGCTCGATGAGGGTGAATCCGCGCTGGGTTTTCATGCCGGCGGTTCGCGTTTTCATAGCGGCAACTGGGTCGCGATCGACAGGTTCGTCGGGTTGTACCGGAAGCCCAAGGCGACGGCCCGCATGAACTTCGAGCCGACGCTGTAGCGGACGATCACGGCGAACTGCATGCCGTTGGTCACGGTCACGCCCGCTGCATCGGTGTCTACCTGGGGGGCGACGTTGACGTAGACATTGTAGGTTTCGTTGCCGACCTTGACCGCGCCGATGGTGACGTCGGGAGCGTCGGCGCCGCTCGGCAAGGTCGCGTTGGCGAAGACGCCGTTCGGGTCCGCATACGTCGCGTCGTTGCCGGCGTTGTTGTCGGTGAGACGCGCGTCGCCCCACGGCGCGAGGTTGAGCGCCTCCGCCTGGCTGCGGGCGACGGTCAGTGCGGTCGCCTGCCTGCGGCTCAAGACGCCGTACTGGCCGCTGTTGACGAAGGCCAGGATCAGCGCGGTCATGGCCACCGCCACGAGCACCAGGGCGATCATGGTCTCGAGCAGCGAAAAGCCCCGATGTAGGGACGTGCGCATCCCCTGCCGTCGAGCAAGAAGGGTGCCGTGCTGTTCGCAGAGCGACAGAGGAGGGTGGGCCGCCCCGAAGGACACTCCGCGCTCGATACTTTTTGCGCCGCTGCCACTCTTTGCGGTGGGCGCGCACCGTCGCGCGTGCGCATTTTGCCGACATGGACAACACGACGAAGCCAGGCGGCGGGCCAATCGGTAGCCGGCAAGGTGGGGCTCCGGATGCGCTCAAGGAAACCTCTCTCAACGAGACTGGCCGGCCGCATCGCACGCGGACCGAGCGCGCGGCGCTGATCGAGGATCCGAATCTCAACCAGGCCGGCAACGCGCGCGGCTCGCAGGACAACACCGACGGCCTCCAGACCGGCAACGAGGTCGACGAGTAGATCGTCGCGCGTGATCGACGAGTAAATCGTCGCGCGTGATCGACGAGTAGATCGTCGCGCGTGGTCGACGAGTAGTCTTCGGCGACGGCGGCTAGTGCCGTTGAGCGACGAGGCGTGAAGTGCTGTGCTGGAAGTCGACGGCGAGGCGCGCGGTCTCGTCCGCGGCGAGCTTCGCGTCGTCGACGACCAGCGCGCCCTCGTCCATGCGCATGAGCGAGAGCGGGTCGAGGTTGCAGGAGCCGACCGCGAAGTAGCGATCGTCGAGGATCATCGTCTTCGCGTGCATCATCGTCGGCGTGTATTCGAAGGCGCGCACACCCGCCGCCGCCAGCTCGGCCATGCGCGCGCGCTGCTCGGGAAGATAGAGGCGCGTGTCGGTCCGCTCGCCGGCGGCGAGGACCCGTACGTCCACGCCGGAATGCGCCTTGCGCGCCAGCAGATCGACGATCGGCTGCGAGGGGAGAAAATAGGCGTTGGCGATCCAGATCCGCCTCTTCGCGGAGGCGATGAAGAGCTGGGTGAGCCGCTCGTTCTTCGTCACCACCGAATTCTGCACACTGGTCACGAACGCAGCGGTGGTCGGCCCGTGCGGATCGATCTGCGGGAAGGACGACACCGGCAGGAGCGAACCCGTCACCTCCTGCCACTCCTCGGAGAACGCCTGCTGCATCTGGTTCACCACCGGCCCGCGGACCATCACGTTGGAGTCGCGCCACTGCGGCGGATCGTCGTGCAGGCCGTCGCCGTCCCAGCGGTCGTCGATGCCGAAACCGCCGGTGAACCCGACCCGCCCGTCGACGATGATGATCTTGCGGTGGACCCGGGAGACGTCGTCCTGGCCCGGGATCAGCCGGAAGCGGTATGCCTCGCACCCGAGCAGCTCCAGCCTGCGTTGGATGTTGCCGAAGTCCGGGCTGCCGAGCGCATCGACGATCACGCGGCAGCGGACGCCCGCCCGGATGCGGGCGGCGATGGCGTCGATGAAGCGATTCGAGACCCGTCCGTCCGACCAGATGAAGGTGAGGATGTGAACGCTCTCTTTAGCCTCGTGAATCGCGTCGATGGCGGCGTCGAAGACGCGCCCGTTGTCGACCGGGACCACCAGGTTGCCGGGGACCATGCGAGCGCCGGTCGTCTGATACAGCGCATTGGCGAAGTCTGTGTTCTCGACATCCGGGCCGTCCAGGCGAAACTCGGAGTCGCTCAGGCGTCCGAAGCAGCCGGCCATGGCGCCGCACAGGAGAAGGACGAGCAGAGAGCGCATCGTACCTGCATGCACTCCAAGCGACTGCTACGCAACTTCCAACGCATGCGCCGGACGCTGCTCGCGTCGCTCCTCACCGCCTGCGTCGGACCGACGCGCGATCCCGCCGTGCGCGGGCTGCCGCGCGACGATCCGAGCGCGACGCTTTCGGTGGTCTGGGTCGGCCACGCGACGGTGCTGATTCGCCTTCAGCACCGCTTCGTGCTCACCGATCCCAACCTGGGCGGCAACATCTTCATCCAGCAGCGGGTGACGCCGCCGTCGTTGACCGCGGAGGAGATTCCGCCCCTGCAACTGATCGTGCTCAGCCACACCCACGTCGATCACTTCGACCGCGGCACCTTCGAACAACTGCCCCGCGACACCGAGGTGATCTTTCCCCCGGGGACTTCCGCCTATACGAGCATCATCGAGCAGACGCACAAAGACGTGTCGAAGTTCTACCAGCCGATCGAGCGGGGCGGCATCACCGTGACGCCGGTCCCGGTGAAGCACAGCGGCGGCCGTTACCTCGTCGATGCGCTGTGGAACAAGGGTTATGCCGGGTACATCATCGATGGGTTCGGTAAGCGCGTCTTCTTCGCCGGCGACACGGGCTACGACAAAAACGCGTTCCTGGACATCGCCCGACGGTTTCCCGGCATCGACCTGGCGCTGATTCCCATCGCCCCCGCCCGGGGATTGAATCCAAACCACGCCAGCCCGAAAGAAGCGGTGCAGATCTTCCTCGACGTGGGCGCGAAGTACATGATCCCGATCCATTTCGAGGCGTACCATTCGACGGTGGTGCCCATCGACGAGCCGCGCAAGAAGTTGCAGGAGGAGGCCGAGCGGCGCGGCCTCACCCGGCGCATCTTCGCGCTCTACACCGGCGAGCGGTGGATCGATCCGGACGAGGGCGCGCCTTGGGTGACGCGGCAGAAGTGATGGACGATCCGATCGAGACCGAGCTGCCGTACCCGCAGAGCCTTTGCCATCGATGCGCCGCGCCGCCGCGCTACGTGCGCAGCGCGACGAGCGTGTTCATTCTCTGCCCGCTTCTGCCGCAGAAGTATCCACCACAGCCGGTCGTTCGCTGCGCGCTGTTCAAGCCGAAAGGTGAACGCTGATGAACCGCTCGCGAAGTGCGCGGCGCGAACGTTCGCGGATCAGACCCAGGTTTCGAGCAGGGCGGGGTCGTCGGAAGGACCGCGCGGAACCCGGACCAGCCCCCGTCGCGCGAGCACGGAACGCGCTTCCCAAACGTTGCTGAAGGTCTGTTCGCCGTCGCAGCGGAGACCGTCCTGCTCGACCAGAACCTTGCGCACCGCGCAGGCCGGTTCGGCAGGCTTTCGATAAACGCTCCAGAGCTCCACGATCGGAAAGATAGTGCGTGCGACGCCGAGCGCCACTTCCTGACCTAAGCGTTCATCTTCCGATAGACGCCCACCACCACGCCGATGATCTGCGTCTCGCGGAACTCGTCGCGGTGGACGTAGATGGGCTTGAGCCGCGGATTCGAGGGCTGGAAGCGGACCCGGTCGCCCTCGGGGTAGAAGCGTTTCACCGTGGCCTCGTCCTCAATCATCGCCACCACGATTTCGCCGGGTTGCGCCTGGATTTGCTTCTTCACGAAGATGTAGTCGCCGTCGAAGATGCCGTCGCCGATCATCGAGTCGCCCGCGACCCGCAGCGCGAAGACGCGCTTGCCGCTGTCGCCGATGAGCATGCTGTCGATGCGGACGTGGTCGGTGATGTTCTCCTGCGCGAGGATGGGCGCGCCCGCGGCCACCTTGCCGACGACCGGGATCTCGGCGACGTCTCCGCCGCCTGCGACGGTCAATTCGCGCCGCTTGGGGAAGCTGGTCACCTTGGAAGAGCGGCCGCCTTCGATGACGCTGAGCGCGCGGCTCTTCAATTCGCCCCGCTGCAGGTAGCCTTTCCGCTCCAGCGCCTTCAGATGGTCGTTGACGCCGTTGGTGGAGCGGATGCCGAAGAATTCGCCGATCTCGCGGATGGTGGGCGGGTAGCCCTGATCCACGATGCTCTTCTTGATGAAGGCGAGGATCTTCTCCTGGCGTTCGGTGAGCGGCTCGGTCATGAAGCTACGGTACTGAACGCCCGAACACTGGTCAAGTTTTCAGCGCTGGCGTGGTGTATAGAGCGCGCCGTGATCGCGTCCAATCACGCGGTGCGCCTCGGACTGCGGGCTGCGTCGCGCAACCCGGAGCTGGCGTTCTGGCGTGCGCTCCTCGACCAGGCGGCTTCGCTCCTGTCGCTGTTGCCGGTGCTTCTGGCCGCGCTCTTCGTCATGGGCGCGCTCGATGCCGACCTGCTCTCCTTTGGCCGGACGTTGCTCGCCCTGGGATGGCCGACGCTGGGGGGAGTTGCCGCGGCGCTCTGTCTTTCGTTCGTCGCGGGGATTGGCTTCTGGGCGGGCGCCTTGCCGCTCCTCGCCGCCGACATCGAGCTCGACCGAAGGCCGCCGTCCGGCAATTTCGCACTGCTTGCGGGGCGCGGCTTCGCCCGGGTGTTTTCCTCCGGCCTGCTCGCGCAGCTCCTTTCGCTCCTGGTCACTGCGGGGCTTGGCCTCGCGCTCGTGGCCGGGCTCGCCCGCTTCGCCGCGCATCCTTCGACGTCGCGGATGGCGGCCATCGCGCTGGCGGTAGCGTTGGCGTTTGCCATGGCCGTGTTCGTCGACCTGCTCACCAAGCTGTGGATGCTGCGCGCGGCGGCGTTTGGCGAAGGCCCGTCCGCGGCGTTCGGCAGCGCGGCGCAGCTTCTCTCCGCCCGGCTCGGGCAGGGCGTCATCGTCAGCGCGGCGTTCTTCCTGCTCGAGCTGATCGCTGCCGCGGTATCCGGCGGCCTCGCGGGGATGTTCTCCGGGCCAGCGCTGCTCGAGCCCGACACCGCGGCGGTCGCGATCATTCCGCGCATCGCCCTCGGCCTCGCGTTCGCGGCCGTGTTCTCCTGGCTGGAAGTCGGCAAGATGGCCGCTCTCGCCGCCAGCGCCTGCGACGCCGAAGGACTCCTCGGGCCCAGCTCACCTCCGCCTGACTCGCGAGTCGAGCCCCACTCAGCCGAGCGAGTCATCGAGGCCCTGCCAGTCGAGCCAATCATCGAAGCCCTGCCAGCCGAGCCAGTCATCGAGGCTCTACCAGTCGACGACGAGCACTCCGTCGGAAACGAGCACCAGCACGCGATCGACGCCGAAAACGCGGACGAGGACGCGGACGACAGCTAGCGCGTCAGCGGCTTCCGCGGGTGCAGCCCGTGCTGCACCGACTTGAACAAATTCGCCACCCGCTCGACCAACGTCGGCTTCTTCTCCCTCAAGCCGCCCCGCCGCAAAAACCGCAAAATGCCCGCCGGCGCCGCGCGCTCGTCCTGACCTCGCTGCACGACCCGCAGCCGGCGGTCGAGCAGGAACGTCCCGACCGCGTCGTCCATCCCGAAACGCCGGATCTCCGCCGCGTCCGGATTCGCAAGGAGCGGGAAGCCCATGCCCATCTCCATCCGCAAGAACGAATTGGCCGACGGCTCCGACCGCGAGACGCCGTACAGCTTGACCCCGAGGAGCTGCATGGAGAGCGTGACGTCGCGATAGTCGCGCAGGAGCGAGCGCCCGCGCGGATCCTCAACGCCCGCGAAAAAGAGCAGCAGCACGGGCCCGCCGCGGGCAAGCTGGGAGAGCTGCAACGGTTTGCCCGCCTCGTCCAAGAGCGTGAGGTCGGGCGCCTGCTCGCCTTCCTTCGGTGCGCTCGGGTCCCAGTGTTCCATGCGGGTGAATCTGCTTACGCTCGCCGCCCGGGCAAGCCACGACACAATGCGCGACAGTGACGGCCATCACTTGAGCAGCCGGCGCACGCTGATCTTCTTCAGTCGCCCAGAGAGCAGCGTCCAGGTGACGGCGGCGCCGAAGAGCATCGCGGAGAGCGTCAGGCCGACCAGGGCGGGGACCGGCCAGACCGTGTGGTCCAGCCCTTCGCTGGCGCGCCCGACCATCGAGAAGGCGCCGACGATCAGGCCGGAGGCGAGCATGCCGGCGAAGAGCAGGATCCCGAGCGCCTTGACGTTGGAGTTGAGCTTGACGAGCTCCTCGCTGCGGACGTTGACGTGGAACTTGCCGCCCTCCAGGTCCATCAGGATCTGCGCGAGCTGCTGCGGCGTGTCCTGGACGAAGCCCTGGAGCTGCAGTCCGAGGCGGAGCAGGTTGCCGCTCATCGCGTCCGGCCGGTAGCGGTCGGCGAGCAACCCTTTCGCATAGGGCAGCGCCGCCTCGGCGATGTCGAGATCGGGATCGAGCTGGCGGAGGATGCCTTCGGTGGTTGCCGCCGCCTTGGAGAGCACCGCGTACTCCTTCGGCACCTTGATCCGGTAGCGCATCGCCAGATCCACGAGCTCGGTCAGCATCAGGCCGGAATCCACCTCGGAAAGCTTGAGCCCGAGGTAGCGGTCGAGCAGATCGTGGATGTCGCCGCGAAACCTCTGCAGGTTGATGCGCTCGTCGGGAACGCCCACTTTGTAGAGGAGCCGGGCGACGGTGTCCGGATCGCGCAGCGCAATCGCCAGCACCAGAAAAACGATGCTCTCCTGCATGCCCTTGCTGAGCCGTCCGACCAGGCCATAGTCGAGGAGCCCCAAGCGATTGCCTTCCAGCACCATCACGTTGCCGGGGTGCGGATCGCCGTGGAAGAGCCCGTCGGAAAAGAGCTGGTGGAAGCACGCCTCGATCACGTTGCGCGCGAGCTGCTTGCGGTCCGCGCCCAGGCCCTGCGGATGGTCGAGCACTTCCTTCAGCTTGTGCCCCTTCAGCTCCTCGAGCGTCAGCACCTTGCGCGAGGAGAGTGAGCGGTAGAGCTTGGGCACCACCACGTTCGGCCGGCCTTGGTGGTTCTTGGCGAAGGCGAGCACGTTGCGCGCCTCGTTCTCGAAGTCGAGCTCGAGCAGCATGGCGGCGCGGAACTCCTCGACGATGCCGGTCGGCGTGTAGATGCCGGTCTCTTCGATCACGCCTTCGAGAAACTTCGCCAGATAGAAGAGCAGCCCGGTATCGCTGCGGATGCGCTCTTCGATGCCCGGCCGCTGCACCTTGACCACCACCTCTTCACCCGACGGCAAGGTGGCGCGGTGGACCTGGGCGATGGAGGCGGAGGCGAGCGGCTCGGGATCGATGCGAGCGAACAGCTCGCCGACGGGCTTCCCCAGGCCCTCTTCGATGCCGCGGAAGACGACCTCGACCGGCATCGGGGAGACGTCGTCCTGGAGCTGCGAAAGCTCGGCGATGAAATCCTGCGGAAGGATGTCGGGCCGGGAAGAGAGGATCTGGCCGAGCTTGATGAAGGTGGGGCCGAGCTCGCTCAGCGTCTCGCGGAAGCGCCGCGCCGAGGTGGCCCGCACAGCCTCGGCGGAAGGCCGCTCCGCCTCGTCCTTGCGCCCGAGCACGTCCCAGATGCGCGCCCGGTCCCACAGCTCTCCGAAGCCGTGGCGCACCACGACCGCGCTGATCTCGCGCAGGCGGCGCAGGTCCTGGACGGCCTGGATCACCACCCGCTTCTCTCACAGCGTAGAGAGCAGATCCACCTTGAGCAGGATGGAGTCGCCGCGCGAAACACCGGCGCTCGTCAGCGTTCCGAGCTCGCCACGGAAGTCGATGCCCCGGGTGGGCGGCAGGACGTCGTTGGCCGACGAGTGCGCGTAGACGAGATACAGCGTCGACCCGACCCGCCACTCCCAGCGCAGGATCACGTTCACGTCCAGGCCGGATTGCCGATCATCCGCGTTCGGGGCCGCGTCTGCGGCACCGGCCGGAGCAAGGCTTGCGAGGCGCAGCACGCCTTTGCCGGGGCCGACCACGGCGCGCTGTGGATCGCCGTAGGCGATGCCGGCGGTGAAGAGCTGCGCATACGCTTGCAGCGTCAGGTAGGGCGTGAACGAGTAGGTGCCGCGGAGCGTGGTGCTGACGCTGCGCGCGTGCTGCTGCGCAAGCAGGTACTCGCGCGTCGTCTCGGTTGCGCCGCGCGGGTCGAGCTCGACCGTCGGATCGCCCGCGCCCGGAAGCGCGCCGGCGGGCCGAATTTGCCGCAGCGTGCCGGCGCTCTCGTTGTAGGCCACTTCCAAACTGCCATCGAGCTGCGGCAGCGGCCGGAACGCGAGCGTCCCGTCGAGCTGGTTGAGCCGCTCGAAATGCGAGAACGCCCGCGTCTCGAACCAGTTGAGCAGGAACTGCACCGGCTTGCGCGAGTCGGTGTTGAAGGCGCCGTACCAGGTCCACGAGGCGCGGCGTTCGAGAGGAGTGCCGTCGAGCAGCTCACGGTCGTCGACGAACGGCGCCGAGACGATGCCGCCGAGATCGAAGAAGAACCCCGACGGCGTGTTCATGCTCGCTTCCAGGATGGCGTCGCGATCGAGCCGGAGATCGAAGGCGGCATTGCGCACTTCGCGGCCGACCAGGATGATCTGCGACGTCTGCCAGATGCCGTTCGGATGCGGCGACTGCAGCCCGACGTACGCCATCATCCGCGCGAGGTTCGCCCGCGGCATGAAGCCGAGCGTGTCGACCGTGAAGCGTCGCGAGAGGTAGTCGAGGTTGACGTTCGCGAACCAGGACTCCTCCGAATGCTTCAGCTTGCCCGAGAAGGCGCCGCCGGACGCCGTGCTGTCCATGAAGGTGCCGTCGCGCAGCGTCTGCGGCGTGTTGCCGGTCAACACCGAGCCGACCGCCTGCACGTCGAGCTCGGTGCTGCGGTCCTTGCTGAACACCGCCAGGTCGCCCTCGCCGACGTGCGCGTGGGTGCGATCGAGGCCGCGGGCGGGATCATCGAAGAGCGGATCGGCGGCAGTGGCCATCACCCCGACGAACGCTTGATCGCCGACCGGCGCCCGCGCCCGCAGCACCGCGTCGTTGCGCGCCTCGACGGTGCGAATGGTTTCGGCGCGGCCGTCCGGTCCGAGCACTTGCGCGGAGACGCGCGGCTCGACCGCGGAGAAGAGGCCGATGCTGGTTGCGCCGATGGTCCCGCTCAGTTTCAACGCGGTGGCGATGGGCACCGTCGGCTGCTGGTAGGCGATCGACTGGCTCGACGCGAGGCCGAGATCGTCGGCGGTCGGTGTGCCGCGGCCGATGCGGCGCGAATAGAAAATCTGGTACGCGTCGCCGCCGTAGGATCCGCCGACGTCGAAGTGGAGCGGCGGCTTGTAGAGGTCGAGGCCTTCGAGGAAGAACGGCCGCTTCTCGGGGAAGAAGGTCTCGAAGGTGGAGAGGTTCAACACCCGCTGGTCCGCTTCCACCTGGCCGAAGTCGGGGTTGACGGTGCCCACCAAGGAGAGGTCGCTCGCGAGGCTGTAGCGGAAGTCCGCGCCCGCGCACTGGGTGAGCCCGATCTTCGGATCTACCGCTTCGGAGGCGCAGCCGAAGGTGAGCTCGCTGTGCGGCAGGTACGAAGGCGCAGGCGTGTTGCGCGCGCCGCGCAAGGAGACGTAGGGCCGCAATTCCAGCGCGCGAACCGGATGGATTCCGGCGAGCCCGTCGAGGAGGCCCAGGCGGCTGACGTTGCCGCTCCTGCCGTTCGGGCGGAAGCGCCACTGATCCTCCTCGTGGCGGCGCGAAGTCACCCGGTAGAAGTTGAACCCCCAGGTGGTGCTGCCTTCGGGGATGCGCATCACCCGCAGCGGGATGCGGATCTCGACCGACCAACCCTTGCCCTCCTCGCGGTGCACGGCCGACTCCCACGCCGCGTCCCAGTCGAGGCTGGTGTCGTTGTCGTTGAAGTGGATGCCGTCCTGCTGCGTTCCCGAGGCGTAGACCTGGAAGTGGTACGCGGTGCGCCGGTCGAGCGTCGTGTCGAGGTCGAATTGGATGTAGTCGCCCTCGATGGCGCGATCGCGGCGGGTGAGGGTGACGGTGAGCGGGTACGGGTCGTCGCAGACTGCGCCCAGGTAGAAGTATTCGTCGTCCCAGAGGATGCGAAAGCTGGTGTGGACGGTCGGCGGGCTGCCTTCGTCCGGCGTCGCTTGCGTGAACTGCGTCTCTTCGGGCGCTGCCTGCCAGGCGGGCTCGTCGAGCTTGCCGTCGAGGACGATGGGCCCGGTCCTTCGTGCTGCGTGCGCCGTACGCATGTAGCTCGCTTCGGGCAGCGGCACGAACGCCTTCGCCTGCGCGACCAGGATGACGAGCGCGATCAATCCCACCCATGCCTCAACGGCCGAACGCGGGGCTCATTTCAATGATATTGCGAGCGCGTGGCCGAGCCTTCGCCGACGCCGCCTTTGACGCCGATGCTGCGGCAGTACCACGAGGCCAAGGCGCAGGCAGAAGGGGCTTTGCTCTTCTTCCGGCTGGGCGACTTCTACGAGCTCTTCTACGAGGACGCGCGCATCGCCGCGCAGATCCTCGGCATCACCCTGACCGCGCGCTCGAAGGGCGAAGACCGGGTGCCGATGGCCGGCGTGCCCCACCACGCCTCGCGCGCGTACGTGGCGAAGCTGGTCGCGGCGGGGCACAAGGTGGCCATCTGCGAGCAGATGGAAGTGCCGGGGCCGGGCAAGCAGATCGTGCGCCGCGAGATCGTCCGGCTCGTCACCCCCGGAACGCTGCTCGACGAAGAGTCGTTGGATGCGCGCGAGCCGTTGTGGCTTGCGGCGCTCGCGGTAGACGGCGACTCCGCGGCGGTGGCGCTCCTCGACGCCTCGACCGGAGAATTGCGCGCCCACGCGCCCTCGACGATGGCCGCAGCGCTCGACGAGATGGCCCGGGTACGCCCGCGTGAAGTGCTGCTCGCCGAAGGCGCCCCGCACGCGGAAGAGATTCGCAAAGCGTGCGGCGCGCTGCGCATCGAGCCGCGCGCCTTCCGGGACATCGCTTCGGCCGAGCATCTCTTGAAGCGCCACCTGGGGGTGGCGACGCTCGATGGATTCGGGCTCCGCCAGGGCCTGTCCATCCGGGCGGCGGCGGAGGCGCTCGCGTACCTGCAAGAGACGCAGCGGTCTTTGGCGCAGCACGTGGTGCGGGTGCAGGTGGAAGAGCCGTCGCGGTGCATGTGGATCGATCCGTCGGCGGTGCAGAACCTGGAGCTGTTTCGCGGTCCGGACGGGCGCAAGACGGGGACGCTGTTGTCGGTCGTGGATCGCACGCTCACTGCCGCCGGAGGACGGATGCTCGCGCGCTGGCTCGCGGCTCCGCTCCTGGACCTGCAGGAGATCGAGGCGCGGCAGACGGCGGTGGAAGAGCTGTCGCAGGCGTCGGTCGCGCGGGAAGGACTCTCGACCAGCTCGCGACGCGTTCTCGACATCGAGCGGCTCCTGGGACGGCTCGCCATCGGCCAGGGCTTCCCTCGCGACCTCGCTGCCTTGCGCGCCTCGCTGCAGGAGATGCCGGCGCTAGCGGCGGAGCTGGCCGCCTGCGCGTCGCCGCTCTTGCGTTCGCTTTCCCCCGCGGTTTCCTCGCTCGGCGAAGTGACGCTGCTTCTCGAGAACGCGCTCGCCGACGAGCTTCCGGCGGGTCGCGAGCCGGGCTTCGTCCGGCCCGGCTTTCGCGCCGACCTGGACGAGCTGACCGACCTCGCCCGGGGTGGCCGTGACGCCATCCTCGCGATGGAAGCCGACGAGCGGGAGCGCACCGGCATCGGCTCGCTCAAGGTCCGCTACAACAAGGTGTTCGGCTTCTACATCGAGGTGACGAAATCCAACCTGCACCTCGTCCCCGGCCACTATTCACGCAAGTCGAGCACTGTCGGCGCGGAGCGATTCGTCACTCCCGCGCTCGCCGAGCACGAGGCCAAGGTGCTCTCCGCCGAAGAGCGGCGAAGCGCTCTCGAGCGCGAGATCTTCGAGGAGCTGCGCGCGAAGGTGCTGGCAGAGAGCGCGGCGCTCCGGGCTTGCGCTGCTGCGGCGGCACAGGCGGACGCGCTGCAAAGCCTCGCGCAGGTCGCGGCCGATTCGGGCTGGGTCAGGCCCTCCGTCGACGCAGGCGAAGGCATCGACATCGCCTCCGGGCGGCATCCGGTGGTCGAACGAGCACTGCTCGCATCGAGCGACGGCCCCTTCGTGCCGAACGACCTGCATCTGGATGCGCGGCGCCGGCTGATCGTCCTGACCGGACCCAACATGGCGGGGAAGAGCACAGCCATGCGGCAGGTGGCGCTCATCGCCGTGCTCGCGCAGGCGGGATCGTTCGTCCCGGCGGCGCGCGCCCGGGTGGGCCTCGTAGACCGGCTCTTCACCCGGGTGGGCGCCGCCGACGACCTGGCCCGCGGCCAGAGCACCTTCATGGTGGAGATGGCGGAGTGCGCCCGGATCCTGAATCAGGCGACGCACCGAAGCCTCCTCATCCTCGACGAAGTCGGGCGCGGCACCAGCACGTACGACGGCCTTGCGCTGGCGTGGGCCATCGCCGAGCATCTGCACGACAAGACGCAAGCGCGGACGCTGTTCGCGACGCACTATCACGAGCTCTGCGACCTGGCGCAGGAGAAGGCGCGCGCGGTCAACCTGACCATGGCGGTGACGGAGGTCGAAGGGCGCGTCGTCTTCCTTCGCAAGATCGTTCCCGGAGCGGCTTCGCGGAGCTACGGCATCCACGTGGCGAAGCTCGCCGGGTTGCCCGAGCCGGTGCTGCAGCGGGCGCGCGAGATTTTGCACGGGCTCGAGACGCAGGAGCTGGACGAGAGCGGCCGGCGCAGAAAAGACCGCGCCCAGCTCGGGTTGTTTCCCTCGCAAGCATCCCCGCCGCCAGCGCCCGCGGTCATGCCGGTGCGTTCGGACGAGCAGGCCGAGGTCCTCGACGAGCTGCGCGGTCTGGACGTCTCGCGCATGACGCCCGTCGAGGCATTGCTCTGGCTCCACGAGCGGCAGAAGAAGCTGCGCTGAGCTCGTTAATGGTTCGTTTTTACTGATCTTTTTTCCACACACTGAACGGATTGTCAGACCCCTCCGCTAAGCTCCTTCCATCGTTCGCGGAGGAGATCATGACGGCGGAATCGAAGAAGATCTGGCGCTGCCCATCCTGCAACCGGCTCTTGGTCGAGCGCAGCATCGACTACGCACGCCAACGCCACGCAGCGCTCCTCGCGCGCACGCGCAGCGGTTCGGCGGAGTTCGTCCGCGAGGCCACCTGGCCGGCGTACCTCGCCTCGATGAAGCGATGCCGCTGCGGCAGCCGCAGCCGGCTCCGGCCAGTGCCGTCGCAGGCGGTCCGCGGACAGCTCGAGCTGCACATCGAACCGGTGGTGGTGCAGTGAGCGCGCTCGTCATGGCCGGCATCTGCGGCGCGCTTGCGTGGTCAATTGCGAAAGAGCAGGGGCGGAGGCGCAGATGGCGCGAGGCGGAGCGTCTCTCGCGCTGCCTGTTCGCCGCAGCAGGGGCGCGCGGCATCTCCCGCCGCTGATTGCGCGCCGCTCGCTCGAAAAGTTGACGGAACTCTGGCTCGTGCGACCGTGCCCGACATCATGCTACCGCTCCTCCTTTCGCTCGTGATTGCGGCGCCTGCCGGGGCCGCTGCGCGCTTGACGGAGAGCGCGGTGGCCCAGCGGCTCGATGTGGCGCAGGCGCGTCTGCACAAGCTCGAGGCCGATCCGCAGCGGCGCAAATATCGCGAAGGCTGGGAGTCGCTCTTGCGCGATCTAGACGGTCTCGCGCGCGCAGCGCCCCACACCGGCAAGGCCGCCGAAGTGGCTTGGACCGCCGCGGAGGTGCGGGCCGGCCTGTTCACCGCATCGCGCAGTCCGGCGGATGGCCGCGCGGCGCTTCTGGCGTTGCGGCGGGTGGACGAGGAGTTTCCCGGACCCTTCGGCAAAAAAGCCCTTCACGCGGCGGTGCAGCTCTCCTGGCTGACCAAGAACGCCGGCGATCGCGCAGCGGCAGCAAACCGGCTCGTCGAGCGCTACCCCGATTCGCCGGAGGCGCAGGCCGTCGCCGCGAAGACCGCGGAGCTCTCGGGCGAACCGCGCAGACCGGACCCGGCGGCGCTCGACGCCGCAGTGGCGCGCGCGCTCCTGGCGGCTGGCAAGGAGTCGCATGAAACGGGGACGGGCAACGAGCCGCAGGAGAGGCCGCGGCTCGTATCGGCAGAGAAGGCACCGCGAAACGCCGGCGTGTTCCGCGGCGCTCCGGAACACGACGTCCAAGCAGCGACTCGCGATGAAGAGGACGCGCGGTCCGTCGAAGGCGCTTCGGACGACCGGCATTCGTCCCCGCCGGAAAGCCGGCCGGCGGTCCGCGATGCGCGCGAAGACGACGCGGAAGACGACGACGAAAGCCCTCCCGAGCCCGAAGCGGTGGAAGCGCCACCGTCCAAGACCGGGCCCATCTTGCGCGCGGTGAAAGACGCCGTCGCCGCTCTGACCACTCCCGACGACGCGCCCGCGACGGCGGCGAAAGCGCGCGAGCTGCGCTCGGCCGCGCTCGGTTCAGGGTCGTTGTCCTCGCAGCTCGGCTTGAAGACGAGGCGCATCGTCATCGACGCCGGGCACGGAGGGAAGGACACCGGCGCCATCGGCCCGCACGGGGTGCGAGAAAAGGACATGGCGCTCGCCATCGCCCGCAAGGTCGCCGCGAAGCTCAAGTCGTTCGGCTTCTCGGTCATGATGACCCGCCGCGACGACACCTTCGTTGCGCTCGACGATCGCACCCGCATCGCCAACGAGGCCAAGGCAGACCTGTTCGTCTCCATCCACTGCAACGCCGCCAGGCGGCGCAAGCTCGAAGGCGTGGAGACCTGGACGCTCAACGTCGCGAGCGATCGGTACGCGGCCCGGCTCGCAGCCTTCGAGAATGCGGATGCCGATCGGACGGTCAGCGACCTGCGGATGATCCTGGCAGATCTCGCCACCAAGGCCAATGCCAGCGACGCGCGGGAGCTCGCCCAGTCGGTGCAGTCGTCGCTGGTCCGGACGCTCCGCTCGCGATCGTTGCCGGTCCGCGATCACGGCACCAAGCAGGCCCTGTTCTACGTGCTGCTCGGGACGCATATGCCGTCCATCCTGGTCGAGACGGGCTTCATCTCCAATCCGTCCGAAGAGGCGCGGCTCCGGAGCGCGCGCTTCCAGGAAGGAACGGCGGAAGCCATCGCGCGCGGGGTGAAGGACTTCGTCGAATCGCGCCGCCAGCTCGCCAGCGTCCCTTGAAGGGAGCGAGCGTCGCCGCCGTGAACGCTGCCGCCGGGCGCTGCGCGGGTTAGCTTCGAGCGATGCCCGACAACGACCCGAAGCCTGCGCCGGTACGTGATCCGCCGCAGCGCGTCCCGGAGGAGAAGGATCCGCCGCAGCGGGAGCCCGCTCGCAAGGAACCGCCACCGCCCGAAGCGCCGCAACGCCCTCCTGCGGGCGACCCCCCGCGCGGGCCAGCGGCCGGTGATCCGCCGCCGCCGCAGCGTGCCTGACGCTGTTATTGTGCAGCGATGGCCAACGAGGCAGCGGTCGCGCACGCAAAAGAGGGCCTCGAGGCCGGCCGCGCGGAAATCCGCGCGCGCCATCGCGCCGGAATGGGCGGGCAGGACGTGGTGCGCGCCATCTCCGCGCTCTCGGACGCGGTCATCACCGAGCTCTTCCACAGCCTGGGCGGAGACGGATCGGGCTTGTCGCTGGTGGCGACCGGCGGCTACGGCAGGCGTGAGCTCGCGCCGCGCTCGGACATCGATCTCCTCGCGCTGATGCCGGCGAAGCGCAACCAGCGCGCCGAGGCCATCGCCGAGCATCTCCATCGCGCGCTGTGGGACGCCGGTCTCGAGGCCGGCTACGCCGCGCGCACGCTCCAGCAATGCACCCAGCTCGCCCGCGAGGATCACACCATCCGCACCGCGCTTCTCGACGGGCGCCTGGTCGCGGGCGACCAGCAGCTCTTCAAGGACTTCGAGCGCTCGACCATCACCGAGCTCGAGCAGCGGCGGGTGGAGGAGTTCATCGCCGAGAAGCTCTCGGAGCTGGAGTCCCGGCGGGCGAAGTTCGGCGGCTCGGTGTGGCTCCTCGAACCGCACCTGAAGCAGGGCAAAGGAGGCCTGCGTGACCTGCAGGCAGCGCTCTGGATTGCCCGGCTCCGCCACAAGGTCGCGGGCCTGGGGGAAGCGGGCGAGCGCGGCCTGCTTCCGGCGCGGGAAGTGACCGCCGCCCGCACCGCGCGCGATCTCATCTTCCGCCTGCGCAACGAGCTTCACTACGCGACCGGCCGCCGCGACGACCGGCTCACCTTCGACAACCAGCGCAAGCTGCAACAGGAGCTCGGCTACCAAGACGACGCGCAGCAGCTCGGCGTCGAGAAGCTGATGCGCGAGACGTACATCGCGCTGCAGGAGATCGCCCGCGCCTCCGACGCGCTGATCGATCGCTGCGCAGTCGAAGATGCCCCGAAGCCGCGCCGCGTCCACAAGCCGCAGCCCATCGACGACGCGTTCAACCTCTGGAACGGCCGCGTCACCGTCAACGACCGCGAGGTGTTTGCCCGGCGGCCCGCGGACATGGTCCGCCTCTACGCGGTGGCCGAGGCGCACAAGGCGCAGGTGTACAGCTACGCGCGGGACCTCTTGGTGCAGGAGCTGCAGCGCATCGACCTGGCCGAAGATCGCGAGGCCCACGCCGAGTTCTGGCGGCTGCTCGTCCGCGAAGGGAGCGACGGCAGCGCGCTCGTCCCGCTGCATGACCTGGGAGTGATCGCCTCGCTCTTCCCCGAGATCCGGCGCTTGCGGGCGCGCGCGCAGCACAGCCTCTACCACGTCTATACCGTCGACACGCACACGGTCTTCGCCCTCGCGCGCATGCTGCGGCTGCGGGCCGGGGCGCTCGCTGATCAGGAGCCGCTCTTGACCCGCGTCGCCCGCAGCCAGGAGCGGCCCCTAGTGCTGATGCTCGGGCTCCTCTTCCACGACCTCGGCAAGGGTGAAGGCTCGAACCATTCCTTGCGCGGCGCGCAGCTCGTGCAGGCGTACGCGCGGCGCATCGGCCTCGATCCCACCGACGCCCGCGACGTCGAATGGCTGGTGCTGGCCCACCTGCGCATGAGCCACCTCTCGCAGCGCCGCGATCTCGAGGACGTGCAACTAATCGAGTCGTTCGCGCGCGAAGTGGAGACGGTGGAACGGCTGAGCATGCTGTACCTCCTGACCTACGCGGACATGGCCAGCGTCTCGGCGGAGAATTGGACCCGCTGGAAAGCGCACCTCCTGCAGATGCTGTACGAGCGGACCCAGGCGGTGCTCCTGGCGCAAAAGATCGGCGCGCCGGCCGAGAAGCAGTCGCTGGAGGCCCGTCGCGAACGCCTTGCCACCGCGCTCGCCCCCTTGGCGGGCGAGCAGGCAGGCCTCGCCAGGGACTTCGTTCGCGCCCTCCCTTCGCGCTACTTGGGCGTCACCACCGCCGAAGACGCCGCGCGGCACCTGCGCTTGTGGGCGGTGGCGCGGCGGACCGGCTTCGCCGGCGAAATGCACCGGACACCCAGCGGGGAAACCGGCCTGACGCTGGTGGCGACCGACCGGCCAGGCCTTCTCTCGCTCTTCACCGCCGCGCTGGCGGCGAACGGCCTCGACATCCTCAGCGCCGACGTCAGCTCGCTCGACGGCGGCATCGCGCTCGACACCTTCGTCGTGCGCGAGCACGGAGGCCAGGCTCCGCCGCCTTCGCGCTGGGAAGCTGCCCGCGCCGACCTGCTCAAGCTCCTCTCCGGCGCCGAGGACCCGCAGCGCCTGGTGCAGAAGCGTCTTCGCCGGGCGGCCTGGGCGTCGTCGGCCGCGCCGAACGTCGACACCCGGCTGCGGATCGACGACGATTCCAGCGAGGAGATGACCATCCTCGACGTCGTCGCGCAGGACCGCCCTGGACTTTTGCATGCAATTGCCGAGGCTTTACACAG
>DASXHM010000040.1:0-11374 GCA_036488495.1 Myxococcales bacterium | reverse complement strand
CACCGCCTCCGGCGAGTCGTGGCGGGCGAGCGCATCGGTGTACGCGCGCACGGCCCGCTCGTCGTCGCCCATCTCGGCGAGGCAGTTGCCCTTCTCGAAGAGCGCCTCCGCGCCTTGGGCGGTGCCGTGGAACTTGCGCTCGACCTCATCGTAGGCGGCGATGGCGCGGGCGTGCTGGCCGCCCAGATGGAACGTCGACGCGGCGAGGAGCGCGGCAGCCGGCGCGAGCGTCGAGGCCGGCCAGCGGCTCTCCAATTCGGCGGCGGCGGCGCGGGCGCCGTCGAAGTCCCCCTGGTCGAGCAGCGCGCGCGCCACCTTCAACTCGGCCTTGTCGGCGCCCTTGCGGTCCGGCGCGGTCGCCACCTGGTCGCGCCAGGCGTCGATGGCGCCGCGGACGTCGCCGGCGCGCAAATCGAGATCGCCCAGCCGCTCGCGGGCCAGGAACGCCTCGGCCGAGGTGGGGTAATGCTGGACGAGCTCGCGGTATTCGTGCGCGGCGCAGCGCGCGTCCTCGAGATAGACGGCGCAGAGATCGCCTGCGAGCTTGAGCGCTCCGCGGCGGACCGCATCGGCCTTCTCGCCGCCCTGATCGCGCACCGCCAAAAGCGCCGCGCGCGCCTCGAGCAGCGCGGTGCGGTGATGGCCTTCGAGGGCGAGATCGCGCGCGCGCTCGAGCTGGGCCTCTGGACCGCAGGCGGCGGCGAGCATGACGAGAGCGGAAACTGCGAGGCGGCGCATCACGGGATCGATCCGGTAGCACCCCGTAGAAAGGTCCGCAACGGCGCGATCGTGAGCGCAGGTGGGTGCGCAGGCGGGCGCCGCGACGCTCACGATCGGCGGGCCGCGCCGCGCAATTATCAGGGCGGATTAGTGCGAAGCGGGCGGCATCGACAGCGCGGTGACGTGCCCGAACGCGTCGGTCCAGACGATCAGCCCGTGGCCCACCGACGGCGCCGCGAAGGTCCCGATCGGTCTGTCGAATCGAGCCACCGCGGCGCCGGTCGAAAGGTCGAGCAATTCGAGCGTGCTCTTGGTCGCGTCGGGCGCACTCGATTCGACGACCGCCACGGCTCCCGCTGCGGCGACGGGCGCGATGACAAATCCAGGCGTCAGGTGTTTCCACACCACCGCGCCGGTCGCGGGGTCGAAGGCGACCACCGATCCGGGATCGCCTTCTGGCGTGCGCCCGCCGGCAGCGATCAAGAGCCCGTTCGCGACCGTGGGACTGGAGATGCTGCCGAAGCCGACGGTGGGATCGCCGCCTTCGTCCGGGTGCGCAGGGTCGACCGTCGCGAGCTGGAACTTCCACAGCGGCCCGGCGGCGAGCGAGGAGCGGCGCAGGACGTAGAGCCAGCCGTCCTTGCTGGTCGCAGCGACGAGCTTCAGCCCTCCTTGGTCGATGAGCGTGGGAGAGCTTCCGAAGTCGGCGTTCTGCAAGGTGGTCGGGTTTTGCCAGCGGTCAACCACCGCGAGCGAGTGCGCGTCGACGGCGAGAATGGCCTGCGCGTTCGGCTCGGCCGCGGGGTCGCCGATGCGGTTGCCGGTCGCGACGTAGAGCCGGTCTTCCTCTTCGGCGACGCTGACGGTGCTCCAGACGGTCGCGCCCTGCTGGCCGGGCCCGACCAGGGGCGCAGCTTGCAGCGCGCCGGTTGCGAGATCGAGCGCCACCAGCCGTCCTGCCACCTCGTCGCAATGGAAAGAGCTGGCGACGCCGAGAAAGACCTTGCCATACGCTGCCGAGAGCGAGGGCGAAGACTGGATGAACTCGCCGTGACCTGCGGCGCTGGGATCGGCCACCTTCGTCGCCCACAGCGTCGAACCGTCCGCGCGCGAGAGCGCATAGGCGTGGCCGTCCGGCGATGCGACGTAGACAGCCGCGGAATCGAGAGCGGGCGCGGCCCAGAAGCCGGGCTGGGTGCTGCCGCCGCAGGTGGTGCTGATCTGCGAGTTCAACGTCCGCGTCCAGCGGGTGGCGCCGGTCTGTGCGTCGACTGCGACGACCTTGCCGGAGAAGGCGGTGGTGAAGACGACCAAGTCGTCCGCGATCATCGCCTGCGTATAGACGTACTGGCCGAGCTCGATCGTCCAGCGCGGTACGAGCGACTGCGCATCGGCCACCGAGAAGTCGCCCTGGTTCATCGAAACGCCACGCGCGTCGTGGCGGTATTGCATCCAGTCGCCACCCCCGCGGGCGGACGGCGAGCCCGCGTCGGGTTGACCGCTGATGGTCGTCTGTCCGCCATCGGGCTGGGTTGCCGCACCGCCGTCGAGCTGGGTTGCGGTACCGCCGTCGGGCTGCTGCGAGCTTGCGGACGCGCCGCCGTCGGAGGCGCCGGGGCCGGTGTCCGCCGTGGCCGCGACCACGGTGGCTTTGCCGGAGCACGCCGTCACCGCCATCGCCACCGCCCACCCGAGCGCCCGCATGCACGCCTCCTGCGGTACAAGCTGCGCACCGCCGGAGCCGCAGACAAGCGTCCTTACGTCTCGTCGCCGTCCGGCGGGCTGCCGTCGTCGTCCTCGTTGCCGGCCTGTTCCGATTGCACCGCCCCGGCCGCGTCGGCCTCGCGCTCCTCGGGAGCGCGGGTGGTGCCCACCACCTTCTCGCCTTCCTGGGTGAGCCCCATCAGGCGGACGCCCTGGGTATTGCGCCCGATGATGGAGACGTCGGCCACCCGGCTGCGGATCAGCGTCCCCTTGTTGGTGACGATCATGATCTGGTCCGCGTCGGTCACCTTCAACACCGCCACCACGTTGCCGTTGCGGTCGCCGGTCTTGATGTCGATGACGCCTTTGCCGCCTCGGTGGGTGAGCCGGTACTCCTCGAGCGCAGTTCGCTTCCCGTAGCCGTTCTCGGTGACGGTGAGGAGCGTCGATCCGGCGCTGGCCAGCTCCGCGCCCACCACCCGGTCGCCGTTCTCGAGCGTGATGCCCTTCACCCCGAACGCGGTCCGGCCCATCGCCCGCACTTCCTTCTGGTCGAAGCGGATGGCGTTGCCTTGCGAGGTTCCCATCAGGATGTCCTCGTCGCCCTTGGCGTGCAGGACCGCCACCAAGGAATCGTTCTCCTCGATGGAGAGCGCCTTGAGCCCGCTCGGACGCGGCCGCGCGAACGCCGCCAGCTTGGTGCGCTTGATCAGGCCGTTCTGGGTGACGAAGATCAGGTACGGCCCGGCGGCCACCTGCAGCGCCTTGGCGGCAACCCGGGCCGCCTCGCTCTCCACCACCTCTTCGCCGGCCGCGGCGGGCGGCGCTTCCTCGGGCGGCGCGGCTTCCTCTTCGGCCACCTCGTCCTCGCCCTTTTTCGGCGCCTTCAAGTCCTTCACCGGCAAGAGCGCCGCGATCGTCTCGTCCTGCCCGAGCGGCACCAGGTTGACGATGGCCTTGCCGCGCGCAGTGCGTCCCGCCTGCGGCAGCTCGTGCACCTTGAGCCAGAAGATGCGGCCCTTGGTGGTGAAGATGAGGACGTAGGCGTGGGTGGAAGCGACGAAGATCTGCTCGATGAAGTCCTCGTCGCCGGTCCCGGAAGCGCCCTTGCCGCGCCCGCCGCGCTTCTGCGCGCGGTAGAGCGAGACCGGGTTGCGCTTCACGTAGCCCTGGTGGCTGAACGTCACCACCATGTCCTCCTCGGCGATCAGGTCCTCGTCGGACAGGTCGCTCTGCTCCGAGACGATCTCGGTGCGCCGCGGGTCGGCGAAAAGGTCCTTCACCTCCCGCAGCTCGGTCTTGATCACGTCGAGGAGGAGCTGTTCGGAAGCGAGGATGGCCAGGAGCCTCGTGATCAGCTCCTGCACCTCCGCCAGCTCCTGGAGGATCTTGTCCTTCTCGAGACCCGTCAGCCGCTGGAGCTGCATCTCGAGAATGGCCTTCGCCTGGATCTCCGAGAGCGCATAGAACTGCTGCAGCTTCTGCGAGGCCTCGTCGCGGGAGGCGGAGGCCTTGATGAGCGCGATGATCTCGTCGATGTGGTCGAGCGCGATCTTGTAGCCGAGGAGGATGTGCTCTCGCTCCTTGGCCTTGCGCAGCTCATAGCGCGTGCGGCGAGTGACGACGTCGCGGCGGTGCGCGACGAACCGCTCCAGGATTGCTTTCAAGCCGAGCGTCTTCGGTTGCCCTCCGTCGATGGAGAGCATGGTGGCGCCGAACGAGTCCTGGAAGAGCGCGCTGTGCTGGTAGAGGTTGTTCAAGACCACGCCGGCGATGGCGTCGCGCTTCAAGTCCACCACCGCCCGGATTCCCTCGCGCGAGCTCTCGTCGCGCAAATCCGAGATGCCTTCCAGCTTCTTGTCCTTGACGAGGTCGGCGATGGCGGTGATCGCCCGGGCCTTGTTCACCTGGTAGGGCACCTCCGTCACCACGATGCGCTCGCGGTCCGTCTTCTTGTCCGTCTCCATCTCGATCTTGGCGCGCATGCGCAAGATGCCGCGGCCGGTCTCGTAGAGCGCGCGGATGGGGCCGATGCCCATCAGGATGCCGCCGGTGGGCAAGTCCGGACCCTGAATGCCGCCGACGAGCGTTCCGCCGAGCTTGGGATCGAGGAGCTGCGAAAGCGGCGCCTCCGGGTGGTCGATGAGGTGGATGCAGCTCTCGATCACTTCGCCGAGGTTGTGCGGCGGGATGTTGGTCGCCATGCCAACCGCGATGCCGGCGGAGCCGTTGACGAGCAGGTTGGGAAAGCGCGTCGGCAGGACCAGCGGCTCGGTGGTGGACTCGTCGAAGTTGGGCCCGAAATCCACCGTGTCCTTGTCGATGTCCGCCAGCATGAACTCCGCCAGCCGCGCCAGGCGCGATTCGGTGTAGCGGTAGGCCGCCGCCGAGTCGCCGTCGATGCTGCCGAAGTTGCCCTGCCCGTCGATGAGCGGGTTGCGCAGGTTCCACTCCTGCGCGAGCCGGACCAAGGCGTCGTACACCGACGCGTCGCCGTGGGGGTGGTACTTCTTCAGCACTTCGCCCACGGTTCCGGCGCACTTCGAATAGCGCCGGTTGTGCAGCATGCCCTGGTCGAACATCGCGTAGAGGATCCGCCGATGAACTGGCTTGAGCCCGTCGCGCACGTCGGGGAGAGCGCGCCCGACGATGACCGACATCGAATAATCGAGATACGCCTGGCGCATCTCGTCTTCGATGGCGACGGCGACGAGCTGGGGACCGGTTGCTTCGGCCATTCTTCTTCTCCTCTTCTGCGGAGGCGGTTTTCTACTCTTTCGGTGTGATCCCTGCCATGGTTTTCCGGCTGCTTTTGGGCTTACGGTCTGGCGCGGGAGGACGGATGAAGCGGACGGCGTTTGCGCTCCTGGCTGCGCTTTTTTTCGCCTGCGCCCACGAGGCGAAGCCGAAGGAGCAATTGCAGAGCTGGAACCAGCGCCACCCCGAGGCCGCGCAGGAGCTGTGCGCGTGGATCGCGCAGCACCCCCGCGCGTCCGATCGGCTGATGCTCTGGGAAGGTCACAACGGCGCCCGCGCCGAGGAGCTTCTCCGCTGGGCCACGGCCAACCCGGGCTATGGCTGGCAGTCGTTTCTGGCCCAGCACCGCGACTGGAAGGACTACGCCGCCATCGCCGCGCAGCACCCCCGCGCGGCCAACCAATTCCTCGACTGGGCGCGGCGAAATCCGGAGGCGGCGCAGGATCTGCTCGAGCACGACGGCGCGCTTCGGTTCGCGGGGAAGCGCCGCGCCTGCTAGCCTTCGCTTTCGTGATGCGCACGCTCTCTCTCGCTCTTCTCTGCCTGGCTTCTGTTTCCTGCGGCGCCTCGATCCCCTCGGTGCCGTCGGCGGCGGAGGTGAGCGGCGTCTACCGCTTCTTCGCCTGCGACGGCGAGCCCTGCAAGGAAGGCAGCTCGAGCGTCTACGCCGAAGGCACGGTCGTCCTCTCCGACGAGCCGCTCGAGTTCCATTACGTCTCGACGCGTACCATGGCGCGCCTCGCGCTCGATGCCGATCAGCGCAACCCGCGCATCAACGGCTGCTTCACGGTGAAGACGCTGCGCAAGGACGTGACCGTGCTCGGCCAGACGCCCGCGGGCCCTTTGCACTGGGAGCGCGGCAAGGACGGGCTCATCCGCTTCTACCTGTTCTACGTTCCCGGCGAAGAAGCCGAGTACCAGGTCATCACCAGCATCGATGCGAAGGGCAACTGGCAGGGCGCGGGCAAGTGGAAGCTGCGCTCGGCGCGGCTCCGCCGCGACTTCGTCTACGGCGCACGGATCGGTCCGGCGACGGCGGAGCCTTGCCGCGAGGCGCTCGACAAGAGGTACGCAGACGAAGTTCGCTGAGCCGCCGTGCTGGTGCTCGTCCGCGTTTTCGTGGCCGGGACAGGTGCGGGTGCTAGTCCTGGCGCTCGTTACAAATTGTCCAGGTGGCGGCGGGCTTCGCGGCCGGCTTCGCCGCGCGGGTCGGCGGCCTCGGCGTCCTCGAACCACTTTCGCGCTGCCGTCCTGTCGCCGCGCAGCTTGAGCGCGATGCCCTTGCCGAGCAGCGCTCCGGCGCAGCGGCGGTCCATCGCAAGCGCCTTGTCGAACTCGGCGATGGCCTTGTCCAATTCGCCATCGGCGAGGAAGGTCCGCCCCTGGGCGACGTTGGCGTCGGCGTTGGAGACGAACTCCACGTCCAACACCGCGCGCCCGACCACGTGTCCGATGACGAGCCGCAAAGGCCCGAGCCACCAGAACGTCGCCACCTCCGCTGCCGCCACCGCCGCGATGGGCAATTCGGTGAGCTGCTTGCCGCGAAACTTGATCCGCACCCGCGTGTGCTGCCCTTTGGCCATCAGATCGCGGGCCTGTTCGCTGACCTTGGCGAAGGCGCCGTCCAGCCCCTCGCTCAAGTCGACGGCGACCTTCTTCGCCGACTCGGAGGCCTCCTTCGCCTTGGGCATGGCGGCGTCGGCGAAGCCTTTGACCTTCGGCATCGCGGCGTCCGCGAGCTCCTTCACCTTGCGGGCCGCGCGGTCGGCGAGCTGCGACCAGTCGCCTTCGGGCGGTTTCTGTGCCGAGCCGGAGTCCGGCGGTGGTTTCTTCGCGGACCCGTTCTGCTTGGGCTTCGCCTCGCGTGGAGCTGCCGCCTTTTTCTTGCCGCGGCCTTTCGCGTTTGCGCCTTGGGTGGGCATCGCTGGCAAGTATGCGCGAGCCGCGTCCTGGTCGCCAGTCGGCGATACCGTTCCGGACCGCTGCGCGTCCCGCGAGGCCGTCTACCCGCCGCCGCGGATTGCGGTAGAAGCGGCGCATGCCCGTCACCCGCGAGCGCGTCGACCCCATCCGCGATCCCTCCGGGATCGGCCTCGTCCACCGCCGCTGGATCGTCCCCGACGAAGTGTCCCGTCCGGTTTCGCTGCCGGCCCTTTCGCACCTCTGGCGCGGCCTGATCGACCTGGGCGTGCTCGACGCCAACCAGGAGGTCCGGCTCTCGCGGGTTTCTGGCGGAGACGGCGACATGCCGGCCTTGGCGAGCCCGGGCGCCCTGCTCGCCAGCGCCGGGACCGCGTCGTTCGTGACGCAGGTGGTGTGGACGAGCGACGGGCGCCGCGATCCGTATGCTCTGGACGGCGAGCCCGACCCGGACGGCTTTCGCGACTACACGCTGTACTGCGTGGACGGCGCCTCCCGGCTGCTCCTTCCGCTCGTGCCGGTCAGGCGGCTCTGCGCCTCCTGCGGCAAGCGCTACGACTTCGAGGCGCAGCGTTTCGGCGAGGGCGCGCTCTTGGAGTTGTCGCAGACCTGTGCGTGCGGAGCCGCGTTCGACCTCTCCCGCGACAAGGGCGAGCTCCCGAACGGCGCGGTGTTCTTGTTCGAGGAGCTGACCGCGCGCGCAGCGCTGAGCATCGAGTTGCCCTCCGCGCCGGAGAGCGAGGAGCTGCCGGACGCGCAGGTGGCGGCGCTCGTGCAGGAAGCTTTCGGCGCGACTGACGAGCTGGCCGACGACGCAGTTCCGCCCGCGGAGTAAAGGCAGCGACCTGCGCGCTGGCGTCGTCGCGCGGCGCGATCGTCGCGCGGCGGGAAGCGCCGGCGCAATCAAGCGGCGAGCGCGGCGCGGATCTTCAGGACATCGCCGAGAAGCTGGTCCCACAACTCGAACGTCAGCGAGTTCGGCCCGTCCGACAGCGCCCGATCGGGGTCTTCGTGCACCTCGCAAAAGAGCGCGTCGATGCCCACCGCCGCCGCCGCCCGCGCAAGGGGCGGGGCCAGCGTCCGATCGCCTCCGGTCGAAGTTCCGCGTCCGCCCGGCTGCTGCACCGAGTGTGTCGCGTCGAAGCAGACCGGCGCGAACTTCCGCATGGTGACGAGCCCGCGCAGATCGACCACCAGGTTGTGGTAGCCGAAGCTCGCCCCGCGCTCGGTGAGGAGCACGTTCTTGCAGCCGGCCTCGGCCAGCTTGTCGACGGCGTTCTTCATGTCCTCGGGCGCGAGGAACTGGCCTTTCTTCACGTTCACCGCGCGCCCCGTCCGTCCGGCAGCGAGGAGCAGATCGGTCTGCCGGCAGAGGAACGCCGGGATCTGCAGGACCTCCACCACCTCGGCGGCCGGCGCGCACTGGGCGGGCTCGTGCACGTCGGTGAGGATGGGCAGCCCGGTCGCCGCTTTGACCTTGGCCAGGATGCGCAGTCCCTCTTCCAGGCCGGGCCCACGGAACGACTTGCCGCTGGTGCGGTTGGCCTTGTCGAAGCTGCTCTTGAAGACCGCCTGCACGCCATGACGCCGGGCGATGGCGGCGACGCGCTCGGCGTGCCGCAAGCTGAACTCCTCGCCCTCGATGACGCAGGGGCCGGCGATGACGACGAAGCCTCCGCCGCCGAACTTCACCGTCCCGCTCCTGCAGCGAGATGAACCCGCGCGCTCACGCCTTGGCGACCGGGCCGGACGCCGGCAGCACGATCTCCTGTTGCGGCTGCGACGGCGCGTCCTGCTTGGAGCCGCCCTTGCGCGCCCTTTGCTCCAACGCCGCCCGCACGAACCCCGCGAAGAGCGGATGCGGCGAGAACGGCTTCGACTGGAACTCCGGATGGTACTGGCAGCCGATGAAGTACGGATGGCCCGCGAGCTCGATCACCTCGACCAGCCCGAGCTGCTCGTTGACGCCGGAGGCGACGAGGCCACGCTCCTCCAACCGGGCGCGGTACTCGTTGTTGATCTCGTAGCGGTGGCGGTGGCGCTCGCTGATCTCCTGCCGCCCATACACCTTGGAAGCGAGCGAGCCGGGCTTGAGCGTGCACGCGTAAGCGCCGAGCCTCATGGTGCCGCCCTTGGCCGAGACCTGCTTCTGGTCCGCCATCAGCGACACCACCGGATGCGGCGTCACTTCGTCGAACTCGCTGGAGTTCGCCTTCTCGAGGCCGAGCACGTTGCGCGCGAACTCGATGGCCGCCATCTGCAACCCGAGGCAGATACCGAAGAACGGCACCTTCTTCTCCCGCGCATACCGCACCGCCGCGATCTTTCCCTCGGTGCCGCGAATGCCGAATCCGCCCGGCACCAGGATGGCGTCCGCGTGCTGCAGAAGCGTCTCGGCCCCGAGCTGCTCGATCTGGGTCGAGTCGATGTAGTCGAGCGAAACGCGGGTGTCGTGGGCGATGCCGCCGTGCACCAGCGCCTCGTTCAGGCTCTTGTAGCTCTCGGTCAGGTCGACGTACTTGCCCACCACCGCGATGCGCACTTCGCGCGAGGGCTCCTTGATCGACTTGACGATCTTCTCCCACTTCTCGAGGCGCGGCGCGCGGCTCCAGATGTTCAAGAGCTCCGCCACTCGATCGTCGAGCCCTTCTTCGTGGAGCGCGAGCGGCAATTCATAGATGGTCTGCACGTCGGCGGCGGTGAAGACCGAGCCCGGCTCGACCGAGCAGAAGAGCGCGATCTTGTCCTTGATCTCCCGCTGGAGCGGCCGGTCGGTGCGGCAGAGGAGGATGTCGGGCTGGATGCCGATCTCGCGCAGCTTCATCACCGAGTGCTGGGTGGGCTTGGTCTTCACTTCGTGGGCGGTGGAGATGTACGGCACGAGCGTCAGGTGGATGTAGATCGCGTTCTCGCTTCCGACGTCGTACTTCATCTGCCGGATGGCTTCGAGGAACGGCAAGGACTCGATGTCGCCGACGGTGCCGCCCACTTCGACGATGACGATGTCCGTCTCCTGCGAAGCCGCGAAGATGATCCGCTTGATCTCGTCGGTGATGTGGGGAATCACCTGCACGGTCTTCCCCAGGTACTCGCCCTGCCGCTCCTTGTTGATGACGTTCTGGTAGATGCGGCCGGTGGTGGCGTTGTTGGCGCGCGACATCTTGGCGGTGGAGAAACGCTCGTAGTGGCCGAGGTCCAGATCGGTCTCGCCGCCGTCGTCGGTGACGTAGACCTCGCCGTGCTGGAACGGGCTCATCGTCCCCGGGTCGACGTTGATGTACGGGTCGAGCTTCAGGTGGGTGATTCGCAGCCCGCGGTTTTCCAGGAGCGCGCCGAGCGATGCCGACGAAAGCCCCTTCCCGAGCGACGAGACCACGCCGCCGGTGACGAAGATGTACTTGGTTCGCTTGCCGCGGGACGGATCGGCGCGGCGTTCGTCGCGCAAGGCGCTCATGCCTCTCTCCTTTGAAACAGCTCTCGGACGCGGGTCAAATCTTCCGGGGTATCGACGGCCACGGATTCGAACTCGCCCACCGCAACCTGGATGGGAATGCCGTGGTAGAGGGCGCGCAGTTGCTCGAGGCCTTCGGCGCGTTCAAGGGCGGTCTCCGGCGTCTTCGCCAGCTCCTGCAGCGTTCGCGCATCGAACCCGTAGAGGCCCAGGTGCGCGAGCGGCTGCACCGCGCCTTCGCTGCGCGGATAGGGGATGAGCGAGCGCGAGAAGTAGAGCGCGCGCCCGTTCGCTCCCAAGACCACCTTGACCACCTGCGGCAGTGAAGCTTCCTCGTGCCGCAGCGGCCGCGCCACCGTCGCCATCCGCGCCCCGCCCTCCAAGAGGCGCGCCACGGCTTCAATCGCCGCGGGCTCGACCAGCGGTTCGTCGCCTTGCACGTTCAGGTAGCCGTCGGCCGGCAGATCGCGGGCGGCCTGGGCGACACGCTCGGTCCCGTTGCGGCAGGAGGGGTCCGTCATGAGCGCCTGGAAGCCCGCAGCGCGGACGGCCTCGGCGATGCGCTCGTCGTCGGTGGCCACCGCGATGACGGCGAGGCCCTTCGCTCGCGCGGCCCGCTCGCACACGCGCACGACCATCGGCTTTCCCCCGATGTCGGCGAGAGGCTTTCCGGGCAGGCGCTGGGCGGCGAAGCGCGCGGGGATGATGCATGCGAGGCGCACGTCGCGTTGTAATCCTGGCGGCGGCCGTTTCGCAACTGCCATCGCGGAGCATGCGTGCTAACGGTCACAGCATGAGCGTCCTCGACGACATCCGGCATGC
>DASXHM010000024.1:0-14640 GCA_036488495.1 Myxococcales bacterium | reverse complement strand
TCGCTCTTGTAGCCGATGTCCACGACCGCGTAGTCCTTGGTGACCTGCACGATGGTGCCGCGGACGATCTCGTTCTCCTTCAGTTCGCCGCCCTTGGTAGCGCCCTTCCCCTTGAAGGACTCCTCCAGCATTGCGGCGAAGTCTTCGTCGCCGCCTTCCAGATGCGGGTGCATGGGCGGGTTGTTGGGTTCGGTAGTGCCGGTTTGCGGATTCGCCATGTAAAGGTTTGCCTGCGATTCTTTCTGCTGCGCCCCTGGAAATGCTGCGAGGCCGCTATGCCATGGGGAGTGATGGCAAGCGGCGAAGATTGAATTCCGCCGAAAAGCGCGCGGACCCTACGCTCCTGCGCCTCTTGGTGTCAAGGCGTTGAGTTGGATGCGCTAGCGCCCCGAAAGTCGCGCATTTGCGAGCTGAAAACATTGCTCGACGACCTCGGCCAGATCGAGCCCGGTGGTGTCGATGACGATGGCGTCCGGCGCGGGTTTCAGGGGGGCGATGGCGCGCTCGGTGTCGTCCTTGTCGCGCAGGCGCTGCGCGGACAGCACTTCCGACAAGCCGACGGTGAGCCCTTTCGTCGAAAGCTCGGCGTGACGGCGGAGCGCGCGCGCCTCGTCGGTGGCGGTGAGGAAGAACTTCACCTCGGCGTCGGGGAAGACCACCGTGCCGATGTCGCGCCCCTCGAGCACCGCACCCGTCGCGGCCGAGCGGCCGAGGTCGCGCTGCAGATCGAGCAGCCGCTCGCGCACCACTCCGCGCGCGGAGACGACGCTCGCTCCCCGGCTCATCTCCGGGGTGCGGATGGCCTCGGTCACGTCCTCACCGGCGAGCAGCACCCGCCCCTCTTTGAAGGCGAGAGGCAGTCCGTGCGCGAGCAGGTGCGCAAGACCCTGGTCGTCGTCCCAGCCGATCTCCGCCTGCCGCGCCGCCAGCGCGACCGAGCGGTAGATGGCGCCGGTGTCGATCATGCTGAAACCGAGCCGCTCCGCGAGTTGGCGCGCAACCGTGCTCTTCCCCGCGCCGGCAGGGCCATCGATGGCGACGATGGGTTTCGCGCTCACGGCAGGCGGCACAGCGGCCTACTAACGCAGCGCGTGCGGAGGATGCAACCGGCCTCGCTCAGGCGTGCAGCGCCACCAGGAGACTGACCCGGACGAGCCCGACCGCCGCGACGGCCCACGGCAGCCAGGGCATCGGCGCGCGATCGGTTTCGGGCATCTCCTCGTCTTCGTCGCCCGGCGCAAGGACCGGAGCGTGCTCAGCCCCCTCGAGGATCAGCGAGGGAGAGAACGTGCCCGGCCGACGGAGCAGGATGAAGAGCGCGAAAGCGGCCACCGCGGTGAGGAGGAGCTGCATAGGGCGAAAGCTGTGCGCGGGTGCCTGTGATCGACTAGAGCCGTACCTCGGCCGAGCGAGCAAGCGATTCCTCTGGATTCATTTCTGCCTGCTCGCTAGGCTGCTTCCCATGCGCACGTTCGCTCTCGCCCTGCTGCTCTCCGCGGCCGCTTCCGCTCAGAACCGCGATTTCTCCAAGGTTGAAATCAAGACCATCCCGGTCGCCGGAACCGTCACCATGCTGCAAGGTGCGGGAGGCAACATCGCCATCTGCGCGGGCGAGGACGGCGTGGCGATGATCGACGATCAGTTCGCGCCGCTCTCCGCGAAGATCCACGCCGCCATCCAGAAGCTGTCGCCGAAGCCGGTGCACTTCCTCATCAACACCCACTGGCATGGCGATCACACGGGCGGCAACGCGAACTTTGCCGACACCGCGGTCATCCTCGCGAACCTCAACGTGCGCAAGCGCCTGCAGGCGGGCGGCGAGGTGAAGGCGGCGAAGATGAAGATCGATCCGGCCCCGAAGGCGGCGCTGCCGGTGGTGACGTTCGACGAAGGGCTTTCGCTGTGGTGGAACGGCGAGGAGATCAAGGCCATTCACCTGCCGCCCGGCCATACCGACGGCGACAGCATCATCTGGTTCAAGAAGAGCAACGTCGTGCACATGGGCGACGACTTCGTCACCTACGGCTTCCCCTTCATCGACCTGGACAGCGGCGGCAGCGTGACGGGGCTCGTGAAGGCGCTCGACATCGCGCTCGGCGAGATTCCGGCCGACGCCAAGATCATCCCCGGCCACGGCAACCTCTCGACGGTTCAGGATGTGCGCAAGTTCCGCTCGGCCGTCGACGAGATGGTGCAGACGGTGAAGAAGGGACTCACTTCGGGAAAGTCGGTAGAGCAGTTGCAGAAGGACAAGGTGCTTCAAGCCTGGGCGGCGTGGGAGCCGAAAGGCGCGTTCGTGACCGCGGATGCGTTCATCCAGACCATCGCGCAAGACTTGCAACACACCGGAAAATAACCGGCGTCCGCTGCGCGCAGCCTGGCCGGCCGCCGCGAGGGGACGGCTCAGGGAACGCAAGAGCCGGCGTTACAGGTGCCCCCGTCGCAGGGAGTCCCATTCGGCTTCGGTTGGTCGTCCATGCATGGGTCCACAAATCCCGCAGGCTCACACTGCGCCTTCCCGGTAAAGCATGGGTTGGGATTGCTGCTACACCGGACGGAGACGAACTGCTCGCAGGTCTGGATCGCGCAGGTCCCTGCGTCGCAGTTTCCATGCGACGTCATCGAGAAGAAGCACTGCTGACCGTCGTTGATCGGAATTCCATTGCTGATGCAAGTTCCGTCGTCGGCGAGGCAACCTTGCTGACAAGCGATTTGCTCGAACTGCTGCCTTGCCTCGCAGGGCTTGCACTCCACCGGCCCGTGACTGCAGCCGATGAGCGGTCCAGCCGACAAGGCAAGAGCCGTCACTGCGATTCGAGATGAAGCTCGCACCACTGGACAGCGTACGCGCGCGCGCCTCAGAAAGCGACCCGCGGCTTTGTTGCGCCGCCCTCAAGATCCGTTGCGCGACGGGTCGTTGATCGGGCCGAGGCGCCGGAACTTCGCGTACCGATCGTCGACCACTTGCTCGGGTGAGAGCTGCCGCAATTCGCGCAGGTGCTTGCGCAAGACGTTGCCGAGGTTTCTCGCGGTGCTGTCCGGATCGCGGTGCGCGCCGCCGTCCGCTTCCTTGACCAGCTCGTCGACGATGCCGAGCTCGAAGGCGTCGCGGGCGGTCAGCTTCAACGCCTCCGCGGCCTTCTCGCCCTTGGAGGCGTCGCGGTAGAGAATGGCCGCGCACGACTCCGGCGAGATGACGCTGTACCAACTGTACTGCAGCATCAAGAGGCGGTTGGCGACGCCGATGGCGAGCGCCCCACCCGACCCGCCTTCGCCGATCACGACCGACACGCACGGCACCTGCAAGGCGGCCATCTCCTCGAGGCAGACGGCGATGGCCTCCGCCTGGCCGCGCTCTTCCGCGTCGATGCCCGGGTAGGCGCCGGGCGTGTCGATGAAGGCGATCACCGGCCGCTCGAAGCGCTCCGCGAGCTTCATCAGCCGCAGCGCTTTCCGATATCCCTCCGGGCGCGGCATCCCGAAACTGCGCAGGATGTTCTCCTTGGTGGAGCGCCCCTTCTGCTGGCCCAGCACCATCACCGGCTCTCCGTCGAAGCGCGCGAGGCCACCGACCAGCGCCTGGTCGTCGGCGAACGATCGGTCGCCGTGCAGCTCCACCCAGTCGGTGAAGAGCCTTCGGACGTAGTCGAGCATGTAAGGGCGGTTCGGATGGCGCGAGAGCTGGACCACCTGCCAACGCGAGAGCTCGTCGAAGATCTGCTGCTGCAGCTTCTTCGAACGCCGCTCCAGCCGGCGAATCTCGCCGTCCAGCGTGTCCGCGTCGCTCGAGGCGGTGCCGGTGGCTGCGTGGCGCTTCAGCTCGGCGAGCTTTTGCTCCAGCTCGAGGAGGGGCTTTTCGAAGTCGAGGGCGAAGGTGGCCATCAGTCGGTGGTGCCGCGGCCGGGCGCGGACGCGGGCGCTCGTATCATCCAGGGTTTCGGGCCGAAAGCCGCGCTGCGTCGAGAAAGGCCCGCGCTCGTTCGAAGGCTGGCCCGACGTCGATCGGCCACTGCAAAGCGTCCGCTTCCTTGGCGAACCACGTCCGCTGGCGCTTCGCGTACTGGCGGGTGCGCGCATTGACCCTGGCTTCGGCCGCCTCGAAGTCGCCGGTGCGCAACGCCTCCGCGCATTCGCCGTAGCCGATGATCTTGAGCGCCTTGGTCGCGCCCCGTTGCAACAGCCACTCGGTCTCGGCTTTCAGCGCTCCGCTCGCGAACAGCTTGCGGGTGCGAGCCTCGATGCGCTGGTGGAGAAGCTCGCGCGGTGGATCGAGACGGAGGGTGAGCGCCTCGTAGCGCGCGTCTCGAAAGCCGTGCTCGCGCTGCAGCTCGCCCAGCGCTTTGCCGGAGAGCGCGTGGACCTCGAGCGCCCGTTCGATGCGCACGCGGTCGTTTTCGCGGATGGCTGCCGCCGAGCGCGGGTCGACGCTTCGCAGCCGCTCGTGCATGGCCTTCACCCCGTGCTCGTGGGCGTCGCGCCGGAACTGCTCGCGGAACGACGGCGAGGCCTTCGGCGCCGCCACCAGCCCCTTGAGCAGCGCGCGGATCCACAGGCCGGTCCCGCCGGCGACGATCACGGCTTTCCCCCGGCGCGCGATGCCGGCGATGGCTGCGTCGGCCAGCTCGACGAATCGCGCCGCGTCGAGCTGCTCTTCCGGGTCGGCCACATCCAGCAGGTGGTGGCGCGCTTTCGCCTGCTCCTCCGCGGTGGGCTTGGCGGTGCCTTGGTCGAGGCCGCGGTAGCACTGCTGGCTGTCGGCGGAGACGATTTCGGCATCGAGTCGCTGCGCAAGCTCGACGGCGAGCGAGGTCTTGCCGGACGCGGTGGGGCCTACGACGACGATCAGCCGCGGCATACCTTCGAGTCCTTGCCCAGGCGCAGCCCGTCGCCGCGCGGTTCGGCCTTGCCGAGCTGGACCAGATCGCCGCGGCGCAGATCGGTGAAGACCGCGTTGTCATCCGAGGCATCGCGATCGAGGCGGACCGCGGCCATGCGTCCCTCGTCGCTGCACACCCAGACGCGGCGTTTACCTTTCTCGGGCGGAGCGAGCCCGACCACGCGCCACCGTCCCGGCTTCGGTTCCGGCTGGGTTCGCGTGAGCACGACCGCAGCGAAGGAGAGCATCTCGTCGGCGCGCAACCCGGTGGCGTCGGCGAGTTGCTGAAAGTAGCGAGGCGGCGTCCAGCGCGCTTCCAGCGTGCACCAATCTTTCGCCGACTGAAGCGCCGGACAGGCCTTCTGGGTCAGGCACGGCGCGTGCGCGAACCAACCTTCGGCGAGGAGCCGGTCGCGTGTCTGGAGGAGCGCGCGGCCGGTGTCGCGCAGGGCCGGCTCGATCAGGACCAGCGTTCCCGACGGATGGAAGACCAGGTCTTGCTCGACCAGCACGTTGGCCGCGAGCACCAGGTCGAATTCACCCTCTGGGAGCCCGCGCGCGAGGTCGCCAGCCTGCGTGCGGACCCGCGGATCGAGAGCGCGCGCCTCGACCAGCGCGGGCTCGCTCGCATCGACGGCCAGAGCTTCGCCAGAGAGCGCATCCAGCGCCGCGATCGCCGCCGGAGCTGGCCCCGCTCCCAAGTCGAGAATGCGCGGCGCGCGCGGCGGGTCGAACATGCGCAAAACGGCCCGGACCTTCTCGTAGGTCTGCGGCCAGAACCAGAGCAGATACGCGCCGAGCGCCGCGCTTTCGTACGTCGCGGTGCGTTCGCCGATCAGCCCGTCATGCAGCCGCGACACGGCCGCGGCGGCCTTGGACAGCTCGCCCTTCGACAGCTCCTTCTCCGGGCCACCTGGCAGCGTCAGGAGGCGTCGAGCGCGCGCGAGCAGCCGCGGCACATGATCGTCGAGCGTCACAATCGCGGATTGTAGCCGCGCTCGCGCCTTTCAGCCCTTCAGCCTCGCCGCACACGCATCAAGAATGCTCTTCGATTCGCTCAGCGCACGCTCGATCTCAGAGCGCCGATACGACTCCGCGGGAATCAAGTCCGGCAACGCATCCGGGTACCGCGTGGGGATGTAGAGCTTGTCGAGTGCAGCGGCGGCATCCTTCAGCGATGCGAATTCCTGCCCGGCGCCTTCGAGCAATTTTGCAACGGAATGCCCCCACGGGTCTGCGTCCATCGAGATCAAAACCGCTTTCACCGCCTTCTCCGCGGCTTGCTGCGCGTAGAAGCCGGCCTGCGCAAATTGATTCGCTGCAAGGAGAACTGTCGCCGCCTTGAAATCGTCCAGCGATTGCGCGAGCCAGCGCGCCGACTCGTTGCGCAGCTTCTCAGCGCTCATATGCGGTGACGCCTTCGCGCAGGATCGTCTGCAGGAACTTTGACGCCGACCTCCGCTCCAACTCTTTCGGCGTGTACACGATCGGCTCCACCGCGACCGGAAGATCGCCCAACAGGCGCAACGCCTTCTCGATGCGGTCGAGCGGAGGCAGCTCGGTTTCGCACAAAACGAACAGATCGAGATCCGACCGGCGCGTCGCCGTGCCGCGCGCGTGCGATCCGAAGACGAGCACACGCTGGGCCTGGAAGGCTTCGCCGAGCTTCCGCGCCGCGTCGATGATCCAGGTCGGGAGCACGCGCGAAACTTATCACGCGTCCGGCAGGGCGAGCGCGCGAAGGGCGGCGCGCAGCTCTGGCGGCAGCGGCGCCTCGCATTCGACTCGCGCCGCGCGCAACGGATGCTGGAAGGCGAGGCGGAACGCGTGCAGGCCCTGGCGCCCGAGAGCAGACGCGGCGGCGCGCACCTCGGCCGGCGCGGAAGGGCCTTCGCGGCGGGTGCCGCCGTAGAGCTTGTCGCAGAAGAGAGGCCAGCCGGCGTCGGCGAAGTGGGCGCGGATCTGGTGGGTGCGGCCGGTCAGGAGCTCGACGTCGAGCCAGGCAACGTGCGCCGTGCGCGCGAGCACGGTGAAGCGCGTGACCGCGCGCTTGCCCTCGCGGACTTTCGAGCTGAAGCGTTTGCGGTCGATTGGGTGGCGCGCGAACGAAGTGTCGAAGGAGCCTGCGTCCGGCGGCGCGCCGTGAACCAGCGCGCGATAGTGTTTCTCCACTTCGCGCGCCTTGAAGCGCGCCTGCAGCGCCCGCAGCGCCGCTTCGGTCTTGGCGACCGCGAGGCATCCGCTCGTGTCCTTGTCGATGCGGTGGACGATGCCGGGCCGGAGCTCGCCGCCCACCCCGCGCAGGCCTTGCACCTGGTGCAGAAGCCCATGGACCACCGTGCCGCTCGACAGGCCCGCGCCGGGATGCACCGCCATGCCGGCGGGCTTGTCGATGACGAGCAGCGCATCGTCCTCGTAGAGGACGGGCAGCCGCAGGTCCTCCGGCACCAGGTCCACCGCGACCGGCGCTGGAACCTCGACGTCCAGCACCGCACCCGCCACAGCGCGCAGCGCGGCTTTCGCAGGCTTGCCGCCCGCCTGCACATGTCCTTGTGCGATCAGCGCCTGCAGTCTCGCCCGCGAGAGCTCGGGCAGCTTCGAAGCGAGCAGCTTGTCGAGGCGCACCCCCGCTTCGTCCAACTCGACGACGAAGCGGTGCTTCACCAGATCTTCGACTTGATGTGGCCTTTGCGCGCGAGGATGACGTCGACGAGCGCCCGGTCGAAGAAGTTGTGACCCTGGACGATCTTCTTGTCCACCCGGCTCTCATAGTGCGCGCGGCCCTCGGCGATCTCGTCCGAGAGCGCGCTGAAGAAGGTGTCGTTCTCGATGCCTTCTTTGATCTTCGCCTCGTTGTAGAGAGACAGGTCGGAGGCGATGGCGCGGGCGAGGCGGTTCGCCGCCTCCGGGGTGTCGATCAGCGCGGGCATGCGCAGAACTCTAGCCCACCGCGAACGAGCCAGCCACTCTTCACTCGCCTTCGACTTCCTGCAGCTCGCTGTTCCAGTACGCCATGTCGGACAGGTTCAGGAACGGCAGCCACTGGTCGTAGAACGCGCCGGTCTTGGGCGGACCGCGGAAGAACGGCGTCCAGCGCGGACGGACCGGCTGACGGAGCAGCTTCATGTGCGCCTCGTCCGGCGTGCGGCCGCCCTTGCGCAAGTTGCACGGCACGCACGAGCAGACGACGTTCTCCCAACTGGTGACTCCGCCTCGGCTGCGCGGCACCACGTGGTCCAGGTTGAGCTCGGCGCGCGGCGGCTTGCGCCCGCAGTACTGGCAGGTGTTGCGGTCGCGCGCGTAGATGTTCAAGCGGCTGAACCGCACCCGCGCTCGCGGCAGGTGGTCGTACGCCTGCAGCAGGATGACGCGCGGGACGCGCAAGCGCTTGTGCGGCGTGCCGATGGACTCTTCGTGCACCGCGGCAGACAGCTCCGCCCAGCTCTCGAAATCGAACGTCTGGTACTGCTCGTCCACCGCCTTGGCGGCGCCTCGATACAAGAGGATGAGCGCCCGGCGCACGCTGGTGACGTGCACGGGTTGATACAGGCGGTTCAGGACCAAGACGCTCGTCGAGAGCACTCACACCTCCGCTTCGCCTGCCTCTAGTGTAGCGCTTTCCACCTCGCCTGCACGAGCCCCGGCTGCCTGCACGGCCCTCAGGGTGGCAAGAACCAGGCCGTCGAGGTCAGAAACGCAGCGCACGTCCAGGACCGCGGCCCCATCGCGGACGAGCGCGATGACCGACTCTTCCCGGAGCGCCGCGCTGACCTTGGCGCCGTCGCCCGGAAGCCGCACGCCGTAGCCGGGCAGCTCGCGCAGGGGCAACGAACCGCCTCCGGGCCGTCCCACGGTTTCCACCACCGAACCGGAGACGCCGCGCTGCTGCAGATCGAGAGCAAGGCGGGTGGCGCGCTGCCGCAGCTCTTCCGGGCTCGTGTGCATCGCCTTCAGCGCGGGCAGTTCGCCGCCGCGGCCGTCCCGGTAGAGCCGCAGCGTCGCCTCCAGCGCGGCGAGCAGCATCCGGTCGGCGCGCAGCGCGCGGCTGAGCGGATGGCGCTTGCACTTCTCCACCAAGTCGCGCCTGCCGAGGAGGATGCCGGCCTGCGGCCCGCCGAGGAGCTTGTCGCCGCTCACCAGCAGGAGGTGCGCGCCGTCGCGCAGGCTCTGCGCGGCGGTCATGTCGCCGAGCGACGGGTCGAGCGCGCCGCTGCCGAGATCGTGGATGAACACCGCCCCGCGCGCGGCGGCGAGCTGCGCGAGCTCCGACACCTTCGGCATCTCGGTGAAGCCGACCAGCGCGAAGTTCGAGCGGTGCACGCGCAAGAGCAGCGAGTCGGGCTCGAGCGCCGCCGCGTAGTCCGCGATGCGAGTCCGGTTGGTGGTTCCCACTTCGACGAGCCTGCAGCCGGACTGCGCCATGATGTCGGGCACCCGGAAGGCGCCGCCGATCTCGACCAGCTCTCCGCGGCTGACCACCGCGCTCTTGCCCTGTCCCAAGGCCGCGAGCGCGAGCAGCGTCGCTCCGGCGCAATTGTTGACGACGTGCGCTGCGTCCGCTCCATACAGCTCGCAGAGGAGCGGCTCGACGTGCGCGCTGCGATGTCCGCGCCGGCCCGTCTGCAGATCGATCTCCAGATTCGAATAGCCGGCGGCGATCTCCGCCACCCGCGCCACTGCCTCGGGGTGCAGCGGCGCGCGGCCGAGGTTCGTGTGCAAGACGACGCCGGTGGCGTTGACGATCCGGCGCAGGCGGGGCGCGCTCTCGCGGCGGGCGAGCGCGACGATGTGGTCGTCGGTGACTGCCGCCTCGCGGACGCCGGCCTTGCGCTGCTCGCGCGCGCGCTCGATGGCGGCCCGCACCGCCGCCTTGACCGGTGCGCGCCCGAGCTCGGTCACGAGCTTCGCCACCTCCGGCCGCGCCAGCACCTCGTCGACGGAGGGCAGCCCGCGCAGGATCTCGTTCACGATGCGCGACTCTCCCAGAGAGCCGCCACCCTGCCAAGCTTTCTAGCGGTTCGCGAAGGACTGTCCGAGCGGCGGAAGCCGGCCGTCCGAGTACAGGTATTGGTAGACGGCGAAGCTGCGCAGGCAGCGCTTGACGTAGCCGCGGGTCTCGTCGAGCGGGATCTCCTCGACGAACGCGTCCAGCTTCAAGGCGCTCCGGCTCTTGAGCCAGCCTGCCACCGCGCCCGGGCCCGCGTTGTAGGAGGCGAGCGCGAGCGCCGGATGCTGGAAGCGCGCGTACAATTCGCCCAGATACGCGCCGCCGATGCGGATGTTGGTGTCCGGATCGTACAGCTTGGAGGTCTGGTAGCCGCGCAGGTTCAAGCGCTTCGCGACGATGCGCGCGGTCGAAGGCATCACCTGCGTCAGCCCGAGCGCACCGGTCGACGAGAGCGCCTTCGGATCGAGCGCGCTCTCCTCGCGCATCAGCGCCTGCAAGAGATCGGGCGGAATCGACGCGACGCGCGAGACCTTGGCGATCTGATCGCGGAAGGCGAGCGGATAGGCCAACGACTCCGCGCGCAGCGCCAGCGCGGAGGCAGGCCTGCGCAAGAGCCCGCGCAGCTCGGTGCGGACGAGCGCGTGTGCGTTGCGGAAGTCCTGGGCGCGCGCGTACAGCTCGGCGATCAGCGTCAGCGCTTCCTGTCCCGCATCGCCCGCTGCGCGGGCGGGCGATCGATCGACAGCGGTCAATTCGCGGGAGGCTTCCGCCTTCATCCCGAGCCGGAGCAATTCGACCGCGGCGAGGAGGTGGGGATCGCGCGCGAGGGCTCCAGCGTGCAGTGCTTCCGGCGTCGTCGAAGGAACGGGCAGCCACGGCTCCCGCGAGTTGAGCAGGCCACTCGCGAGCAGCCCGTGATAGGTGAGCGGCCGCTCGCGGACGAGCCAGGTGAGATCGGCCTGCGCCATCTCCCGCGCGGCGGCACGGGCGGCTTCGGATTCGCCGGCCAACGGCTCGAGCAACGCCCGCGCCCGCCAGTACCGCGCCCGCTCTTCCTCGGCGCCGTCCGGATCGGGCTGCCCCGCGAGCTGGTCGAGATAGGTCAGGCCGTCGCGGCCCTTCCCTTCGGCGAAGCTCGCGTAGAACAGCCGGAACAGCGCTTCGCTGCGCAGGTCGCTGTCCGGGTGGTGATCGACGAGATCGCGGAGAAGCGCACGCTCCTTGGCGGTGTCACCCGCTCTTCGCGCCGCCATCGCCTCGTTGAAGAGCGCGTCGTCGGCGAGCGAGGACTTCGGATACTTGTGCGCGAGCGCATCCCAGAGCGCGCCCGCTTCCGGCTTCCCTGCCATCGCCTCGAGCTGCGCGAGGAGGTACAGGCCGCGCGCCCGGACATCCGGATCCGCACAGCGGAGCACCACCGGCCCGAGCGCAGCGCGCGCCTTCTCGTACTCGTGCTCCTTGCGATAGGCGCGGCCCTGGTCGAGCTTGACCCGGCAGGAGATCGGATCGGCCGGGTGAGTGACCCCGCGCGCCACGTCTTCGGGCGTCGGCTGGTGCTCTTCGGGCAGTGCGCTCGGTGCGAGCGCCGCTACCGCGGCCTTGAGAAAGCCTGTCGCCGTGCGATCTCCCGGGCAGCCGCCGCTACAGAGGGACGACACCGGGATGCGAGAGAGCTGATCGAGCGCATCGTGATTGCGGTGCGCTTCGAGAAGCGTTTCCGCCCGCTTGAGGAGCTGCTGCGCCGGAACCTGCGGGCCGGGCCCGAGCTTTTGATCCCGCTCGCGCGCGCTCTCCGCCGCGGCCGAAAGAGGATGATCGATCCACGCAGCGCGGTAGTGCGCCCGCGCCTTTTCCTTGGCGGAGGCGGCAAGCTGCGCATCGCCGGCGAGCAGATGTGCCGAGGCCACGTCGGCGCGCACGGTGCCGTCGAAGATGGGAGCCAGGATCGCCTCCACCTGGCCGGCCGCGGCGGGGCCCGAGACGCGCAGCTTCAGCGTCAGCCGCGCCCTCTCCAAGAGCACCTGATCGGCATCGACGTAGCGGAGCGACACCTGGCCGAGCAAGCGCTCGGCAGCCCGAGCGTCGGTTTCATCGACTGCGCAGAGGGCGGCGAGGTGCAGCGCGCGATCGGCCAGGGGTCCGGTCGCGAGCTGTTCGAAGAGAACCCGCCCCGCGTGAGATTGCCCGGCGGCCTTCAAAGCCTGGGCGCGCAGCCACTTCTGCGGCCAGGAGAGGTTCTTTGCCGGCAGCTTCTTCAGGGCCTCCGCGGCGCGCCCGGCCTGAAGGTCAGCGAGAGCCGCCTTGAGCTGCGGGGTCTTGAAGTAGGGCTCGAGCTGCGCATCGCCGATGGCGGGCCCCCGCACGGCGGCGTCGACATCCGGCGTCTGCGCGCGCAGTGCGAGAGAGACGCAAAAAACCAGGCCCACAAACCTTCGCGACATCGAATCTCTTTTGTAGAGGGCGGCAGCGGCGGAGTCCAGAAGCGCGAACAGCCGGGCGCGTCGAGTGATTCCTTGCGGACGTGCTAGATCGAAGCGCATGGACGCCCGCACGCAAAGTGCGCTCCTCGCCGCCATCGTCTGCCTCGCGCTTGCGCTGGCGATGCTCTTGCGGCCCGGCAGGACGCGCCTGTGGACGGCGTTCGCGCTCCTCAACATCTCGCTCGCGGTCTACGAGCTCGGCGACTTCCTCTTCGGGGTCCTCCTCCACCACCCCTGGCCGCTGCGGCTGACCCTCGCCGCCGCAGGCTTCATCCCTGCCGCCGTCCTCGGGTTCATCGTCGAATTCCAGGGTGAGTCGGCCGGCACCGCCGCGGGGCCGCGGCGAATGGCCGCGCTGACCGGCTTCCTCACCGCGGCGGTGGCGGTTTCGCCTTTGTCGTTGATTCCGTGGGTGCGGGTGGTCGCGGCGGGGTTCGTCTTCTTGCAGCTCACCGCCGCCGTCAGCCTGCTCTACGCGCGGATGCGCAGGGCCGCCTCGCGCACCGAGCGCGCCCGCCTCTTCTATCTGTGGGTCGGCGCCGCGCTCTGCGTCGGGCTCACCTTCGGCGAACTGCTCATCCGCCTCGCCGGCTGGCCCCCGCCGCCGTTCGCCAACATCGCGCTCGTCACCTACCTGTACTTCCTCTCCCAGACCATTCAGCGCCATCGCCTCCTCGACCTGAACGAGCTGCTCGGCAAGATCGTCGTGCTCGCTTCGGTCGGGCTGGTGCTGGCCGGCATCTACGGCCTCCTCGTGCGCTGGACCGGCTCCGCCAGCGTCGGCCTCTTCCTCTTCAACACCACCGTCGCTTCCTTCGTGATCCTGATCCTCTTCGAGCCGCTCAAGGCGAAGGTGGAAGAGAAGGTGCAGGCGGTGCTCTTCGCCGAGCGCTTCGAGTTCGTGCAGGCTCTCGGCGCGCTGCGCGAGCGGATGGCCGGCATCATCGACGTGCGCGAGCTTGCCACCGTGGTGCTCGACGGCGTCTACGAGACCCGCCGGGTGACCCACGCTTCGATCTACCTCTTGGCCGACGACGGGCTCGGCTACCGCCGCCTCGACTTCCGCGGCCCCGCGCCCACTCCGTACATCGACGCGGCCACGGTCCGGGCGCTGGTCGCCAGCGCGCAAGACGGGCAGAAGGCGCAGCTCGTCGAGTTGGTGGAGCGCCGTCTCGCCGAGCTTCGCCAGCTCTTGCCCGAGTCGCAGACCGAAGGCGGGGCGTTGGCCGACGAGCGCGCGCGCCTCTCCGAGATTGGCGCCGCGATGGCCGCGATGCGCGCCGGCGTCGCCATTCCCCTGATCGCCTCGCAGCGGGTGGTCGGCTACCTCTCTTTGTTGGACGACCGCGTCCAGGAGGCCTTCGCCTCTGACGAGCTGGCAGCGATGCTCGAGATCGGCGACCAGGCCGCCATCACCATCGAGAACAGCCGGCTCTACGAGAAGATGAAGGAGCGCGATCGCCTGGCGGCCCTGGGCGAGATGGCGGCCGGACTCGCGCACGAGATCCGAAATCCGCTCGGCGCCATCAAGGGCGCCGCGCAGTACCTCGATCCCAAGGGGCTGCCGGCGGGCGACGCCGAGATCCTGCAGATCATCGTCGAAGAGGTGAACCGGCTCGACGGCGTGGTGGCGCAGTTCCTCGACTACTCGCGGCCCTTCCCCACCAAGGCCTCGGGCAAGTTCCAACCGACCGACTTGAACGACGTGCTCTGGAAGACGATGAAGCTGATCGAGGGCAGCTTTCCCAAGAACGTCCTCGCCGAGCTGGATCTGACGCCGGGCCTGCCGGCCATCTCCGCCGACGCCGAGCAGCTCAAGCAGGTGTTCATCAACCTGGCGCTGAATGCGGTGCAGGCGATGCCGGACGGAGGCCGCCTCGTCGTCCGCACCCGCAGGCCCCACGCGCCGATCGAGCTCGGGCTGTCGGAATCGACGCCGCGGTACGCAGCCGATCAGGTGGAAGTGCGCTTCGCCGACACCGGCGCGGGCATTCCCGAAGAGGCGCTCGACCGCATCTTCATCCCCTTCTACACGACGAAGACGAAGGGCACGGGCTTGGGCCTCGCCATCTCGCAGCGCATCGTCAAGGGCCACGGCGGCACCATCGAAGTGCAGAGCCGCGTCGGCGAAGGCACCGAATTCATTCTCCGGTTTCCCTCGGCGAGCGCGCTCGACACGGCGGGGCGGCTCGGGATGGTGCAGGAGACGTCGGCGGCTTAGCGCGGACTGTCTCGTGCTGGTGCTGGTGCTGGTGCTGGTGCTGGTGCTGGTGCTGGTGCTGGTGCTGGTGCTGGTGCTGGTGCTGGTGCTGGTGCTCGTTGGTCAGCTGTCTTGG
>DASXHM010000017.1:0-9872 GCA_036488495.1 Myxococcales bacterium | reverse complement strand
TCCGGCGCGCTTCGACGTTGAAATTCTCGGACGCCTCGTGCGTTCAACGTCGAAGCGCGCCGGACGCTCTTGCGACGGCGGCTTTCGAACGAGCGTGAACGCGTGACCTTTCGCGAGACGAGGCGCACGGCGTTCGGACGCCTCTTCCATGCCGAAGCGTCCGAGGTGAAGGCGGTCCTGTACTCGTTCGCCTACTTCTTCTTCCTGCTCTCGAGCTACTACATCCTGCGGCCGCTCCGGGACGAAACCGGGGTGGCCGGCGGCGTCGACAAGCTGCCCTGGCTCTTCACCGGCACCTTTCTCGCCATGCTGGTCGCGGTTCCCGCCTTCTCCGCCATCGCCGCGCGGATGCCGCGCCACCGCTTCATCCCGCTCACCTACCGCTTCTTCATCGGCAACATCGTCGTCTTCTGGGCGCTGTTCCGCTTCGCACCCGGGAACGTCCGCGTCGAGGCAGCCCGCGCGTTCTTCATCTGGACGAGCGTCTACAACCTGTTCGTCGTCTCCGTCTTCTGGGGCTTCATGGCGGACATCTTCCGCCACCAGCAGGGAGCACGACTGTTCGGCTTCATCTCCGCGGGCGGCAGCGCGGGCGCGCTCGCAGGACCGCTCCTCACCACCTGGCTGGTGAAGCCGCTCGGCCCGGCAAACCTGCTCCTCGTCTCGGCGGTGCTGCTCGAAGGTTCGGTGCACTGCGTGGGCGCCTTGCACCGCTGGGCGGTCGCGACCCAGACGCTGCGGCAGGAAGGTCAGAAGCCTCTCGGCGGAAACTTCTGGAGCGGCATCCAGCTCGTCTTCCGCTCCCGCTTCTTGCTCGGCATCTGCCTGTACGTCGTCTTGCTCACCGCCACCGCCACCCTGCTCTACTTCGAGCAGGCGCGCATCGTCCTGCACTCGAGCGCCGACCCGCGGGTGCGCACCGCGTTGTTCGCGCGCATCGATCTGATCGTCAACGTGACGACGCTCATCCTGCAGGCGTTCGTCACCGGCCGGCTGGTGCAGCGCGCGGGCATCCGCTTCGGTCTCGGCCTCTTGCCCGTCTTGACCATCCTCGCCTTCGTCGCGCTGGGACTGTCGCCGACCTTGTTCGTGCTGATGGCGGCACAGGCGGTGCGCAGGTCGGCGCACTTCGGCATCGAACGGCCGGCCCGGGAGATCCTCTTCACCGACGTCAACCGCGAGGAGCGCTACAAGTCGAAGAGCTTCATCGATACAGTCGTGTATCGCGCGGGCGACGCCGCCACCGCGTGGATGTCGTCGGCGCTGCAGGCGATGGGCCTGGGCGTTCTTCCGGTCGCGGGCGCGGCCATCGCTCTGTCGGTCGTGTGGTTGTGGAACAGCCTCACGCTTGCGCGCAAGGACGAGGCTTTGGAGGCACGATGAGCTGGTCACGCCGCGAAATGCTCCGCGCAGCCGCGTCGGCGATGCTGGCGGGGCGCGCAGTCGGGGCCGGCGCAAAAGATGGGCGCCCTGTGGCGGCCGGCGCAAGCGGCGGGCTGCCCGCGGCTGCCCGCAGAAAGGATCGGATGCTGACGAAACCCATTCCGAAAACCGCCGAACAGCTTCCCGTCATCGGCATGGGGACGTACCGGACGTTCGACGTCTCGGACGGCGAGTACGCGCCGCTGCGGGAAGTGCTGAAGACCTTCTTCGACCAGGGCGCGCGCTTGATCGATTCGTCCCCGATGTATGGCCGCGCGGAGCAGGTGGTGGGCGAGCTCACCTCCGGGTCGCTGCCGCAGCTCGGCGCGGGGGCGCCGAAGCCGTTCCTCGCCACCAAGGTGTGGACGAGCGGCAAGGACGAAGGCATCGCGCAGATGCGCCGCTCGATGAAGCTGATGCAGCCGAACGGATCGGGTCCTTTCGACCTGATGCAGATCCACAACCTCGTCGATTGGAAGACCCACGCAAGGACGCTGCGCGATTGGCAGGAAAAGGGAATCATCCGTTATTGGGGAATCACCCATTACGTTCCTTCGGCCTTCGACGAAATGGAGCGCATCCTGAAGAGCGAGAAGCCGGACTTCGTGCAGCTCCCTTATTCGGTGGCGCTGCGCGAGGCGGAGAACCGGCTGCTTCCCGCCTGCGCGGAAGCCAAGGCCGCGGTCATCGTCGATCGGCCGTTCGAAGGCGGTTCCTTGTTTCGCGAAGTGGTGAAGCGGCCGCTGCCGGCGTGGGCCAACGAAATTGGCTGCGCGAGCTGGGCGCAGATCTTCTTGAAGTTCATCCTCGGCCACCCCGCCGTGAACTGCCCCATTCCGGCGACGTCGAGCCCTTCGCACATGCAGGACGACCTCGCCGCAGGCTTCGGATCCCTTCCCGATCGAGAGCAATGCCGCCGTATCGCGCAAGAGCTGACTGGAGACAATCGATGAGCTCGAGACGCCATTTTCTCTTCACCCTCGCCGGCGCGGTCGCGGCGGGACGCACGCTCCTCGCGCAATCGAAAGGGCCGGACGACGACCTCGCCTCGGCGCGGGCGGCGAAGCTTCCCCAAGTCCCCAAGGCGAAGAAGCGCCTGCGCATCCTCATCCTCGGCGGCACCGGCTTTCTCGGCCCCCACCTGGTCGCGAACGCAGTCGCTCGCGGCCACACGCTGACCCTCTTCAATCGCGGCAAGACGCACCCGGAGCTGTTCGCGGATCTGGAAAAGCTGCACGGCGATCGGGACGGCAAGCTGGACGCGCTGCGCGGACGGTCCTGGGACGCGGTGGTGGACACGAGCGGATACGTGCCGCGCGTGGTGAAGATGTCCGCCGACCTGCTCGCCAAGATGGTGAAGCAATATGTCTTCGTCTCCTCCATTTCGGTCTATCCGGACGACCTTCCGGCCGGAGCGGACGAGACCGCCAAGGTGCAGGAGCTGACCGAGCCGAACAGCGAAGAGATCATGAAGCACTACGGGGCGCTGAAGGCCGCTTGCGAGCGGACGGTGGAAGCATCGCTGCCGGGGCGCGCGTTCAACGTGCGACCGGGGCTCATCGTGGGACCGGGCGACCCGACCGATCGCTATACCTATTGGCCGGTCCGGCTCGACCGGGGCGGCGAAGTGCTGGCGCCCGGCGACGGCCGCGATGCGGCGCAATATGTTGACGCCCGCGATCTGGCCGCGTTCATCATCCATGCGGTCGAGGAGCGCACGACCGGCGTCTTCAACGCCACCGGGCCGGCGCAGAAGCTGACCATGCGCGGGATGCTCGAAGGGATGCAGAAGGCGATCGGCACGTCTTCGACGCTGACCTGGGTGCCTTCGACGTTCTTGGCGGAGCAGAAGGTCTCGGAATGGACCGACTTGCCGGTCTGGGCGGGCACGAACGGCATTTCACAGATCGATTGCAAGAAAGCCATTTCGAAGGGCCTCCGCTTCCGTCCGGGCGAGGAGACCGCGCGGGAAACGCTCGCGTGGTGGAAGACGTTGCCTGAGGAGCGGCAGGCGAAACATCGCGCGGGGCTTTCGGCGGAGCGCGAAAAGGAAGTGCTGGCAGCGTGGAAGACGCGCAAATCCTGAAGCTCGACACGCAAGCGCGGACCTTGCGCGAAACAGCGCCACCGCCGGCGCCCACGTGCACCGAGCATAAAAAAAGACCGCGGCCCCCAGAGGAGGAGCCGCGGCCTTTGGCCCGGAAGGCCGACAGCTTTACGGCGCGCAGTTCACCTTCTGCGGCGGCGAGAGCGCGGTGAGGATGTCTTCGTTCGGGTAGCTGTAAGCGCCGTCGATGGCGCTCGAGTACTGCTCACGCGCGAACCACGGCAAGAGCGCCTCGTTCTGCGGATGGTACGTGTACCCGTTCATGGTAATCGGGAAGGTGTCGTTCGGCAGGCCTTCGATGACGTCGCCGTCCTCGAGGTTGTTCTGGCAGTTGCCGTTCGGCGAGAGCCACCACGGAACGACGTTGTGCAGGTTGTCGCTGGCGACGAACGGATCTTCGAACGACTCCGAGATCTCGTGGCTGATGGCGGTCACGTCGGCGAAAGCGTCGCCGAACAGGCCCGGCGTCACCCAGCTCGAGTAATTGAGGACGAACCGCTTCTCGGTGGCGCTGGAGCCCGGGTCGGCCGGCTCGAAGTCGTAGCTGTGGAAGCCGACCACGCAGCAGCCGCCGTCGTCGAAGGTGAGGAAGGTGTTGGCGAAGAGGAAGGTGGCGAGGTCCTTGGTGTGGATGTCGCCAGCAACCTCGGCGGCGCCCACCGGCGTGGAGGTGTCAGTCGCGGTGGCGGGGAAGAGGCGATTGGCGAAGAAATTGATGTTCATCAGGACGAACGCGACCGAACCGTCGGCGTTGCGGGCGAACTGGTAGGTGCCGAAGGGCAAGGTCATGGTCCGGGCCGGCTTGACCACCGGGGAGAGAAGCGTGTGCCAGTCGGCCTTGGCGGTCTTGCCGAATTCGGCGCGGTGGACGGCGTCCGAAATCTGCGTCGGGACCGGGCTGCTGGAGAATTCTGAATTGGAGAAGATGGGAGAGCCGAGCACGTTCTGCACGTTCTGCTGCGCGTTCACATGGAGGACCGAGCCGTCGGGGCGGACGAGGTCGAGATTCACCGGCACGATGGGCGCGTTGAGGGTGGTGGTCCCGCCGTGCTTCGGGTCGGTTCCGATCATGTTGTAGTACCACCACGGCTGCGACACGCCGCTCGAGTCCACGCCGTCGGCCTTGAAGCGCCCGCTGAAGTTGACCAGCGAGTCGATGTTTTCAATGCCCGCCGCCGGGTTGCCGTGCGGCTTCTTGAACGTACTGGGAGCGATCGCGCGGCTGTCCTTATGTGTCGAAGAATTGGACAGGAAGCTGAGCGGTACCTCGTCCGACTCCAGGGCCTTGGCGGAAGGCGCCAGAGCGAAAAGGGAGAGAGCGAACGCGGACACGACGGCAAGGCGAGAGGCGACCAAGCGTTTCTCCAATCGGTTTGGCGAACAGGGGAAACCGCGTGTCTCATATCGCGGCGTTCGGCCGCAAGAGACGGGCGACGAGCCGGCTGGAGAGCAGGCTACCGATGGATTGATTTCGGTCTCGCGACGCCGCCGCAAGACGACGGATCAGCAGGCGCTACGGCTCGGGCCGCGACCTCTTACTCGCCCGTATCGACGTCTTCGCCGGTGCCGGTGGTGTTCGCGCTCTGCTCGGTCGTGCGGTGGACGTCCGTGCGGCCGCCTGCCGGAGTGGTGCCAGGCCGCGGCAGCACCTCCGTCGGGGCAGCGCCCCGCTCTGTCGTGCCCTGCATCCCGCTGCGCGGCGCCGGCCCGTTGGCCTGTTTCGCCCCGCCGCCAAACGCGCGCGCAAACGGCGCATCCGGCTCTTGCTCGAGCTTCTTCGACTCCTTCGAGCCTTCGACGATACCGCCCTCTCCGTCCTCTGGAATGAATCCCTGTCCGCCCATGCACACAAGGTGCGGCGAGTCCGCCTTGCGCGCAAAGAAGCGAGCAGCCGTGCCGTCTTCCGCGCGGTCTCAGTGCGACGGGGCGCTGCTCCGCCCGTCCGCTTCCGCGTGATGTCCCGGATCATTGGCGCAGACGTGCGTCTTGCGGACATGCGAACCGGTCGGCGTGTACTGCTCGCACGGCTCGTAGCCGCCCAGCTCTTTCCAGCGCAGGTTGATCGCGAGCGAAGTCGCCTCCCGCATCGTCTGCGCTTCTTCGTCGTCGGTCGCGCCGCTCACCCCGCAGAGAAACTGCCAGACCACCTGATCGCTGCGCTGCCAATCGCGCCCCATCGTGCCGCGGGTGAAGCGCGGACCGAACGGGCGGACGATGCGCGTCCCCAGCTCGAACGCATCGCGCTCCACCAGCACATCGCACCCGGCGGCGGCCCCGGCTTCTTGCGCTCGCGCGACGAAGGCCTGGAGCTGCTCGGTCTCCTTCCCTTCCACTTCGACGACGCCGATCAGCTTGAAGGGCGGCTCGGCATAGACCTCTTCGTCGCTGACGAGCAGCTTCGCAGCGTGCCAGCGAACGCGCACGAGCGCCAGGGCCCTGGGTGCGTCGCGCCCGATGACAAGCGCAGCCGCTGCGCGCCCGATTGCAAGCCAGGCCGCTGCACGCGAGAGTGCCGCGCATGGCGGATCTCCCTGGCGGCGCGAGCAACTCCGCGACAAAGACGCAGCCATGCACACTCCGCGAGCTCCTCTGGTACTTCCTCGCGCTCGGCACCTTCGGCTTCGGCGGGCCAATCGCGCTCGCGGGGTACATGCAGCGCGACTTGGTCGAAGACCGGCGCTGGTTCTCGATGGAGGATTACAAGGAAGGCCTCGCGCTTTCGCAGCTCTCACCGGGCCCGCTCGCGGCGCAGCTCGCGAAATATCTCGGCTGGGTCCGCGCCGGCGCCCTCGGAGCGACACTCGTGGCGTTGGCTTTCGTCGGCCCGTCGTTCCTGATGGTGCTGGCGATCTCCTGGCTGTACCTGCACTTCGGCGGGCTTCCGTGGATTCAAGCGCTGTTCTATGGAATCGGCGCGGCCGTCATCGCCATCATCGGCCGCAGCGCCTACAAGCTCGCGCGCGCCACCGTGAACCGGGATCCGGTGCTGATCGGGCTGTTCGTGGTCAGCGCGGTGGTCACCGGCTGGACGGAGAAGGAATACATCTGGCTCTTCTTCGGCTGCGGTTTCGTGGCAATGACGGCGAAGTCGCTTCGATCCGCTGCGGCGCCCTTTTCGGCATTGATCGCTTTTCCGCTCTGGTTGACATCCGGCATCAGTGGTCCGCGCGCCTCCGAGCTCCCGCGCATCGCCTGGTACTTCGCCGAAGCCGGCGCGTTCGTCTTCGGGAGCGGGCTCGCCATCGTGCCGTTCTTGCACGGGGGCGTCGTCGATCAATTCCATTGGTTGAACGAACGGCAATTCTTGGACGCGGTGGCGGTCGCGATGATTACTCCGGGCCCGGTGGTCATCACCGTCGCCTTCATCGGCTTCTTGGTCGCGGGCTTTTCCGGCGCCGTCGTCTCGGCCATTGGCGTCTTCCTGCCGCCGTATCTGATCGTGATCTTTCTAGCGCCTCACTTCCGCAGGTGGTCAGGGAACGCGAAGGTGAAGACGTTCGTCGCCGGCGTGACTGCCGCGGCCGCGGGCGCCATCGGCGGCGCGGCGTATGTTCTGGGCCGCCGGGCGATCATCGACATCCCGACGGTCGTCATCGCCCTCGTCGCGCTGGCGATTCTGACCAAGACCAAGAAAGTCCCCGAACCCCTCCTCATCCTCTCCGCCGGCCTCGTCGGGTTGCTGCTGCACCCGGCGGTTCCGCACTAGATTCCCGCGGGATCACGTCGGGAGTGCCAAAGGCGCAGCACGTGGATCTCTGCGCCCACCACGGCATAGACCAGTCGATAGGGGGGCAGAACGGTCTCGCGATACCCTAGCGACCGCCGCTCCGGCACGATCCGTCCCAACCGGGGATGGTTCCGAAGCCTCTTCAGCGCATCGGACACGTTGCCAATGAGTTGGTCTGCAGCATCAGGGTTTTCGGCGTCAAGATGCTCGCGCGCCGATATGAAATCGGCCAGAGCCAGACGGGTCCAGCGAACGCGCACAGTCAGCGGCGCTTTCGACCGAGGGCCGCGACGACCTCTGCGGCTGTCGCGAACTCCTTCTGCTGCGCCTGCTTCGCCCCTTCATCGACGGCGCGGCCGAACGCCAACTCCTCTTTCATGCTCTCGTACTCGTCCAGTCCGACGAGCACCGCCACGCCGCGGCCGCGCTGTGTGATCAGCACGGGCCGCTTGGTCCGGCGCGCGTGCTCGACGATAGCCGAGCTCTTGGACTTGAAGTCCGTGATCGGGTGAACATCCCGGCTGAACACTGGATCCGACATCGACGGTACCTCCAGCGGTGGCGTCAATGGTACCTGTTGGTGGGCCATCTGGCAAAAGCTTGCGTTTCTCGCTGCCAAAACGCCGGAGTGGCGACGGGCCACCCTGAAGGAATTACGCGGACGGGGTACTTTCGTTACCAAGAGGGCACGATGCCCAGAGTGAAGAAGAGCGTCACGATGAAGTATCTGGAGAAGCTGCGAGGCGGCCCTCTGACGTTCGGCGCCCTCGTCCGCTCTATCCGAGAGACGGACGAGCATACCCTGGAAGACCTCGCGAAGCGCCTCGGCGTATCGCGTCCCGGCCTTTGCGACATCGAGAAGGGTCGCCGTGCCGTCAGCGCGGAGCGCGCAGTCCGATGGGCTCGTGCCCTTGGTTACCCCGAGGCTCTCTTTCGTCAAGCTAGCCATGCAAGCAAACCTCGACGCAGCGGGCATCAAATGAAAATCACGGTTGAAGCGGCGTGACGGGGTCCGCTTGACGTGAAATGGTTAGCTCGCGGTCCGAAATGTCGCATCGAGTGGCGATTGGCGCAGGAGGCGATGCTAAGATCCCACCATGGCTCGTGTGCAACTTCCAAGAATAAACAGCCAGCCATTTGCGCGAGGTAAAGGAAGCCTCGTGGCTGAAGCCCTCGCGACGGCGATCGGTACTACTCGAGATTTTGCAAGCAGCGGTCTCGAAGGACCGTGGGAGTGGGTCGATGACGTGCTGTCGAGCGTGGATCTCGCGCTTCGCACACGCGATGTAACTGCGTTCGCGGAGCTAGCAAAAACGGCCCGGGCAGAGTTTGAACGGATGTGGTTCAAAGCGACCGTCGAATCCCCACATGACCGCGTCGTCGCTGATTTTCTCTTGGACATACGGCGACCCTTGCGCCGTCCAATCCACCTGCGGCTGAAGACGCTGGCTGCTTTTGCCGGAGAGAACAGTAAGACCGTCAGTGTTCGAGTCGAGGTCTATCGTACGGCTCAACTTCTCCCTCGTCTCCTTCCGGAGTTTCGGTTCAAGTACAAGGCGGACGAGAAAGTGATCTTTCGACCACACCCATTCTCGCCATCGCTGGAGGAGTTCCGCGACGAGTTTTCGCGACACGCCCGCGAGGTCGGGCTTAACGCGACGCAGGAGAGGCGGATGGCGGCCTTCCTTGCGCGGCACACCGTCATGAGGTTGCCTGCAACGGGCGACGGCCGCGCCATCGTTCGCGCCGCTGCCCGGTTCTGCGGCTTGGCACCCAAAGACGTTCAAAACCTGTTTGCGAGCGCATACGTCGCCCGTCATCGAGCGAAGAAGCAGGGCCGACGCCCTGCGGAGCTCTAAAACTCTTACAAAACCGAAAGTGTTAGACCCTGGGCCGGCCATCCACGCCGCCTTCGTACACTACGCTGCGTGGAGGTCGGCCATGTGCGTTCGTGAATCGTTCGCAGTCGTGTTGATTGGGGGAATCTGGGTCTGCTGTTCTTGTACGTCTACGAACAGCCTTTGCCACGTCGTCTGCACGTCGTGCGGATATGAACGTGAGAATTGTCGCGACCTAAAAAGCGTACGGCGTCTACCGGCAAGATATGCACGCTGAGACTGGCAGATTTCGACTCACCACGACCGTGTCAACGCCACTGGCCGTGACATCGACGATGGTCAACCGCAACCGCGTCACAGACCCGGTGCTCGGCCGATGCCTTCCGGAACAAAAGCCTAGCTGGAGTTAGCAGCGTGTCGGAGTGATTTGGTGGAGCATGGCGGGATCGAACCGCCGACCTCCGCAATGCCATTGCGGCGCTCTCCCAGCTGAGCTAATGCCCCAAATTCCGGCCCTCGCGCGGCTGGGGCCGGCGCGAGCGGCGTGCGTGTAGCGCGAAGCTGCCGTGGTGTCAAACGACTACGCGCGCACCGTCAGACCGCTGCGCCGTCTGCCGCCTCGTCCGGCGCGGGCCCCTTCTTCGCCCACACCTGACAGCAAGTCGCGAAGCCGCACAGCGCGTAGAGGTACCAGCTCTTCGAGTAGCCCGAGAACTGCTGGCAGACCATGTAGCCGATCAGCGCCGCCAGGACCGCGCGCGCCTCGCCGCCGAGCGCG
>DASXHM010000385.1:0-9738 GCA_036488495.1 Myxococcales bacterium | reverse complement strand
CAGAAGGATGCGGACGGCGGTGCGCAAACTGCGCTGCCATTTGCGCGAAGGCCCGAGCGCGGTCTTCGACCAGTCGAGACCCTGCATCAGGCGAGCGATCTCGCTCGTGCCTGCGAACAGTTGGTCCGGCTCTCGGGTGCGGTCGCTCATCGGAGAGCCGGACACCCTAGACCGTGGTCGGTCTGGATTGGGGAACAATTATTTTTCGCGGCTCCACTGCTCACAGGGCAACAGTTTCACTGTGCGTGCGGGTGCCGGCCGCCCCTGCGCCTTAGCTTCCGCCGCATGGCGCCCCCTGCCACGGTCATGGTGGTGGAGGATGACCACGACATTCGCGATTCCTTGTCCGTCGCGCTGACCGACGCCGGCTACGAGGTCGTCGAGGCGAGCAACGGGCAGATCGCGCTCGAGCGGCTGGAGACCGCCGAGCCGGGGGTCATCCTGCTCGATCTAATGATGCCCGTCCTGAACGGGCTCGAGTTCCTGGTGCGCTTCCGCGCCAACCCGCGCTGGTCGAACATCCCGGTGATCGTGGCGAGCGCCAACCGCGGGTACGACGCAAGCGACCTGGGGACCTTCGCGGTGCTGCGCAAGCCGCTCGACTTGAACGTGCTCTTGGAGGCGGTGAAGAGCGCGCTCGCGCGGCCGGAGGCGGCGTAGCGCGCAGGGTTCGACGAACGTCTCGCGAGGCGCTGGGCAGCGGCATAAACTGAGGCGACGTGTCCCGCTTCGCAGTCCTTCTCGCTTTCTGCGCCGTTCTTCTCGCCGTGGTCCTCGCGGCCGCGTTCGTCTTGCCTGCGCCTTGGTCGTGGTCGGTCGGGCTCGTCTACATCGGCTACGATACCTGGCTCCTCGGCTACATGGTCTTCTCGAGCTACCGCGCGCTGCGGGTTCCGTTGCCGCCTGCGCAGCGGACCACCCGGCCGTCGCTCGCGGTGGTGGTCGCGGCGCGCAACGAGCGCAAGGACCTGCCGCAGACTCTCGACGCCATCCTCGCCGAGCCCGACCCGCCGGACGAGGTCTTGGTGGTGGACGACGGCTCGATCGACGGCACGGCGGAGATGCTCGCGCGCGACTACGCCGGCCGCGTCCGCGTCTTGGCGAAGCCGAACTCGGGAAAAGCGCGCTCGCTCAACCAGGCCCTGGGCGAAGTGTTCTCAGACGTTTTCGTTACCGTCGACGCCGACACCATCGTCGAGCGTGGGTCCATCGGCGCCATCCGCGAGGCGTTCGCGCGCGAGCCGGATCTGGTGGCGGGCTGCGGCGTGTTGCGGCCGGTGTGCAGGCGCGCGCCGCTGGGGCGGGCCTTCCAGCTCTACCAGACCTTCGAATACCTGCGCGGCTTCCTCTGGCGGGTGTCGTGGTCGCGCGCCGACACGCTGGTGCTCGTCTCCGGCGCCTTCGCAGCGTTCCGTCGGGAGCGGCTCGCCGAGATCGGCGGGTTCGATCCGGAGAGCCTGGTCGAGGACTACGAGGTGATGTTTCGCCTTCACCGCAAGAGCCTCGAGGTGCTGGGGAAGCCGCTCCACGCCCGGGTCATCGCCGGCGCGCGCGCCACCACCGACTCCCCGGGCAAGCTGCGGGTGTTCCTGCGCCAACGCACCCGCTGGTTCGCCGGCTACCTGCAGACGATGTTCCGCTCGGGCGACATGGTCTTCGCCCGCCGCTACGGCCGGCTCGGGACGTTCCACCTGCCGGTCAAGACCGCCGACATGCTGCTGCCGGTCTACGGCTTGTGCGCCATCGTGGTGCTGCTGGTGCAGATCGCGCTCGGCCTGCGGCCGACCGGCCTCATCCTCTACGCCATCATCTTCAAGCTCGCCTACGACCTCGGCTGCCACTTCGTCTCGGTGATCCTGAACGCGCGCTGGCTCGGGCAGCGGGTGACGTTCCGCTTCGCGGTGCGCGCGCTGTTCGCGACCCTGACCGAGCCGATTGGATTTCAATTTCTGCGGCAGTTGGGCGCGGTGCTCGGATGGTTCGCGTATCTGCGCGGCCGGATTGAATGGCACCCGCAGCGCGCGCTCGGCGCAGCGGACTGAGGTGCCCTCCGGTTTGAACGGCCGGCTGAGCCGGCGCGAGCTGATCCGCGCCGGCGCCTTGGCGGCCGTGTTGCCGGGCTGCGTGTTCCGCGGCGGCTCGATTCCGCCGCCGATGCGCGCGGATGCCCCGCGGACGACGCCGTGGCCGGAAGCAAACCGCATCCTCGCGACGACCTTGCCGCCGGTCTTCCCAGCGCGCGAATTCGCGGTGCAAACCTTTGGCGCGAGAGGCGACGGGATCGTGGACGACACCCGCGCATTCGGGCGCGCTATCGCGGCGTGCGCGGATGCAGGCGGCGGGCACGTCCTGGTTCCTGCCGGCACCTGGTGCGTGGGAAGCCTGCGGCTACGGAGCAACGTCGACCTGCATCTCGATCGCGCCGCGACGCTGTCGTTCAGCGGCGACCCTTCGCTCTACCGGGAGGTCTTCACCCGCTACGAAGGCATCGAATGCGTCAATCGCGCACCGCCCATCTACGCGTACGGTGAAACGAATGTTGCTTTGACGGGCGAAGGTACGCTCGACGCGAGCAAGACCAGCTCCTGGAATCGCGGCTCGGACCGCGAAGGAGTCCTCGAGCCGCTCGTCGCCCTGCCGCCAGAACAGCGCCGCGTGACGGGTCGGCTGCGCACTTCCTTCGTCCAATTCTATCGCTGCGCGAACGTGCTCATCCAAGGCGTGACGCTGCGCGGAGCGCAGTTCTGGCAGCTCCATCCGGTGCTCTGCGAAGGCGTCGTCATCGACGGCGTCACCACTCGCGTGTCCGGGCCGAACACCGACGGCTGCGATCCGGAGTCATGCCGGCGCGTGGTCATCCGAAGCTGCACCTTCGCCTCCGGCGACGACAACATCGCGCTCAAGTCCGGCCGCGACCAAGATGGGCGCCGGCTCGCGGCCGCATGCGAGGACGTGGTCATTCTCCATTGCCAGGCCGAGGGTCGTTACGGTTTCCTCTGCCTCGGCAGCGAGCTGTCCGGCGGAATCCGCAACGTCTTTGCGTATGACAACTGGACCTTCGGGCGCGGAGTCGGCGAGGCGCTCTGGATCAAGTCGAACAGCCGCCGCGGCGGTTTCGTGGACGGCATCCATCTCGACGGCTTTCGCGGCGCGGGCTTTCGCAACGCAGTCGTCGTCGCCACTGCGAACTACGACGGCCAGAAGGGCGCGTTTCCGCCGCGCTTCGGCTCGCTCGAGCTGAGCCATTTCGAGGTGTCGAACGCACCGCGCTTGTTCGACTTGGACGGTGCGCAGATTGGCCTCTTGATCGTCCGCAGCTCGACCTTCAACGCCATCTCAAATGAGCGAGAACCGCGGGGCGTGCAATTGCAGGACGTGTCGATCAACGGCAAACCGCGCTGAGCTATGTGCGCAGGCGCAGCCACAGCGAGACGATGCCGGTGTTGGTGTAGTTGCCGCCGGTCGCGGCCGGCTACCACCGACATAGCCGGGTGTTTCTTCGGCCTGCTATGGTCGTTCGCGCATGCGCAAGCTCATCAGAGGCATCGTCGATTTCCGCAACAACGTGCGGCCGAAGACGCGCGCCACCTTCGCGCGGCTGGCGCTCGGACAGAGCCCGGATGCGCTCTTCATCGCCTGCTCCGACAGCCGGGTGGCCGCCAACGTGTTCGCCTCCACCGAGCCGGGCGATCTCTTCGTCGTGCGGAACGTCGGCAACATCGTCGCGCCGGCCGCTCCGGACGGGCTCTCGATTGCCGACGACTCCGAAGGCGCCGCCATCGAATTCGCGGTCGGGCAGCTCGCGGTGCGCGACATCATCGTCTGCGGCCATTCGAGCTGCGGCGCGATGGCCGGCCTGATGCGCGGGCGCGAAAACCTGAACGCTCCGCACCTGAAGTCCTGGCTGCGCCACGCCGAACGGTCATTGGAGCGCGTCCCGGATCTCACGGCCCCCGGAGCGGCAGACCGGCTCTCGCAGGAGAACGCGCTCTTGCAGCTAGAACACCTCCGCACCTATCCGCTGGTCGCGGAGGCGGAAGCAAAGGGCGCGCTCGGGCTGCATGCTTTCTGGTTCAACATCGGCGAGGCCGAAGTGCTGGTGCACGACCCCTTGCAGGGCCGCTTCGTTCCGCTCGACGAAAAGCAGGTCGAGCGCCTCGACGACGGCCAACCGCCGCGTCCCGTCGCCCGATAGGCGCGCAGGCGTCCGACAAAATTGGCGACCCCAGCGGACGATCTCGCAGCGTCGCTCCTTGCCGCGAAGATTGCTTTCGTTAAGGTGCATCGGTGCGCGTCCTCCTTCAGCACCGCAGCCGCTACGTGTATGCGCGTCCGACGCTGCTCGGCCCTCACCTCATTCGCCTGCGCCCTGCCGCGCACGCCCGCGCCAAGATCGAAAGCTACGGCCTGCGGGTGACCGAGCCCGGCGAAGTGCGCTGGCAGCAGGACCCCGCCGGCAACTTCGTCGCCCGCGCGAGCTGGGCGGATTCGCGGGTGCCGGAATTGGAGGTCTCGGTCGAGCTCGCCGTCGACATCCGGCCGGTCAATCCGTTCGACTTCACCTTGGACGGCGAAGCAGACGACACGCCGTTCGATTACGGTCCGCTCGCGTTCGACTTGAAGCCGTATCTCGACACGAGCGAGCGCGCCTATTCGGTCGGGCCGCGCTGCGGGCAGTTCCTCGAGTCGTTGCCGCGCGCAGGTCGAACCGTTCCGCTCATCGTCGAGATCAACCGCCGGGTCAACCAAGAGGTCCGGTACGTCATCCGCGAGGAGCCCGGCATCTGGACGCCGGAAGAGACCTTGCAACAGGGGCGCGGGAGCTGCCGAGATTCTGCGGTCCTCTTGATCGCCGCGCTTCGATCGCGCGGGCTCGCGGCGCGATTTGCCAGCGGCTACCTGGTCCAGCTCACCGACGAAGGAATGCTGCCGGACCAGCCCAAGGGCGTCTCGCGCGACGTCGTCGATCTGCACGCCTGGGCGGAGGTGTTCTTGCCCGGCGCCGGCTGGATAGGGCTTGATGCGACGAGCGGCCTCCTCTGCGGCGAATGCCACATCCCGCTCGCCTGCACCGCCTTGCCACAGCTCGCCGCGCCCATCGAAGGCACGAGCGAAGTCCGCGCGGAAGAGGTGCAGTTCGAAGTGCGCATCGGGCGCCTGGGCCACGAAGTGCGCCCGACCGCGCCGTTCACCGAAGAAGGTTGGGCGGCACTGCAAGCGGCCGGCACGAAGACCGACGCGAAGTTGCGCGAGCTCGGCATCGCGCTCACCGTCGGCGGCGAGCCCACCTTCAATTCGCGCCTGCATCCGAACCGGCCGGAATGGAACGGCGAGGCGCTCGGGACGACCAAATGGGAGCAGGGCCTCCTCCTCGCGCGGCAACTTCTGCAGCGGCTTCTCCCCGGCGGACTCTTGCTCTTGCGGCAGGGCAAGCACTATCCGGGAGAGAGCCTTCCGCGCTGGACGCTCGAGCTGATCGGTCGCAAGGATTTGAAGCCGCTCTGGTCGGTGGCGCGCGATGTCTGGCAGAGCGCGCCGGGGACGCCGCGCAGCCAGGAGGACGCGCAGCTCTTGCCGCAGGCGCGCAAACTCATCGGCGAGATCGCGCGGCGCTGCGGGCTCCCGGACGAGACGCGGTCATCGTCCGCCGGCGGGCCGCGGTCAGCTCGCGTCGAGGGCGCGCGACCCGATGACGACCGTGCAACCGACGGGTTCATCCACCAAGCCTTCGAAGACCCGTGGCGATTCTTGCAGGACGAAGCCGCGCTCCCGGTCGGCGTCGATCCGCTCGCCGCTGACCTGCGCTCGAGCGAAGAGCGGCGCCGCCTCGCGCGCGTCCTCGACCGCGGCCTCGCCACTCCCGCCGGCTACGTGCTGCCGCTCGCCCGGACCGACGGCGCGTTCCACAGCGAGCGCTGGCCGTTCCGCCGCGAGCGCCTCTACCTCTTGCAGGGCGATTCGCCGATTGGCCTCCGGCTGCCGCTCGCGTCGCTGCCGAAAGTCCAGCCGCCCGCGCCGCCCAGCGAAGAGCCTTTCTCGCCGCCGGATCCGCGCAGCTCGGAAGGAATGGAGCGCACGGAGAAGATCGAGCGCGAACGGTACGAACGGCTCGCCAAAGCAAATGGGGTGAAGGTTTCCATGGCCCCTCAGAAGCCGCCTCGGCCAAAGCCGCTCCCTGCCGGCGTCCGTACTGCCCTCTGCGTCGAGCCCCGCGGCGGCGCGCTCTGCGTCTTTCTGCCTCCCTTCCAAACTGCCGAAGACTTCCTCGCGGTGGTCGCCGCCGTCGATGCGGCGCGACCGAGCGTGGACGCGCCGGTGCTCCTCGAAGGCTACCCGCCGCCCCGTTCCGAAGTTCTCAGAGGTTTTTCGGTGACGCCCGACCCGGGGGTCTTGGAAGTCAACCTGCCGCCGGTGAAGGACTTTTCCGAAGGCGCCGCGCTGATCGAAACGGTCTTCGACGCCGCGCTGCATGCCGGCCTGCACGCGGAAAAATATCTCCTCGACGGGCGCCAGGCGGGAAGCGGCGGCGGCAACCACATCACGCTCGGCGGCCCGACCCCGCTGCAGAGCCCGTTCTTGCGCGATCCGAAGTTGCTCGCGAGCCTCGTGACCTTCACCCAGCACCACCCGTCGCTCTCGTATCTCTTCAGCGGCCTCTTCGTCGGCGCGACTTCGCAAGCGCCGCGCGTCGACGAAGCCCGGCACGACGCGCTCTACGAGATGGAAATCGCGCTCGACCGCGCGTTCTCGCAAGCCGGTCCGCCTCCGCCTTGGCTGTCGGATGCGCTCTTCCGCAACCTGCTCGTCGACGTCACCGGCAACACCCACCGCGCCGAGCTCTGCATCGACAAGCTCTTCGACTATCGGACGCCGCACGGCCGCCAGGGACTGGTCGAATTGCGCGCGTTCGAGATGCCGCCGCATCCGCGAATGGCCGTCGCGCAAGTGCAGCTCGTGCGCGCGCTGGTCGCGGCGTTCTCGCAGGCCCCGTACCGCGCGCCGCTCGTGCGCTGGGGACAGCAGCTTCACGATCGGTTCCTCTTGCCGACCTGGATGTGGGCCGACTTTGAGGACGTGCTCGCGTTCTTGCACGACCGTGGGCTGCCGCATCCGGCGGATGCCTATCGCGCGTTCTTGGAATTGCGTTGCCCCGTGGCAGGTCAAATGCACGCGGGCGGCGTGGTCCTGGAGATTCGCAACGCGCTCGAGCCGTGGAACGTCCTCGGCGAAGAGCCTTCCGCAAGCGGAACTTCGCGCTACGTCGACTCGTCCGTGGAGCGGGTCGAAGTGCGCTGCGAAGGGCTCATCCCCGGAAGGCACGAGGTGTTGGTCAATGGCTATACGTTGAAGCTCTTGCAGACGGGCCGCGCCGGCGAAGCTGCAGCCGGAGTGCGCTTTCGCGCCTGGGCGCCGCCGCACAGCCTGCACCCGCACCTGCCCGTCCATCACCCGCTGCGCTTCGACGTCGTCGATCGCTGGGCGCAGCGCTCTTTGGGGGCCTGCGCGTACCATGTCTGGCATCCGGAGGGCCGCGCTTATGACACCGAGCCCTTGACCCGCTTCGAAGCGTCCGCCCGGCGCGCCCAGCGCTTCACCCTGGAAGCGATGCTGCAGTGGCCCATCCAAGCTCGCGAAGCACAGATGTCCGACGACACGCCCTGGACGCTGGATTTGCGCAGGCTGCCTGCGGACAAGCCGTCGCCCTTCGAGGAGCGGCAATGAAGCTCGCCGAGGGATACCGGCCGTTGTCGGGCGCCTACGACGAGCTCTTCGCGAGCGACGGATCGTTCCGCCCCTCCTTCCAGCACGCGCTGGCCCGGCTGACGCACCGGAGCGTCGAGGAGTTCACCCGCAAGGTCTCGCTCGCCGAGCGCGCGCTCTTGAACCAAGGCGTCACCTTCTCGGTGTTCAAGGACTCCGAGGGGACGGAGAAGATCTTCCCCTTCTGCCTGTTGCCCAGGCTGATCGCCGCGGACGACTGGGCGCGGCTCGAACGCGGCCTGGTTCAGCGCATCGTCGCGCTCTCGCACTTCCTCGACGACGTCTACGGCGAGCAGCGCATCCTCCAGGAAGGGCGCATTCCGAAGGAATTGGTGCTGGGGGCGAAGCATTACTTGCCGGCGCTGCGCGGAGTGAAACCGGCGGGTGGGGTCCGGGTGCACGTCAGCGGTATCGATTTGATTCGCGATCCGGAAGGGACCTTTCGCGTTTTGGAAGACAACCTGCGCACCCCGAGCGGCGTTTCTTATGTCTTGGAAAACCGATTGATCTCGAAGCGCGTTCTTCCCAATTCCTTCGAGGCCTCGCAGGTGCAGCGGGTCGATCATTATCCGGCGCGCCTGGCCGAGACCCTGCGCTCGGTGGCGCCGCAGGGCGACGGCGATGCGACCGTCGTGCTGCTCACCCCGGGCGTCTATAACTCGGCCTATTTCGAGCACAGCTTCCTCGCCCGGACGATGGGCATCGAGCTGGTCGAGGCGGCGGATTTGTATGTCGACGACGACAAGGTCTGGCTGCGCACAACCCTTGGCCCGCGCCAGGTGCAGGTCATCTATCGCCGCACCGACGAGGCGTTTCTCGATCCGGAGGTGTTTCGCAAGGACAGCCTGATCGGCGTTCCCGGTCTGATGCGCGCGTATGCGAAGGGCAACGTCGCGCTCGCCAATGCTCCGGGCAACGGCGTGGCCGACGACAAGGCCATCTATGCGTACGTGCCGGAGATGATCCGTTTCTATCTCTCCGAAGAGCCGCTCTTGCAGCAGGTGCCGACGTACCTCTGTATGCGCGACGACCACCGCGCCTATGTCCTCGAGCACCTGCACGAGCTGGTGGTCAAAGCGGTCGACGAAGCCGGCGGATACGGAATGTTGATGGGCCCGCAATCGACCGTGGAAGACCGCGCGGAATTCGCGGCTCGAATTCAAGCCGAGCCGCGAAGGTATATCGCGCAGCGCCGCGTCGAGCTCTCCACCTGCCCGACCTGGGATCGGGCGCGCGCCTCGGTGGTTCCGCGCAGGGTCGATCTGCGGCCGTATCTGCTCTATGCCCGCGGCGGCCCGTGGGTGTTGCCGGGCGGCCTCACCCGGGTGGCACTGGTCGAAGGATCGTACATCGTCAATTCCAGCCAGGGCGGCGGCTCGAAAGACACCTGGGTGCTGAAGCGATGATCTCGCGCGTCGCCGATCATTGCTTCTGGTTCGGGCGCTACTTGGAACGCGCGGAGAGCACCGCCCGGCTGCTCCAAGTGACCGCGACTTTGTCGCTCGATGCCGATCTGACGCCGCTTCAATGCTGGCAGCCGGTCATCATCACCGAGGGCGAGTTGCAGCGGTTCGTCGAGCTGTGCGGCGAGGACGCGCTCTCCGACGGCGAGGCGGTGCAGGAGTATCTGAGCTTCCGGCCGGACATTCCCGTTTGTTTGAAGCGCACCATCACCGCCGCGCGAGAGAATGCGCGGAGCATCCGCGAGACGGTGTCTTTGGAGGCATGGGAAAGCATCAACGAGTTGCACCTCTGGATGCAAAGCGCCGAGGCGCGCGAGCTGTATGCCGACCACCGCTACGGCTTCTACCGGCACATCCGCCGCGAAACGCAGCTCTGCATGGGACTCCTGCGCGGGACCATGCTGTACGACACGCCTTTGAACTTCATCTGGTTGGGGGTCGTGCTGGAGCGGGCGGGGCAGACCGCGCGCATCCTCGATGTGCACCACCTCGCGGTGGTTACCTCCGCGGCCGA
>DASXHM010000344.1:0-16598 GCA_036488495.1 Myxococcales bacterium | reverse complement strand
GACGGCGTCGGTGCATGGCGAACGGCGCTTGCCAAGGAAATGAAGGCCGCGCGTCTTCCTATCGATCTCAACAAGTTATGAGCCAGCCGGCTCGCGCGGGATTCTTGAGATCGCGAGGCATTTCGGCGCTGAGTACGTCTTGATGCCAGCTGGGTTCAGCGTGCGAACGGACAGGGCGTGCGCATTCTGAAGATAGGCTGCACGAGCGACGCGGGGCGCGACGCTCAGTGGGCTGCCGAGCCAATGGACCACGAGTGCTGCCGAAGCTTGGCGGGGAACGTGGCCGGGATCCTCGCTCACCTGGAGGTGTCCCAAGTCGCCTTCGCGCACTTGCTCAACGTGACCACCCAAAAACCGTACAGGCCTGGGAGAGCAGCGCAGCTCGCCATCCGATGCAGCTCTCAACGTTCTCCCATGGCACTCGGCGCGATCCAAAGAGTGTTCTAGAATGGTAACCTTGTCGCTGCCATGATGCGCTTGTGTCTTCGTGAAGGAACATTTATATGCCGCGTCAGCCGTATCGAAAAATAAACCCTGGTGCCCATTACTACATCAATGCTGATTGCTTGAAGGATCGCCCAGCGATGGCGGCTCTCATCGCGCGATGCCTGGCGGGTTGGTCGTTGGTCGACCTCGAGATGGCCTCGGTCCTGGCCGCCATGCTCGGTCCGACGTCCGAAGCAGGCGTCGCGGTTTACCTTTCACTCCAAAACGCGAGGGCGAAGCGGGATGCTCTAATAAGCGCTGCTAAAGTAGTCCTCTCGGGCCCGGAGTTTCGTGTCGTGAATGCGATGGTGAAGAAGCTTCAGTCCCTTGCTAAGGAAAGACATGATCTGGCGCACGGCGTGTTCGGTGTTCTTTCCGACTACCAAGACCGGTTGCTCTGGTGTAGTTCGGCGCATTTTGCTCGATGGATGACGAACGCGAACAAGACCGCATGGAGGCTGGAATTCGATCCCGATCCGCACGCCCCCTTGCTCGAAAAGCTGTGCGTCTACCGCGATGCGGATCTCGAGTCGCTGCGCGACGAGTTCTCTGAAGCTTTCCACCTCGCCACGCAACTGCATCAGTACGTCGCACCAATTCCAAATGTCTCCAAACAGCCGATCTTCGATTCTATAAGCTCTCACCGCATGATTCGTGAAGCGTTGCAACAACGCGACGGGCTGAGAGAAAGTGGCGACGAGTGCCTCGAATAAAGCAAGTCAATGCCTCAGCGCCAATCCGCTACAGCTTCGCGTTGACTTACTTCGCGAGGATCATCTTGGCTGCGGTTTGGTGGCCGAGGCCGAGCTCGCGACCGCGCCGGCGGAGCGCATCCTTCAGCTCGTCGCTGAGCAAGATCGAGGTCGGGCGCTGCGGCCGGATGGTGACGGCCGTGCCCGCCGACTTGATGTCGACGCGGAGGTCACGCTTCTCGAACTCGCTCAGCGTCGGGTCGCGGCGAGTGGTCGCGTTCTTCATCTTCCGGCTGGTGGCAGTCTTACGTCGCTGCATCGTATGCCTCTCTCTCGTTGTTCCGCCTTGCCGCGAGCAATAGCTATCCCATAGTGATGTGTCCACCAGCGCCTCGCCGAGCGGTCGGGAAGCGTTGACGTGTACGGCGAACGGCCGTACACGCCTTCGATGACTACCGGGAGACGGTCTTCGCTTGAAAGGAACAACGGTGCGCGGCGCGTCCTCGGCGATCATGGGCGCGTGGTCCTTCGCGGCGAGGATCGCGAGGCATTCCTGAGGGCCGTCTCCAAATCGCCGGCTCCAGCGGCGCGACTCGTCGCAGCGCTTCGGCGGCACCGCTCCGAGGTTCACTGACGCGCCGGGCGGGGTGCTGATCGGAAGGATTGCGCAGACCGAATCATCTGGGCATCCGCTGAAATCGCGGGGCGGGTGGTCCGTAGGCTGCCGGTACAGACAAAGACCGGGGGACTTGTCATGGATGAGGCTACGACGCCCAGGCGTCCGCTGCTGAAGAGGCGGTCTACGCGAGTCGCGCTCGTCATCCTCGTCGCGGGCCTTGCCGCGTTCTGGTTCCTCAAACCCGAATCGACGCCGCCTGATCGGGGGACCGGAGAGCTGATGAAGGCGGTCGTCTATCACCAGTACGGTTCGCCCGAAGTGCTGCGCGTCGAACAAGTGGAGAAGCTGCTTCCGCACGACAACCAGGTGCTGATCAAGGTTCGGGCGGCGGCCGCGAATCCGCTCGACTGGCACTACATGAGAGGATCTCCGTACCTCGTGCGTCTGGGCGCCGGGCTCCGCAACCCTAAGAACACGCGCCTCGGCGTAGACATGGCAGGCGTCGTCGAGCTGGTGGGCAAGAACGTCACCAAGTTCAAACCGGGCGATGAGGTCTTCGGCGCCGCGGGCGGCGCCTTTGGGGAATACGCTCGCGCCTCCGAGAATCGAATCGCGCTCAAACCAGCCAACGCCAGCTTCGAGGAGGCAGCCGCTGTTCCCGTGGCGGCCCTCACTGCACTCCAGGGCCTGCGCAAGGCGAAGGTTCAACCAAATCAGAAGGTGCTGGTGAACGGCGCGTCGGGAGGGGTCGGTACCTTCGCCGTGCAAATCGCGAAGGCGTTCGGTGCGGATGTCACCGGGGTGTGCAGCACGAGCAACGTCGGTCTGGTCCGGTCCATCGGCGCCGATCGCGTGATCGATTACACCAAGGAAGACTTCACCCAGACCGGCCAGCGGTATGACGTGATTTACGACACCGTGGGAAACCACTCGCTGCGCGAGCTGCGTCGGGCCCTCCATCCTCAAGGAGAGGCGATCATGATCGGTGGCGGTGGACCGAAGAGCGGCGGCTTGCTCGGGCCGATGACCGTGCCGATCAAAGCGTTCTTGTATTCGCCCTTCGTGAGCCAGAAGTTCGTTTTCTTCCTCGCCGAGGTCCGGCAGGACGATCTGAACCTGATGCGCGAGCTGATCGACTCCGGAAAGGTGAAGCCCGTCGTCGGCCGGACGTACCCGTTGAGCCAGATCGCGGACGCAATCCGCTACCTCGAACAAGGTCACGCCCGCGGAAAGGTCGTCATCAGCCTCGCGGCCGACGGCGCCAGGCCGGAGCTCGCCCGGTGAATGCGCCCTGCGCGGCGGCTGGCCACCCCCGCTGCGCCGGGAAAGAGTGCGCGGTCGCCCGTCAGGAAACGAGCGACCGCGCGACAAGGCTTACTTCGTGGCGGTGATGTTCAACGCGCCCGCCGGTACTGTACAGCCCGTGGCGTCGCAGCGGAATTCCGGGTAGGCGAACAGCGACTCGTGGTTGCCGTTGCCGATCGCGGACACCGAGATGAAGAACGCCTGCCCGGGCGCGATGCCAAGCTGCTGCGGAGTGACGAACGCGCCGCTGCCGTCCACCCGCACGCGGCCGGTGTGGAAGTTCGCGGTGACCGGACGAGCCGCGACGATGAACTTCTCCGCCTTGTCGCCTGGAGCCGCATTGAAGGTCACGTTCACGCCATCGTTCGCATTGCCGCTCGCAGCGAAATTGACCGGCGCGTTGGGGGCGCGGGCGAGGTGCGCGAGCGTCGCCGTCATCACTTTCGCGATCCTCGCCTCGTAGTCCGCGGTCGGGTTTTCGGGGCGGTCATTCGGGGCGTGCTGCCGCTGGAAGTTGTGGAACGGGTTCGCGGCGGTGTCGTCGATGCAGCCTTCGAAGAGCGTCTTGTTGAGCACGAACAAAGGATCGTTCTGCGACGTCACGGTGGTCGGCTGGATGACGACGCCGTGCGCGCGCTCGTCGTCGTTCTTGCAGACCTTGGTGCTGACGTCAACGCCGTCCACGGTGCCTCGCACGACGAAGTTGGTGTGCAGGCAGTTGTGGCGCAGATCCGTCCGAGGCAGCGCCGCAAAGGGTGACGGGCAGGGCCGCCCGTTGGTCAGCGCGGAGTTGTTCGGATCGGCCGGGATGATGGTCGCGGGGCAGCTATTGTCCACCGGCGAAGACGAGCACTCGTGGCTCTCGATGAAGCGCACCGCCGGAACCTGGTTGTTGAGATACGAAGTCTGGTCGCTGCCGCGGCCGGGGCGATCCTCGCGCAGGAATGTGCGCATGTTGAAGCCGTCGACGAGCGGCACGCCGAAGGTGGCGATGAAGCGCATCAGCCCGCGCGCGGGAGAGGTGCTGTCGGCGGTGCCGTCTTCGGCCCTGGTGCTCTGCTCGCGCGGGGTGCCCGCGGCATAGAGGCGGAAGGCGCTGAAGTCGTCGCCGGTGTTGGCGAGGTTGTCACCGCCGGAGATGTCGTTGTTGAGCATGGCGACCACCTTGGCGCCCTTGATTCCGGTGATCCCTTCCAGCCTGCTCGGCGCGGCGATGGCGGCGCCCGCATTCTGCGCGGTGTCCGCTGACCCGAACAGTCCTTGCTCCTCGCCGGAGAAGACGATGAAGACGATGGTGTTGTCGAACTGGCTGCGCGCGAGCGCTGCAGCGGCCTCCAGCACGAGCGTGCTCTGCGCGCCGGCGTCATCGCCTGCCGGCGCATTCTCGAGCACTGGCGCTGTGGCCCCGACGCTCGCGAGCAGTTGCGAGGTGTCCGGATTCACGTCGAGCACGCCGAAAGAGCGCGAGTCGAGGTGACCGCCGATGACCACCAGCCGCTCCGGATGGGTCTTGCCGGGAAGCCAGGCGACCACATTCTGCGTGGGAGAAGTCGGGCAGTTGCCGTGAAGGAAGTGTGCTTGCTGCGCCGCCGAATCGGACGAGACGGCGGCCACATGCAATCCCTTGATCGCCGAGAACTGGTCGAAGACGAACTGCTGCGAGGCGAGGATTCCCTGCGTGGGCTTGAGGTTTGGATTGTTGTCCGGCGTGGAGCACGCGTTGCGCGTGCCGAAGGTGGCGAGATGTTCGATGCGATCCTGAATCCGCGCCGGATCAATGCGATTGACGAGGCCGTTGACCTCGCCGTCGAGGTGCGGCGCCGCATTGCCTTGGTCGGCGCGCGCCCCGAGGCCAGCGAGGACGAGCGACAACGCGGGAACGAGCCCGAAAGAAGCCCTGCGCATGGGAAACCCCCTTTGGTGGGTGAAATCGAATTTGGCCGGTAGCATGTTTCGAATCGGCATTCCAATGGCCGGACGTCCTGGGCTAACGTGGCCGCCATGTTTCTGGCCTTGGCGGCTACAGCTTGCGCCCTGCTCACCGCTGCGGACATCACGGCCGTCATGGGTGAGCGGCCCGCCAAAACGCGCGCTTCGACGATGAATGCCTCCGCGTCGCGATGCGTCTACACGCTTCCCAAGTCCCGGGCTTCGGTGTCGCTCGAGGTGAGGCGAGGCGCGGAGGCGCGGCAGCTTTTCGATCGGCTGCGGGAAGCGGCGCGAATCGAGGGCGACGAGACGGACGGGCTGGACCAGCCGGCGATCGAGCCCGTCACGGGTCTCGGGGAACAGGCCTTTTTTGCCCTCGGATCGGGAAAAGCCGGCCTCTACGTCTGGCGCGGCACGACCCTCTCATGGGTATCCATTGAAAATTCCGATATTGCGGAAACCCGGCGGAACAAGCTCCGACGATTGGCTCGGCGGGCGCTGTCGCATCTGCCGCGCTGATCAGCCCGCGCCGTCGTAGCGGATGTCGCCCGCGCCGGTGGCGTCGTAGCCCGGGATTGCCGAGACCTGGGCGCGGAAGCGGTCGCTCTGGGCCACTTCGCACATCTTCACCACCCGCGAATCTCCGAGCTCGCGGGCGCGGATCAAGAGCCCGTATGGCTCGCGCGCGAGTGGCCGGAAGGAGAGACCCACTGCTTCCGCCCACGCCCGCGACGCGATGCCAACGTCGGCCGCGCCGCGCGCCACCGCGCACACCACTTCGGCGTGAGAGGCACACGAAAGCGCGCGCTTGTGGATCTTCGTCTCGTCTAGACCTTCTCGGGAAAGGACATCGTCGAGATATTGGCGGACGCCGGCCGTCGCAGGCCGCGAAGCGAGCCGCAGCTTTCCCAGGTCGCGCAGCCGGAGAAGCTTCGTCCGCGAGGCGAGCCCGACCTCGCGCGTGACCAGGTGGATGCGTGCGACGCGCGCTCCTTCGATGTGCGTCGGGAATCCGCCGGCGTGACTGCCCGCTGCGAGAACCTGCCCCGCCGCGAGCAGGTCGAGCGCCTGGGCGCGGTCCGCCTGCACGAACCCCATCACGTTGCCGGCTTCGCGCAGGAGGCCGAGCAGCAAGCTGACGACGCGATCGCCGTTGGCCGCCACCAGCGGCGGCAGCGAGTAGCCGCGTTCCGGCGCCGCTTCTGGTTCCACGGCCTGCGCGTGAACCGGCGTCGAGCCGGGGCGCGACCAGGCCAGGACTTCTTCGCGGTCGAAGCGCCATTCGGACCCGACCCTTCGCGCCGGCAAGCCCTTCCGCAGGAGGCGGTAGACGTGCTTCGGGTGCACTTGGAGGATGCGCGCGATCTCTTCGGTGGTGAGCAGGCTGGAGCCACTGGTAACTTTAGGGAACATCAATGCGGACGTTACGCCTACCAAGAGCAACGTCAAGCTGCTACCGGTGCACTTGGGAGGGCAACATGAACAAAGCAACTTGGATGGCGATGGTGATCACGCTCTTGCCGTTGTGCGCAGCGGCCGAAGAGCACGCGCAGACCGACCTGACGATCGGCAACTTCTTCTCGCAAGGCTGGACGGAGTCCTGGGAGCATCGCCATCGAGACACACCCGACATGGCGCTCTTGCGGGTGACGACCAATTTCCTCGAGCGCGAGGCGCGATTCGATTACGTCGGCACGGAGGCGAGCGGAAATCCCAAGCTGGACGCGACGCACTTCGCGAACGGGCTGCTGGCCTATGGCTTGAGCAGAAGGCTGATGCTGGAGGTCATCACCAATTACCAATGGAACGTCGCGCCGACGGGGGCGCCGGCGAACGGCGCCGGGGGGGCGGCATTGGCGCGCGTGCAGCTCGTGGAGACGGCGGACAAATCGTACTCTCTGCAGGTGCGCGCATCCGCGGCGAACCGCGGCATCGGCCAGACGCAGTCGTCCCTGCAGTACGCGCTCGCGGGATGGCAGGATCTGGGCGCGCTCGTCGCGCCACTGGGCCGTACCGGGCTGTATTACTCGGTTCAGCTCGAGAACCTGTTCGGAAACCACAAGGCGGGTGCACGCGAGAACGACGTCGCCTGGGCGCTCGCGGTCGCGCACACCTGGACGGAATCGACGACGCCCGCGTTCGGGAACTTCACCACCTTCTTCGAAGGCGCAGGCACCACGGACTTCGACGGCGCGAACGCCGGAACCACCGTGTTCAGCGTGACCCCAGGCGTGCGGTTCTGGTTCGTGCCGAAGAACTCGCTCACCCTCGGCGCCGATCTGCCGCTGACCAGCGCGACCTTCTCCGTCGCCTACCGCGCGACGTACACGCTGAATTTCTAACAGGCGGTCCGGAGAAAATCGTTTGTGTTCAAACGATCTGGCCGGCAGGCGGATGCACGCACGCCTGCTCGTTCTTAATCCTCGGTTGTGAGGCGAATGCACGCCTCGGAGGAGGTCAACGTGGGCTCGCGACTGTGGATCTGGATGCTCGGCGTCATCATCGTCGGAGGCGCTGCAAGCTGGTACCTGTACCCGCACGACAAGGCGCCCCTGGTGGCGGAGGTGTCAGTCGCGCCGACGCCGCCCGCACCGGCCGATGTGCCGCTGCCGCCTGCCTCGGAGAGCGATGTGAAGGTGCGCGACGCGCTCTCAGGCATTTCGCCGCGGGCGGAGCTGAAAGAGTGGCTCGCCGCCGATCATCTCCTCGACCGGCTCGCGGTGGTGGCGGACAACCTCGCCGAGGATCGCAGCCCGAACGCGCAGCTTCCGTTCCTGCGGCCGAGCAAGGCGTTCTCGGTCAGCCACAAGGCCGGCAAGCTGATCATCTCGGCGCGCTCGCAGGCGCGCTACGACACCTTCGCCAACGTCATCTCCTCGCTCGACGAGAAGAAGGCCGCGGCCGGTTACAAGCTGCTCCATCCGCTCCTCGAGGCTGCGTACCACGCGCTTGGCTATCCGGGTAAGCCGCTCGATGCGGTGGTTGCGCGCGGCCTGCAGCGCATCGCCGATGCGCCGGTGCGCGACGAGGTGGCGGTGCGGCCGTCGGGCGCGGTCTATGCATTCGCCGACGCGCAGCTCGAAGCGCTCGGGCCGGTGGAGAAGCAGCTTCTGCGCATGGGCCCGCGCAACACGCGGCTGTTGCAGGGCGAAGCGCGCGAGCTCGCCGGCGCTATCGGGCTGCCGTTGCAAGGACCGCCGCAAGCAGCGCATTAGTCGCGACGACGCATGAGGAACCGTTCGGGCACGGTACCCGCGAGCGAGGGCGAGTCGGTCGCCCTCCCGGTCGCCGTGATGTTTGCCGCGAGCTGGGCATGCTGGATTCCGGTTGCGACCGGGCACGTGCCCGTGGCGGCGCGCGGCTCGCTGTGGCTTCTCGGTGTCTTCGCTCCGGCGCTGTCGGCCATCGCCTTCACGCTGGGCCGGGGCGGTCTCCCGGCCGCCCGCGCCCTCTTGCGGCCCGTCGCGCAGTTTCGGGTCCACGCTCGATGGTACCTGTTCGCCGTTGGCTTCATGGCTGCAGTCAAGGTGCTTGCGGCTTTGCTCCACCGCGCCGCCCTGGGCTCATGGCCGCGGTTCGGGCACGAGGGGATCGTCGTCATTCTCGCTGCAGTCGTGCTCTCGACGCCCGCGCAAGTCGGCGAGGAGCTGGGCTGGCGCGGGTACCTGTTGCCGCGGATTGCCAGGCGGCTTGGTTTCGCGCGCGCGAGTCTCGTCGTCGGCGTCATCTGGGCGCTGTGGCACCTGCCGCAGTTCTTCCTCTCCAGCGCGGACACCTACCAGCAGTCCTTTCCACTCTGGACGCTCGAGATTGTCGCGCTGCTCTGGCTGGCGGCGATCGCCTTCTTGATGCGAATGCCGGAGATCGGAGTCTCCAGAACGCCTATTGCGTAAACGTCAGCCGCAACGTGCTCTCGGACACGAGCTCCACGTAGGACGATCCCAAGCTGCCGACTGCCAATGGCGCGAGCGCCTTCACCGTCAAATTCGCTCTGCCGGTGAAGGTGATGGGCGGCGTGGTGACCGACGTCGAGGTGGTGATGACGTGGAAGAGCCAATTGGCCGAGCTGTCGAGGAAGTAGATGTCGTAATACGCAGCGCCCGCCACGCTGTTCCAGGCGATGTTCACGGGCGAGCCGGACACGAATTGCTGGTTCTGCGCGGGTGCGCTGACGATGACCGGATCCGGCATCGCGAAGGTCAGGGTTTCGACGGGGAATCCCGGTGCTGCGAAGGAGAGGGTGTGGTTTCCGATCAATCTCGAGCGCGAGCTGTACGAATAGGTTTGCGAGGCCGGATCGAACGGCACTTCCGCCCCGTCCAGGCTGACCGATGCGTCCAGGACGGGCCCGTTCGCGGCGCCGGCGAAAAGTTGTGCAGTCGACCCGGTGTCGCTGGAGAAGATGTTGTTGGTCAGGACGGCCTTGCCTTGGTACGGATCGATCCCGCAGGTGCGTTGGATGAGCTGAGTCCGGAAAGCCGCCGAGCATGCGTAGAGATTCAGCGCTGCATCGTTCGACACCGCGATGGTGACGGGCGTGCCGAGCGGCACCGGTTCGATGCCGAAGTTGTAATGGACCTCCATCAGGTTGTAGCCCTGCTGCAGCGGCAACGCGGCCCAGGTGTCGTCGGGTGCCACGGCGCCGTCGAGATAGAGGACGAAGTAGCTGTGCTCCGGCGGCGGCCGCGACGGATCCGGTACCGACACGCCAGCGATCTCATCGATGGGCGTACCGTTGGCGTCGAACGAGTCGAGCGCTCCATTCCCGTTCCGGTCGCGAAACGCGATCAGGACGCCGTAGGCGAGGTGGCCCTTGCCGCCCGTCGTCGAGAGGTCGAAGAGCGCAGCGGCAGGAGGTGGGCCCGAGAGCGAGAAGCTGAAATCGAGGGGAAAGTTTCCCTCGTAGGAAACGGTTGCGTCGGTCAGCACCGCCGCCGCGGACGTCCCGGGTACGTTCCCCGCGAAGAGCGGATACCAGCCCATCGCGAGCAGCAGCGGCTCTTTTTCGCCGGCCGAAGCCGCGCCCGTGAGCTGTCCCTTGATTTGCAGCGGCTTCGTCGTGTTGGCCGTGCTCGTCCCTTCGTCGCCGCCGCAGGTGATCGCTCCCAGCGCGAGCGCCGTCAAAAGTCGAAGTTTCATGGTCCCCCCTATGCTAGGAACTGCATTGTCTCCCACGCCCGCGAACAATCAACCCGCCCTAGACCGTGCTATGCGGCTCGGTGGCAAAAAAACCATGAACCTGCGCGCACAAATGTCCGTCGTTCTCCTCTCGCTCACCTCGCTGATCGCGGGCAGCGCGCTCGCGCAGGCGCATTCCGACGAAGCGCGGTTTCGCGAGCTGTACAAAGAGCTGGTCGAAACCAACACCACCCTCTCTTCGGGGAGCTGCACAGTGGCGGCGGCGAGGATGGCGGCGCGGCTGAAGGCGGCCGGTTTTCAAGACACCGAGTTGCACCCCTTTTCGGCGGCGGATCACCCGAAGGAAGGCGGGCTCGTCGCCGTCTATCCCGGACGCGATCCGAAGCTGAAGGCGGTTCTGCTCCTGGCCCACCTCGACGTGGTGGAGGCGAAGCGCGAGGACTGGGAGCGCGATCCGTTCAAGCTCGTGGAAGAGAACGGCAACTTCTACGCGCGCGGCGCGCTCGACGACAAGGCAGAGGCCGCCATCTGGGTGGATACGCTCGTCCGCCTGCGAGAACAGAACCAACGGCCGCTGCGGACGCTGAAGCTCGCCCTCACCTGCGGCGAAGAGACGGCAGGCGCGTTCAACGGCGCCGAGTGGCTGGTGAAGAACGAACGGCAGCTCATCGATGCCGGATTCGCCGTCAACGAAGGCGCGTCCGGTGAGCTCGACGCCCACGGTCAGCGCGTCTCTCTCGACGTGCAAGCCGGAGAAAAGACTTCGCAGAACTACCGGCTGGAAGTGACCAATCCGGGAGGGCACAGCTCGCGGCCGGTCAAGGACAACGCCATCTATCGATTGGCGGCGGCGCTGACGCGCATCCAGGCGTACGATTTCCCTGCGCAGCTCACCGAGGGCAGCCGCGCCTATTTCACCGGAATGGCCAGGATTCAAGCCGCAAAGGGCAATGCCGACGTCGCGGCGGCGATGAATGCATTGGTGAAGGATCCGCACGACTCCAAAGCCATCGCCTTCGTGTCGGCCAAGGACCCGAGTTGGAACGCCACGCTCCGGACCACCTGCGTCGCCACCATGCTCGATGCCGGCCATGCCACCAACGCGCTGCCGCAGCGCGCCCGGGCGAACATCAATTGCCGGATCTTCCCCGGCGTTTCCCAAGAGGAAGTTCGTGGAAAGCTGCAGGAGCTGGTGGCGGATCCGCAGGTCAAAGTCACTACCCTGGAGACGCGCGGTCCGAGCTCGCCGCCGCCGCCGTTGACCAAGGCGGTGATGGAGCCGGTGGAGAAGATCTCCGCCGCGCTCTGGCCGGGCGTCCCGGTGCTGCCAGTGTTGCAGGCTGGAGCGACCGACGGACAGTTCCTCAATGCGGCGGGAATCCCCACCTACGGTATCGAGCCCATCTTCATCGGTCCCGACCTGGGCCATATCCACGGCTTGAATGAATACGTTTTGGTCAAGTCGCTGATGGAAGGCCGCGAGTTCCTCTTTCGCCTCGTCCAGGCCTACGCCGCACAGAGATGAACGCCCGCGGATGAAGTGGCCTCGCGGGAAGACCCTCAGCGCATCCGGGCCAGGAGCGCCTGGAACCGAGGGTCGCCGTGCAGCGGCGCGAGATCGCTGTCCTTCTCAATCCACTTGCGCAGGCCGCGGCCTCCTTGGGTGGCGCGGTCGAGCAGGGCGATGGCCTCGTCGACGAGGCCGGCATTGGCATAGCCACAAGCGACGTTGAACTGGGTGGCGAAGTCGTCCGGCCGGAGCTGCACCGCGCGCGCGAGCCTGGCGAGACCGCGTTCGCGGTTTCCGGAGACGATGTCGAGACCTCCGCCGAGGTAGAAGGCGCGCACGTCCTCGGGCTCGAGCGAGAGCCGCCGTTCGATGCGGCCGAGCGCGCGCTGCACCGAAGACCGCTCCTTGTCGCGGTCGCCGAGGCTGCGATAAACGCCGACCACCAGCGCAAGCGACGCGTAATCTTCCGGGTCGCGGCGGGCGGCCTCTTCGAACATCTCGGCCGACTCGGCGAACCGCCCTTCGGCGAAGAGGTGTCGCGCGAACCAATAATAACTGAACGCCAACGCCGGATTCAGCGCGAGGGCGCGGCGGAAAGCCGCCTCGGCGGCGGGCGGGTTTCCCGCCAGCGAAAGCAGGTTGCCCTGCGCGACGTGCGCCTCCGCGAGGCCCGGGTCCAGCTCCAATGCCGCGGATGACGCTGCGAGCGCTTCCGTTCGCAGGTCGTCGTCGGAGATGGCTCCCGCCGTACCCGCCTGAAAGCCCCATTGCAACATGAAGAAGCACGCGTCGGCCAGGCCGGCCTGGGCGGCGGCGAAGTGCGGGTCGAGCTCGATCGCTCCGCGGAACATCTGCCGCGCAATTACCACCTGTCCTTCGGCCCGGAAGAGGAGGAACTGGCGGCCGCGCAGGTACATCTCATACGCGTGCATGTTGCGCGTTCCGGGACCGCGTTGCAGCCGACCCTCCTCCCGAGCGGACAACTGCACGCGCAACGCCTTCACCACCGCTTGCGCGATCTCTTCCTGGATGGCGAAGACGTCCTGCAGCGATCGATCGAACGTCGCCGCCCACAGCTCGTAGCCTTCCGCGGAGGCGAGCTGCGCGGAGATGCGGACCCGGTCGCCGGACTTGCGGACGCTGCCCTCGAGCAAGGTGGCGACGCCGAGGGCTCGCGCCACCTCGCGCACGTCGCGCCCCGGCGACTTGAACCGAAACGCGCTGCTCCTCGCGGCAAGGCGCAAACCCGAGATGCCGCCAAGCGCGGTCGTCACTTCGTCGGCGACGCCGTCGCAGAAGTAGTCCTGATCCTTCGTCGGGCTGAGATCGGTGAACGGCAGCACCGCGACCGATGGGCCGTTCCGGACTTCCAGCGGCGCGGGAACCGGCGCGGCTTCGATGGCGAGGGACGGTCCCGGCGCCGCGGCAGGCTGGTACGCCCAGGCAAGGAGCAGCGCGATGGGAAAGCCGATACCTCCGAGCACGATGAACATTGCCATCGTCCAGGAGGGCAGTCCGAGCGGCTGCACCACCACGCTCGCGACCTGCAGCACGAGCCACGCGACCACGACGTACGCGATTGCCACCCGTGCCGCATGCTTGCGGCGCAGGCCCGACAGGCTCTCTTGCAGCTTTCCGGTCTGCGCTGCCATCGCTCGATCTTGTACAGCCGCTCGCCCCGGTTTGTCGCGGGGGACCGAAGGCGCGAGCCTCAGCCGGCGGCGCGCTTGAGCGACAGCCCGATGCGTTTGCGCGCGATGTCCACCGAGACGACCTTGACCCGCACCCGGTCGCCGACCTTGACCACTTCCGACGGGTCTTTGACGAACCGGTTGGCGAGCTCGCTGACGTGGACCAGCCCGTCCTGGTGCACACCCACGTCGACGAAGGCGCCGAAGGCCGCGACGTTGGTGACGACGCCGTTCAGGAGCATGCCTTCCTTCACGTGCGCGATCTCGGTGATGGTGGGATCGAAGCCGGCCTCGCGAAACTCGGCGCGCGGATCGCGGCCGGGCTTCTTCAATTCCTCGACGATGTCGCGCAAGGTCGGCTCGCCCAGGGCCGATTCGTCGTCCACGTAACGGCGGATGTCGATGCGCTGGGCGAGCGCGGCATTTCCGAGCAGCTCCCCGCGTGCCACGCCGAGATCGCGCGCCATCCTGCCGACCACCGGATAGCGTTCGGGATGCACGGCGCTCGCGTCCAAGGGCTCCGCCCCGCCGCGGATGCGCAAGAAGCCCGCGCACTGCTCGAAAGCTTTGTTGCCCAAGCGCGGGACCTCCTTCAACGACGCGCGGGTGGTGAAACGTCCTTGCGCTTCCCGCCGCGCGACAATCGCCTTGGCAAGCGCCGGGCCGAGTCCGGCGACGTAGCGCAGCAGCGTCGGCGAGGCGGTGTTGAGATCGACCCCAACCTGGTTGACGACGTGCTCGACCACCCGATCGAGCGAAGCCGCGAGCGCCGCCTGATCCACGTCGTGCTGGTACTGACCGACGCCGATGCTCTTGGGATCGATCTTGACCAGCTCCGCCAAGGGATCCTGCAACCTGCGCCCGATCGAGACCGCACCGCGGAGCGACACGTCCAAAGAGGGCAGCTCTTCGCGTGCGAGCTCGGACGCCGAATAGACCGAGGCGCCCGCCTCGCTGACCGAAACGACCTTGACCCCGAGCGCGAGCTTGCGCACGAACGCCTCGGTTTCGCGGCCGGCGGTCCCGTTGCCGACGGCGATGGCCTCGGGCCGGTGGGTGGCCACGAGCGCCGTCAAAGTCGCTCCTGCGTCCTCTTCCTTGCCCGTGTGCGGATAGATCGTCGCCGTCGCTTTGACCTCGCCTTGCGCGCCGAGGACCGCGACCTTGCAGCCGGTCCGCAAGCCAGGGTCGATCGCCAGGACGGGCAGTGCGCCCAAGGGCGGCGCGAGAAGGAGTTGCTCGAGGTTGCGCGCGAACACGCGAATGGCTTCTTCGCCGGCGCGGTCTTGCAGGGTGCGGCGCAGCTCGTTTTCAAGCGACGGCAGGAGCAGCCGTTCGAGGCCGTCCGCGAGCGCGAGCTCGAGCTCCCGGGCGAGGACGGGCGCCGCACCTTTGCGCACGACGCGCGCGCGGAGCGATGCCATCGCATCGGCGGCCGGCACTTCGATTCTCACCCGCAACAGGCCGTTCGCCTCGCCGCGGGCGACTGCCAGCACGCGGTGCGAGGGCGCCCGCATCGCCGGCTCACGGCGTCCAAGGTGGTCGCGAAATTGGTCGAGCTCGGGCGCTGCCGACTTGCCCCTGGCGGCGTCGGCGGTGAGCTCGCCCTTGCTCTCGAACAGCCGGCGCAGATCGGCGCGGACATCTGCGCGCTCGGCCACCACCTCGGCGACGATGTCGCGCGCTCCTTGAAACACCGCGGCCAGATCCGGCAGGTCCTTCTTGGCATCGACGCAGCCCGCGGCGAGAGTGTCCAGGCTTTGCGCAGTCGCGGATTGCGCCAGGATGGCGTCTGCAACAGGGGCCAGCCCTTTTTCCCGCGCCGCCTGCGCCCGCGTCCTGCGCTTCGGCTTGTACGGCAGATACAGGTCTTCGAGCTCGGGCAGCGTCCGCGCTGCGCGGATGGCCGCCTCCATCGCCGAAGTGAGGACGCCTTGCTCGCGCAGCGATTCGAGGATGGTTGCCCGTCGCGCCTCGCGCGCGTCGACTTTGGCGGCGTGGTCGTGGATGCGCTGGATGGCGCCGTCGTCGAGCCCGAAGGTCACTTCCTTGCGATAGCGGGCGATGAACGGCACCGTCGCGCCGCCGTCGAGCAATTCCAGGGTGCGCGCCACCGCCGGCGCAGGCAGCGCAAGCTCGCGCGCCACCATGCCTGCGCGGTCCACGGTCCCAGCCATGACCGAACCGCTCAGCGAACCCGCTGCTCGAGCGCGCCTTGGGCAGCCGCGATCGGCGCCCGCTTGCCGACCAGCGGAATCACCTCCGCCGCGAACCGCTCCATCTCCTCGAGCTGCGGGCTGAACTGCAGCAGCGTCAGATCGATACCGGCTTGGGAGAGCGCATCGAGCCGCTCGGCGATGAGATCGGGAGGCCCGACGAGCTCGGTGCGCAGCCCGCGGTTCGACACCGAATACTCTTCCAGGCTCACCCGCTGCTCGAGCTTCGTCCCTTCCAGCCATTGATTGTAATTGGCGTAGCCGCGGGCGGACGCGCGCACATCCGTGATGCGGGCGCGCTCGCGAAGCGCCTCTTCCATGGTGCGGCGGCAGATGACGTAGCCGGCCACGCCGTAGGTCATGGGCGGCTCGTTCGGCGCGAGCTTCGCGCGGCGCTCTTTCATGTCGGCGATCTTCGCCGCCAGCCGTTCGGGCGGGTCGCCGTGCATCACGTACGCGTCGCAATCGCGCGCGATCAGGTTCTTGGCTGCCTCCGACTCCCCACCCGCATAGATGGGCGGGCGCCGGAAGGGCTTCGGCTCCAGGATGGCGCCCTTCGTGCTGTAGAGGCTGCCCTGGTGCGAGAAGCGGCTCTCGCGCCACAGGCCCTTCACCACCTTGATCCACTCCTCGGTGCGGACGTAGCGCTTGTCGTGCTCGTCGAAGGGCAGGCCGTACTGCTCGGCCTCGTCCTTCCACCACGAGGAGACGACGTTCAATGCCAGCCGCCCGCGAGCGATCTGATCGATGTTCGCGGCGTGCTTCGCGAACAGTCCCGGGTGGTGGAAGTTCGGCCGCACCGCGACCATCAATTCCAGCCGCTCGGTGACCGCCGCCAGCGCGGCCGCCGTGCTCCAGGCGTCGAGCGAGGGCGCATCCGGCCCTTTGATGTCGTTCAAATTCAATTCGGCGATCAGCGACAGGTCGAAGCCGATCTGCTCGGAGCGCACCGCCAGGTTGCGCACGTACTCCCAGCTCGCTTCCATCCCTTCGTCGTCGACGTTGCGCAGC
>DASXHM010000324.1:0-8814 GCA_036488495.1 Myxococcales bacterium | reverse complement strand
AGCTTGTCGATCTGCTCGTCGTACTCGTTCGACTCGACGATGGCCTTTTCGAAGATGGCCGGGTTGGCGGTGACGCCGCGGATCCCTTCCTCGTCGATCATCCGCTTCAATTCGCCGGATTGGATGAGCCTCCGGCCGATCAGATCGAGCCAGGCGCTCTGCCCGAATTCATTCAACCGCGCTGCCGGCTTCATGCTGCTCTCCTTTTCCTGCGCGACGATGGGCCGCGCTCACTTGGTGTTCGTGCGTGCGCCTTCCGCGAGCCATTTGGAAATCTTCGCCGAGAGCTTCTGCGGCGTCAGATCGTAGGCGTCCGCCAGCGCCTTTTCCGGAGCGCTGGCGCCGAAGCGGTCGATGCCGCAGACCAGCCCGTCGCCGACGATGCGATACCAGTCATGCCCGCCCGCCGCCTCCACCGCGACGATGCGCGCTTTTCCGTGCGGCACGAGCTTTCGCTGCTCGTCCCCGCTCCAAGCCAAGAACCGCTCCACGCAGGGCATCGAGACGAGCCGCACTTTCAGCTTGTTGTCCAGAAGCGGCAGCGCCTCTTGCGCGAGCGCCACTTCGCTGCCGGTGGCGATGATCACCACGTCCGGATCGGCGATGTCGTTCAACGCATACGCGCCCTTCATGCAGGTACGGATGCTCGCCGGAAAGGCGCGGTTCAACAGCGCCATCTTCTGCCGGCTGAGCGCAAACGCCGAAGGGCCGTTCTTGCGCTCGATGGCCGCCGTCCATGCAGCCGCCGTCTCCAACCCATCGCCCGGCCGCCACACTTCGAGATTGGGAATCGCCCGCAAGGTGGAAAGCTGCTCGATGGGCTGGTGGGTCGGGCCGTCTTCGCCAAGGAAGATCGAATCATGGGTGAAGACGAAGATGCTCTGCAGTTTCGACAGCGCCGCGAGCCGCATCGGCGGCCGCATGTAATCGCTGAAGATGAGGAAGGTCGCGCTGTACGGGGTGAAAAACCCGTCGTACGCCATTCCGTTCACGATGGCGCCCATGCCGTGCTCGCGGACACCGAAATGGATGTTGCGCCCGGCGTAACTTTCCGGCTTCACGTCGCCGCCGTCTTTCACGTAGGTGAACGTCGACGGGTCCAAATCCGCCGAGCCGCCCGCCAATGCCGGGATCAACGAGGCCGCTTTTTGCAGAATGGCTTGCCCGTACTTGCGGGTGGAGTCCGCCCCTGCGGGAACGGCCGCGGCAAGTTGGTCGGCCAGATCGCCCGGCAACTGCTTCTCCGCCAATTGATTCCAGAGCTTGGTCTTTTCCGGATTGGCGCGCTGCCATTCGGCGAACTGCTGTTGCCAGGCTTGATAACCCTTCTTTACTTCCGCGATGCGCTGGTTCCAGAACTCGCGCACCTCGGGCGGCACCAGGAACGCCGGCTCCAAGGGCCAACCGAGGTTTTGTTTGGTCGCCTTCGTTTCTTCCTTCCCCAAGGGCGAGCCGTGAGCTTCGTGGGTATTGGCCTTCTTCGGCGAGCCGAAGCCGAGGACGGTGCGTAAAGAAATGAGCGAGGGCCGCGGATCGGCCTTGGCGGCAGTCAAGGCTTTGTCGATGGCTTCGAGATCGTTGCCGTCGGCCACGGTCTGCACGTGCCAGCCGTAGGCTTCGAACCTCTTGTTGCGGTCCTCGGTGAAGGTGATGTCGGTCTGGCCGGCGAGCGAGACGTGGTTGTCGTCGTAGAAGAAGACGATGTTGCCGAGCTTCAAATGGCCGGCGAGCGAGCACGCTTCGCTGGCGACTCCTTCCATCAAATCGCCGTCGGAAGCGATTCCATAGATGAAGTTGTCGATGGGGAATTTGCCGCCGCCGTTCATGCGCGCGGCCAGCATCCGCTGCGAAAGCGCCATTCCCACCGCATTGGAAATGCCCTGTCCCAAGGGACCGGTGGTCGCTTCCACGCCGGGCGTGTCGTGGAATTCGGGGTGGCCCGGAGTCTTGCTTCCCCACTGGCGGAAGCTCTTCAAATCGTCGAGCGTGACGTCGTAGCCGGTCAGGTGCAGCATCGCGTAGAGGAGCATCGAGCCGTGGCCCGCCGAGAGGATGAAGCGGTCGCGGTTGGCCCAGCGCGGCTCCTGCGGATTGAAGCGCAGGTGCTTGCTCCAGAGCACGTGCGCGGCCGCCGCACAGCCCATCGGCATGCCGGGGTGGCCGCTGTTGGCCTTCTCCACCGCGTCGACGGCGAGAAAGCGGATGGTGTTGACGGCCTTGTTGGTCAGCTCATCGTTCATTGTGCGGCTCCGGCACGGCGGTGTTGCGGGTTTGCGGGGCGAGATGCGCCTCGCGGGCGGCGAGCGCTGCTGCGCCGAGCAGGCCGGCCTCGGTGTCGAGGACGATCTGCACCGGCATCGATTCCAAGAGCGGCCGCATGCGCCCCTTGGCGAAGAACGCCTCGCGGAAGCGGCCGTCCTTGAGGGCATCGACGATGCGGGGAGCGATGCCGCCCGCGACGAAGACGCCGCCTGTCGCGAGCGTCTTCAAGGCGAGATTGCCCGCCTCCGCGCCATAGAGCGTGCAGAACGATTGCAAGGCATGCTTGCAGAGCGCATCGCTTGCGGCGGCCCCGGCGGTGACCAGCGCCGGAGCGCTGGCGCGGTCGTGTTTGATCGCCTGCGAGAGAGCTTGCGACGGCGCGACGCCGGTCAGGTGCGCGAGCGCCTCCGCCAGGTTGACGAGGCCGTCGCCGGAGAGCACCCGCTCCCAGCTCACGTGCTCGTACCGCTCGGAGAGAAAGCGGAGGATTCCCATTTCCAATTCAGTGCGGGGCGCGAAATCGGCGTGGCCGCCTTCGGTCGCCAGCACTTCCCGCTCGCCGCTCGCGGTCAGGGTGGCGATGGCTTCGCCGAGGCCGGTCCCCGCGCCGAGAATGGCCCACGGCCCCGCCGGGTCGCGGACCCCTTCGTTCAGGGTCACGAGCTTGTCCGGCGCGACCGATTGGATGCCGAGCGCGAGACTGTGGAAGTCGTTGGCGAGCCGGACCCCGCGGATTCCGAGCGTCTTGCGCAGGTCGTTCTCGTCGAGGACCCAGGGGAGGTTGGTGGTGTGGCTGCGGCCCTGTTTGACCGGCCCCGCCACGCCAAAGCCCGCGAAGGCCGGCATCGGCTGCGCCACCTCCTCCTCGAACTGCTTGCAGATGGCCCCCAGGCCGGGAAACTTCGCGCTCGGATACTTCTGGCTCTCCAGCACCTTGATGTTGGGAACGCCCGCCGGGCCGGGGGTCACTTCGCACACGGCCAGCAGCGTCTTGGTGCCGCCGATGTCGCCGGCCAGGACTTGCATGCGGCGCACCCTACCGGACGAGCGATGAAAGACAAGCGGTTCCGGCCGCACCGCGTCGTCGCCCTGGCCCTCGTACGCTGCCCTTGCGTGCGAGCGTCGGACGCCGAACCTTATGCCGGCTCTGGAGGTTCGAAATGCGAAGGTGGCTCGGTACGTTCGTCGTTGTCCTTGCGGTGTCCTTGGCGGCCCGGGCCCAGCTCGTCGAGAGCACCATCCAGCCCGCGTACGACCTGAATTGGAGCATGACCGCGGGACGCACGGTGGGCCTCGGCAACGGCGCCATCCTCGCGCAGGCCGGCTGGCCCGGCATCGAGTTCACCTATCTAAAAGGTGTCGATGAGCGGACAGATTGGGGCTTCCACCTGGGCCTCAACTACGGCCTCTTCGGCACCCACGAACAGTTGAACGGCTTCAACCTCGCCATCCCCTACCGGCACACGCTGGGCGGCCTCGGCGACACCGCGTTCGCCATCGAAGCGCAGCCCGGCGTCTACCTCTACAGCAACGACGGAGCGCTGTTCGGCCTGGGCGGCCCGCTCGGAGTGGTGGTCGGCTTCAAGTTCGACCCCCGGCTGACATTGGATCTGCGGGCCGAAGTGCCGGTGTTGTTCTCGTTCACGAACCCGACCGGCTTCTTGTTCGGCGCGGAGTTCGGCGCCGGCGGCGAGTACTTGCTCGACCGGAACCTGGCGGTGACGCTCAAGTTCACCATCGGTCCGGAGTTCTCGCTCAACTCCGACACCACCAGCACCACCACCGGCTTCTCCGCGCTGATCGGGCTCGCGTACAACATGAGGTAACGTTTCTTTCGCCACCGCGCGAAAGTCCTCTATAACGCGGCTGTGATCCTCCTCGTGGCCGCCGCACTGTCGCTCGCCGACGTGCGGGCGCTCGCGGACCAGCACAACCAGTCGCTCGCGGCCAGCCGCGCCGAGCTGTCGGCAGCGCGCGCCGGAGTCAGCGCGGCCGGGCAGCTTCCCAATCCGACCTTCTCCGCCAGCTATGGCGAGGACGATCCCAAGCTGCAGTTCGGCCTCGACGTGAAGCTGCCGTTTCTCGGCCAGCGTTCGGCGGCGGTTCACTCTGCTTCCGCGTTGGCCCAAGTCGCGGGGGCGGAGGTGGAAGTGTCCCGCGTCGCGCTCCACGCAGCCGTGCGGAGGGCGTTCGCGGCGCATTGGGCGGCCCTGCAGCAGGCGCGGCTCGCGGTCGATGCTTCCAAGCTTGCGAACGATCTGGCGCAGGCCACGCAGGAACGATACCGCACGGGGTTCGTTCCGCAGCTCGACGTCGAGCAGGCATCGCTCGCCGCCCAGAAAGCCGAGCACGATCTGCGCGACCGCCAGGCCGAAGCGGAAGCCACCGCGCGCGAATTGGAAGCGGTTGTGGGAACCGCCGTCGACGAGCTGGCCCAGCCTTCCGATCCGCAAGTGCCTTCTCTCGACGAATTGCTCGGACGGCTGCCGCAGCATCCCGAGCTCGCCTCGCTGCGCTTTCAGGAAGAAGCGGCGCGGGCGCGCATCTCCGAGGAGAAGATCGCGCTGGTTCCGCTGCCGGTCGTAACGTTGACCGCGGAGCGGTTCTTCGATCAGACGCCGCTCTGGGGTGCGCGCGTTGGCGTCGCATTCGACCTGCCGCTCTTGTCGCTCAACAGCGGGCGCATCCAGCAGCAGGAAGAAGCCGCGCGCAAGGCATCGCTGTTGGCTTTGGCGCAGCGCCAGCACAGCGAGGGACAACTGCGGGCGGCGCGCGCGCGTTGGGCGGCGGCTGGAGAGCGGGCGCGGTTTTTCAATGGCGCGTTTCTGCAATCGGCGACGCGGGTCCTGGAGATGAGCAAGTCCGGCTATCGCATCGGGCGCACCGCGCTCATCAACGTGCTGCAGGCGGAGGCTGATTTTTCCGCGGCGCGGAGCCGTTCGGTCGACGCGGTGGTCGAGGCGCAGAAGGCGCTGGCAGATTTGGAGGAGGCGCTCGGTGCGGACCTCTAGGCTTTTGTGGTCGCTACGCGGGCCGGGGCTGATTTCGGTGGCTGTGCTGTTCGGCTGCCACAAGGCCGAGGACAAGCCGGACGAACCGCAGGCGCTCGCCGTCTCCGCTGCACCCGTCGAGCGCGGCGACGTCGCGAATGTGGTCGAAGTGGCGGGCACGCTCGAGCCGCTGCCGGGCATGGACGTGAAGCTCGCGCCGCTCGTGCAGGGAAGGCTCGCGCGCGTCCTCGTCGCGGAAGGCGATCGGGTAAAGGCCGGACAGGTGCTGGCGCAGCTCGAGGCGACCCCGCTCCGCGATGCGGTGGCGCAAGCCGAAGCGCAGCTCGCGCAAGCGCGGGCGCAGGCCGCCAATGCTTCGGCAAAGCTCTCGCGGGCGCGGCAGGCGTTCGACGCCGGAGTTGCGGCCGGGCAAGAGGTGGACGACGCGAAGCTCGCCGACGAATCGGCGCGGTCGTCGGTGCGCACGGCGGAAGCAGCCCTGTCGACCGCGCGCAACGCGCAAGCCCGCGGCGAGTTGCGCGCCCCCTTCGACGGCGTGGTGGCGAAGGTTTCCGCGGCTTCCGGAGAGCCGGTCGATCCCTCGCGCACGGTCGTGGAGGTGGCGCGCATCGACAGCTTGGAGCTTCGCGCGCCCGTCTCGCCCGCGGTCGCGCAGGTGCTGCATGCGGGGCAAGCGGCGGAGATCGACGGGCAGAAGGCGGTGGTCGCGGCGGTGGCGCCCGTCGTCGATCCGACGACCGGATCGCTGCTCGTCCGCATCCGCGTCCCCAATCCGCAGTACGCATTGAAGGCCAATTCGGCGGCGCGTGCGCGCGTCGTGGCGGACGTGCATCGTGGAGTCTTGACCGTCCCGAAGGCGGCGCTGACCGGAGGCGATCCGCCGTCGATTGAAGTCGTCGAGCAGGGCAAGGCGAAGCAGGTCAACGTCCGGACCGGCTACGACGACGGCCAGAAGGTCGAGATCGTCGAAGGGCCGGAGGAGCCGGCTTCGCCGGCGACGGGACGAGCGCGAACGCGCGAGGCATTGGTGAAGGTCGGCGACCAGGTGATTGTGCAGGGCGGCTACGCGGTGCCGGATGGAACGCCGGTGACGGTTTCGGCCGACGCGGGACCGCGCGAGAACGCCCCCGCCAAGGCCGACGCCCCCGACAAGCCGGAGGCGCCTTCGAATGCGCCCGAGAAGGGCGCGGACAAGTCCGGCGCCGCCGAGAAGGGCGCGGACAAGTCCGGTGCCGCCGAGAAGGGCGCGGACAAGTCCGAGAGCAAGGAATGAGCGCGGCCAGCCTGGCGCTGCGGCACGGGCGCGGAATCGCGTTCATCGCCGTCGTCGCCGCGGCCGCGGGGATGTACGCCGCCACCAAGCTGCCCAAAGGCGTCTACCCGGAAGTCACTTTCCCGCGCGAGCAGGTCGTCGCAACCCTTCCCGGCGCCCCGGCCGCAACCGTCCTGGCCGGAGCGACCCGTCCCCTCGAGGCGGCGCTAGCGTCCGTCCCGGGCGTGCAATCGATCCGCAGCCGCACCATCCGCGGCGCGGTGGAACTGTCGTTGCTCTTCTCCGAAGACACCGACATGGCGCAGGCGCACCCGCTCGTGCTCTCGCGTATCGCCGAAGAGCGCAGCACGCTGCCAGCCGAAACGGACATCACCGCCGAGCGCGTCCTCGCCAGCTCGTTTCCAATCCTGTCGTTGAACGTCGAAGGTCCGTATCCGTCCGAGCAGCTCTACGAGCTGGCGCAATACACGCTGCGTCCCGCGCTGTCGGGGCTGCCCGGGGTCGGGCTCGTGACGGTGCAGTCGTCCGAGATCCCCGAGACGCAAGTGCTGCTCGATCCGCTGCGGCTCGCCTCGGCGCACCTGACCGTCGCGCAAGTCAGCGACAAGCTGCGCGCGCAAAACCAGATCAAGACCGTCGCGCGTCTGGACGACGGGCACCTGTTGTCTCTCGGCGTCGTCACCGGCGAAATGACGGAAGCCGCGCAGATTGGAAATACAGTCGTCGGTGGAACGCCGGCGCGGCCGGTGCGCATTTCCGATCTGGGGACGGTGAGCCGAGGCATCGCCCCGCACACGACGCTCATCCGCGTCGACGGCAAACCGGGCGCCATCCTCAACGTGGCGCGGCGGGCTTCGGGCGACATCATCGCGCTCGACCAGGCGGTCCATGCGCGCCTCGCGGAATTGCAGCCCTCGCTGCCGCCGGGAGTGGTGGTGAAGCCGGTCTACGAGCAGGCTGCGTTCGTCTCCGATGCGGTGCGCGGCGTCCGCGATGCGGTCCTGTTCGGAGCTCTCTTTGCGGTGATCGTGCTGGCGCTCTTTCTGCGCGATTTGCGCGCCACGCTCCTCGCCGCGCTGTCGTTGCCGCTGACGCTCGGCACCACGTTTTTGCTCCTGAGGCTCGCGGGCGGGACGCTCAACTTGATGTCCCTGGGCGGCCTCGCCATCGCGGTCGGCCTCGTCATCGACGATGCGGTGGTGATCATCGAAGCAGTGCACCGGCACTTGGAGAATGGCCTCAGTCCGTCCGAGGCGGCGCGCCGCGGCACCGACGATCTCTTCTGGCCCGTCGTCGGCACCACCGTCACCACCATCGTCGTCTTCCTGCCGCTCGGGCTGCTCGGGGGAGTTGCCGGGCAGTTCTTTGCCTCGCTCTCGGCGGCGCTGGCCATCGCGGTGGCGGTTTCGATGCCGGTGGCGTTGCTCGTCCTGCCGCCCATCGCGGCGGCGTTCTTGAAACCGGCGCGACGCGAGTCTGCGGGGCATTCGTTGGCTCGACGGTACTCCGCGCTCTTGGGCAAGGCACGGCCGCTCGTCGTGGGGCTGGTGGCGGTCGCGTTCGTGGTCTTGGGTGCGCTCGCCTTCAACCGGCTGGAGACCGGGTTTCTCCCCGAGGCCGACGAAGGCTCATATGTCATCGATTACTTCGCCCCGGTCGGCGCCTCGCTGCAGGAAGCGGATCGGCTCGCCCAGCAGATCGAGGAGGTCGTCGCCAAGACCGAGGACACCGCCGCGTTTTCGCGACGGCTGGGCGCCGAGTTGGGTCCGCCCGTCGCCACCCTGCCCTCGCGCGGCGACATTGCGGTCCGCCTCAAGAGCGGCAAAAGGCGCGGTGCGGACGAGATCATGGACGACCAGCGCAAGGCGGTGGCGGCGGCCGCGCCGGCGCTGCGGGTCGAGTTCATCCAGGTGCTGGCGGACATGCTCGGCGATTTACAGGGCACGCCGGACCCGATTGAAATCCGTTTCTTCGGCGCGGACCCTGCGAGGCTGCGCGAGCTCGCCCAGGATGCAGCGGGGCGGGTCAAGGACATTCCCGGCGTCGTCGACCTGTTCGACGGCAACGAGGGCTGCGCGCCGGAATTGGATCTCGACGTAGACCCGCTCGCTGCAGGCCGCCAGAGCTTGTCGTCGCAGGTCATCGCCGACCAATTGAGCGCCGCTTTTCTCGGCGAGGTGGCGACGCAGATTCGCAGGCCCGATCATCTCGAGGACGTCCGCGTTCGCGCGGCGGGCCCGTCGAATTCGCAGGAGACGCTGCTGACCG
>DASXHM010000313.1:0-8190 GCA_036488495.1 Myxococcales bacterium | reverse complement strand
GATCGTCTCCCAGCCGCTGACCAACGAGCCCCTCGACCCGCTCGTGGAAGGAGAGCAGCTCCTCCTGTACCGTGGCGAAGACGAGTGTGTGTCCCACTGCGTGCGGCTGCTCGAGGACCGGGACGAAGCGGCGCGGCTGCAGAGCGCGGCCCGGGCGTATTACGAGCGCGCGGTCGAGCCGATGGCGGTGGCGCGGCGGCTCTTGCGACGGGCGATTACTCAATAATTTGAGTGTGGGCGAAAACCTATTCGCGTGCATGCGCGCTCCGCCTACATCTGTACGAAGTTATTGAACGATTGTTGTCACATGGAACGGCGGTCGCGGGTCTCCTGGCGGTAACGCGACTTCGAACGGCAAGGCCCCCCCTGCTTTGCCCCGAGGTCACGAAAGGACTGCTTCAGTGACCCTTCCCATCCGGCTCGTCTCAGCTCTCTCCCTCCTGACGTTCGTCGCATGCGGCGGCCCCGCGGGCCAGAGCACGCGACCCCAGCTCAGCGTTTCGACCAACGCCGGAGGCACCGGTGGTGGTGGTGGCGGCACCGGCGGCGGAGGCGCTGGCGGTGGCGGCGGCGGAGGTGGCGGCGGCACGACCACTCCTCCTCCTCCGCCCAGCACCGGCCCGGTGGCCGCGCCGACCGGAGGCACGCGCATTCCGCCGCAGCAGACCGTCGACGGCGCAGCGTGGTTCTTCTACGACACCGCGAACGTCGGAGCGGTGGCGGCCGACATCGACTTCAACAACCTGCAGAACCTCGCCACCTCGCCGGTTCCGGTGGGCGACACCCGCACCGCGCAGGAGATCGTCTTCAACGTGAGCAAGAAGACCGCGCTCACCATCACCAACATCACCATCGCCGGGCCGAACGCGAGCGACTTCTACATCCCCGCCGCCGAAATCGCGGCAGCGGCGACCACGACCGTCGCCACCAAGGGCCAGGAGCTGTTCGACGTGTACTTCGCGCCGACGGGCTCGGGCCTGCGCACCGCGCAGATCTTCTTCACCTCCGCCGCGGGCGTCGCCTACGTGAACCTCAAGGGCGCCGCAGTCGGCGCTCAGCCGGGCCTCGGGCCTGTGGGGCCGTTCAACTTCCTGCCTGACTCGGCGCCGGCCAACATGAGCATCTCCAACACCGGCGGCGCGCCGCTCATCCTCTCGAACGTCGCCATCGGCGGCGCCAGTCCGGAGGCGTTCCAGTTCTTCGTCGCCAACGCCGGCCAGAGCAACTGCTTCTCGGGCATCGAGCTGCCGCCGGGCGGGTTCTGCGAGCTCGCGGTCGGCATCGCTCCGGGAGCGATCGCGCCGGACAATGCGGCGCTGGTCCTGGTCTCGAACGATCCGGTGGCTCCGGAGACGGACGTGGGCCTCGCGCTCTTGCCTGCTCCGACGACCACGACGCCCTGATCACGAAGACAGCGCGCGGTGCCGGCAGGGCACTGCGCCGCTGGGCTACGCGCCCGCGCGGGACTCCCGCGCCGGGCGCGTCGCTTTTTCTGGGTAAGGTCGCGCGAGGAATGCCGCGCGTGTCAGTTGGCGTCCCGCGAGACGACGCCGGCGCTACTTCAGCTTGAGCTGCTTCTTCACCATCCTGGTGAGCTCGCCCGTCTCCTGCGCCGCTTCCGCATCCTCGACGTCGAGCTCGTGCAGCTTCTGCCCTTCGCTCGCGACGATGCCGGAGACAGGTTCCTTCTTGCGCGGCGGCTTCCGCGGCGGCACCCAGGTGGCGACCAGCTTGCCCTTCTCGCTCAGGACGATGACCTTGCTCACAGCGGATCCTGGATGTTCAGGTTGTAGCGCACCGCACGCGCGCTCGGGTTGAAGATGGTGACGAGGTAGTGCAGCCCACCGTCCCCGCGCGCTTGCACCGTCTGTTTCACCACGTCGAGCTGCACGCTGCCGAGGACGTCGTCCTCGATGTTCGGCGCTTGGATGACGATCCGGCGGTCCGCGCCGAACCCGTCGAAGGTGGTGATCCAGGTGACGGTGGTACCTGGTTCTTGGGTGACGAATCCGCCGATGGCGACATAGAGGCCCATGCGGCCCCTGCATACACTGATCGGCGCGTGTTTCAACCTCTGGGGCGCTTCGACCACAGGCGAAGGCCAGAACCCAGGCTGCGCGGGTCGAGAGGAAGACCCGGAGGTCCGCGGCCGAAGTCGCGCCGTGAGCCGCTACTCGAGCGAGATGCTCGCGGTCCCGTGGCCTTGCCCGCCGACCGGCGCACCCTGCAGCGCCCGTGCGACGCAATCCGCGACCCGTTCATCCCGCAGCGAGTCGAGCATGACCTGCGGGTCCTGGGCGCGGCCGGCGCGGACGTCGAAGCCGAGGACGAGGCTGCCGCTGCGCTGCGCTTGCGAGGCGCAGCGGTCGAGCTGCGGGCGCACTTTCGAAAGCCGGCTCTTGCCGTCGTCGTCCGGGGCGATGGGATCCGACTCCAACGTCACCTTGCTCACCGAGAGCTTGCGCGGTCCGCCCGCCACCGGGTCGCCGTCGCCGTCCGCGCTGGCGACCACGCCGTCTTCGTCGACCAGCTTCCACGAGCGCGCCTTGCCCGAGATGCGCCACGACTCGGCCGCCGCGCTGCCCGCGCAGCGATCTCCCGTCGGCTTGAACACGACCACGAGGTGCAGCGTCCCGGTCTTCTTGGCGAGGCTCCAGGCCGTCACCTGCGCAGGCGTGGCCTCGAAGGCGACATCGTCGACACCGTCGATGTCCATCGAGAGCATGCCGTCGACTGCACGCAGCGGCCGATCGCCATTCAGCTCGAGCAGCCGATCGCCTTCGCGGTAGCGGCCGAAGGCGAACCCCTTCGAGGGCACTTCCACCTCGTAGAGCCGGTCCGCGTAATCGTCGTGGCGCGCCAGTGCCTGCTTGCGCGCGCTGACTGCCTGGGCCGGATCGAGATCGTCGGCCGCCGGCTGCGCCCGAAGCGCGTCGCACAGCTCCTTGACCTGCGCCTTCTGGGCGAGCGGAAAGAGGTTCGAAGATGCGGCAGCGAGGAGAACGGCTATCAGCATCTCGAGAGCATAAAACGACCCGCTCGCCCGGCAAACGCGTTCATCGCACGAGGTGTAAGGCCGACGGCACCAGGGTGAACGTGGAGGGCGTCCGGCCGAGCCGCTCGCCGTCGCATTCGACCGCGGCGCGGGCGTCTGTCCCTTCCACCGAGACCGTCCGGGCGGTGCGGGTGCGGGTGCCGGGGAGCTTCACGTGGGTGCCGTCGTACATGGTGCCGCTCTTCAGGACGAAGTCTTTGAGACCGAAGCCGGACCAGATGGTGACGTGGAAGAGCCCGTCGTCGAGGCGAGCCTCCGGCGCCACCATCATCCCGCCCCCGAAGTACCGGCCGTTGGCGATGGCGAGGGTCGTCACCGAAAGGTCCTGCGCCGGCTCGCCGTCGAAGGAGACGCGCAGGCGCAGGTCGCGCCAGCCTGCGAGCGCGCGCAACGAGGAGATCATGAAGGTGAGCTTGCCGCCCAGGACCTTCTTGCTTTGATTGGCGAGCTTCACCACCTCGGCGCCGACGCCCACTTCGCCGACGTTGACGAAGAAACGCGAGCGCGGCTTGCCGGCGTCGTCGACGAAATCGCAGCGGCCGACGTCCACCGCGCTGGCGGTCCCGTTGAGCCGGCCGGCGCTGCGGTGCAGCTCCTCGTCGAGGCCGAGCGTCCGCCGCAGGTCTCCTCCAGTTCCCCGTGGGAGCACCGCGAGCGTCGCGTCCGGGCGGACGGGGCGGGCCGGCTCTCCCGGGACGGCCGGCTCGAAGAAGCCGTTGACCACCTCGTTGATGGTGCCGTCGCCGCCGACCGCGACGATCAGCTCGTGCCCGCTGCGCAGCGCCTCGCGGGTGATGTCGGCGGCGTGCATCGGCCGTTCGGTGAAGGCGTGGGTGCATTCGCCGATGGCATTGCGGACGGCTTGCGCGACGGAATCGAAATGCCGCGCGGTCGCGCCGCCTGCCGAGCGCGGATTGACGACGATGAATGGTTTCGTACGGTCTCCCTAAAGCGCCTTTTGATTCCTATCAAATTCGCGGCGGCTACGCCTTCCTCGCCGAAGGAGGCGGCGCCTTCCGCGCGGCGGAGACGGCGATGCCGGCGGCGGCGCACAGCGCAGCGGAGACGAGCGTGGGAAAGGGGAGCGCGTTGGCCATGGCCGAAAGCGCGGCTGCGATGGCGACCGCAGTCGTCCACTGCTGCGGCCGCCTGTCCAACGAAGCCGCAAGCCCCGCAGCCACCGGCGCCGCCAGAAGCGCGGCCGGCCGCCAGGCGACGTACGCGACCGCGACGGCGAATCCGGCGACGGGCCAGGGCCAGAAGCGCGATCGGGCGAGAAGCTTGAGCGCCACCCCGACCACGACGCCGCCCAAGATGCCGCCGCACAGCTCGCCGGCCTGCGACAGCCAGGGGCTGCCGCTCCGCAGCGCGTTCCAGACGCTGCCGGCGAGCTGCATCCCGAGGATCTCGGCGGCGAACGGCAGCCCGAACGCGAGCACCGCGACCACCGCCCCGAGGAGCGCCTTCCTCATTGCGGCGGCTTGTACGTGCTCGCGACGTGCAGCTCCCGAAGCTGCTGCGGCGCCACGTCGCCGGGGGCCTCGGTCATGAGATCGGTGCCCTTCTGCGTCTTGGGGAAGGGAATCACGTCGCGCAACGACTCCGCGCCCGCCAAGAGGAAGGCAAGCCGGTCCATGCCGAGCGCGATGCCCCCGTGGGGTGGCGCGCCGTAGCGCAGCGCCTGGAGCAAGAAGCCGAACTTCTGCTCCGCCTCTTCGTCCGAGATGCCCATCGCCCGGAACACCCGCGACTGGACCGCCGGATCGTGCAGCCGGATGGAGCCGCCGCCGATCTCGAAGCCGTTCAAGACCAGGTCGTAGCGATAGCAGAGCACCTTCGACGGATCGGTCTCGAGAAAGGGCACCGATTCGTCGTGCGGCCTGGTGAAGGCGTGGTGCGCCGCCACGTACTTCTTGTCATCCTCGTCGTACTCGAAGAGCGGCGGGTCGACCACCCAGAGGAAGTTCCAGCTCGACGGCTGTTTCGGGTCGCGCGGGCCGTATTCGGGGATGAGCCCGAGCTTCTTGCCGAGGTACAGGCGCAGGTTGGCGAGGACGGTGTGGACCATCGACTCCCTGCCGAACTGGAAGAGAAGCACATCGCCGGGCTTCGCCTCGCAGGCCGCGTTGATGGCCGCCCGCGCTTCGGGAGTCACCGACTTCGCGAGCGGGCTCTGGGTCCACTCGCCGTTTTCGCCGACCTTGGCGCGGGCGAGCCCCTTCGCGCCCATGCCCTTCGCGATCTCTTCCAGCTTGTCGGTCTCGGTGCGGCTGAAGTTGGCGCTGGCCGGCACCTTCAAGGCCTTGACGATCTGACCGCCCGTGACAGAGGCGAAGCTCTGCCACATGGGAATGCCGGCGCCTTTGTGCTCGGCGACGATGGAGGCCAGGTCGACGTGCTCCATCCCGAAGCGCAAGTCCGGCTTGTCGTTGCCGTACTTGCTCATCGATTCGGCGAACTTCATCCGCGGGAACGGCTTCGGAATCTCGACTCCCAGCACCTCCTTCCAGAGCGCGGTGACCAGCTCCTCCACCGCCGCGAAGACGTCGTCCTGGGTGACGAACGACATCTCGACGTCGATTTGGGTGAACTCCGGCTGCCGGTCGAGGCGCAGGTCCTCGTCGCGGAAGCATTTGACGATCTGGAAGTAGCGGTCGAACCCGGCCACCATGAAGAGCTGCTTGAAGAGCTGCGGGCTCTCCGCGAGCGCGTAGAACTTGCCCGGGCTGAGCCGCGCCGGGACCAGGAAGTTGCGGGCGCCGCCCGGCGTGTACTTCACCAGATAGGGGGTCTCGAGCTCCAAGAAGCCGAGCTTGTGCATGGTTGCTCGGGTGACCTGGTTCATCTTGCTGCGCTTCATCAACGTTTCCTGCAGGGGGGCGCGGCGCAGGTCGAGGTAGCGGTAGTGGAGACGCTTTTCCTCAGCCGTGTCGATCTTGTCCTCGATCAGGAACGGCGGCGTCTCGCTCCGGTTGAAGATCGCACCTTGGACCGCGTGCACTTCGATCTCGCCGGTGACCAGCCGGGGGTTGACGTTTGCGCCCCTCGACACCACCTTGCCGCGCACGCCGATGCAGTATTCGTAGCGCAGCTCTTGCGCCGTTTTCAGCAGCTCCTCGCCGGCGTCTTTTTCGAACACCACCTGGGTGATTCCGGCGCGGTCGCGCAGGTCGATGAAGACCGCGCCTCCGTGGTCCCTGCGATTGTGGACCCAGCCGAAGAGCACCACCTCCTGGCCTTCGTTCTTTTTGGTCAATTCTCCGCACGAGTGCGTGCGCTTCAGTTCGCGAATGAATTCGGCCACGGCGTTCTGTCGACCTCCAAGCTCGGGGAGGGCCGGTTAACACAAAAGACCGTCACGAGCGAGCAGGCGAGCAGCTTGGCGCTTCTCCTTCGAAGTTGGCGCTGCGGTTGCACAGTCATGCCTGCATGCGACGGTTCTTCCTCTCTGGCCAGACCACCTGTGCGCTGCTTCTCGGTGCGGGCCTGCTCTTGCGCGCCCAATCCGCGCTGACCAAGCCGGAAACGACGCCGCAGGCGAGGCTTCTTGCGCCCAAGCCCCGGCCGGCGGAGCTGTTCGGCGAGCGCGCGCCGCGTGTGCTGCGCGCTGTCCAGCCTTCCGCCGCCGCTCCGGAGCAACATTTGCAAGGCGAGCCCCACAAGGTGCGGAAAGGGTTCGTTCAAGGCAGGAGCCACAGGGGGCGCAAGTGCGGCGGCGTCGCGCTTGCAAGTCGACAATTCGGGTGCGGGTAGGTTGGGGGCCACGAACGTGAACTCGGGCGAGAAGAAGATGCAGCGCCGGTCGTACGATCCCATTTGCGGGGTCGCGGTCGAAGGCCGCTCGGAGACCCCGAGCAGCGAATACAAGAAGCGCCGCTATTTCTTTTGCTCGGACAAGTGCAAGCACGAGTTCGAGCACGCGGCAGAGCGCATCCGCATGCAGGAGGCGGCACGCGCGGGAGCTTTGTTCACGCAGGGCAAGGTGAGGTGGGGGCTGGCGTAATCGGGTGGCGGGGAAGGACTGGCGGCCAGGGCCGGTCCTTCAACTTTTTTCAGTGCCGCCGGCGAGGCGGCCGTTCCGAAGAGAGGGAGGCGGTCCGCCCGGTTGCGGCCCGCCTTTCCTGCTTTTGCGGACCCCGGCGCTCGAACGTCTCGTTGAGGCGAGCACGATGGCGGACAGCACAAGCGCCAGGAGCGAAATGAGGGCGCCTGCGAGGAGCCCCGGCGCGCGGTAATGCCAGCGGATGGTGTGGTTGCCGGCGGGCACGTCGACGATGCGCAGCGCGCTCTTGTGCGGCTGCACCGAGGCGCCGTCGACGGTGGCCGTCCAGCCGTCCGCGAGCGTGTCGGCGATGACCAGCCTCGCGGGGACATCGGCGCGGGTCTCGACCACGAGCTCGTCGTTGCGCTCGCGGACCAACTGCGCCTCGCCTGACGGCTCCATCCGCACCCGCTTCAACGCGCGCGGGTTGCGGTAGACGCGCAGCGGTCCCTCGGCAAAGTACGGCTCGAAACCGAGCCTGGGATAAACCGGCCGGCCAGACCCGAACTCGACGCCGTAGCGGACCGACAACGCGCTCAGATCGCCTTTGACGAATAGCTCCTTCATCGCCTCGGAAGGAAAGCCGGAATAGCCGCGAGTGAAGAGCAGCCCGGGCGCCGCGGCGTCGTAGAGCGCGAGGTGGCGGACGGCGAAGAGCTGTTGCGAGCGAAGCTCGCCGACGGCCGGCAGATCCTCCTCGTGCAGGCCTGTGCTCTGCACGTCGACGCGGTAATCGCGGCCCGCGTCAGCGAGCCGTCCGACGATCGGGCTCGGCTCGAGCCACTCGCGCGGGACGGTTCGATCGAGCACCGCGGCAGGTACTCCCAGCTCGATGGCGATGAGCAAGAGGAGCCACGCCGGCTTACCGAACGCGATGACAAAGGCCGCGAGGATCAACAGGGCGGCCTCGAATGGAACCATTCGCGCCGCGGTCGCGCGGAAGCTTTCGATCTGCGCGGCGCCAAGGTGGAGGACCTGGGGCAACGCGGCCGCGAACAGGGCTGCGACGATTGCGACAGCGAGCAGAACCCCCACCGCGCGCCCCCGCCGCATCGAGCTCAGCAATCGATTTCCCGTCTCAGCGGTGCCACCG
>DASXHM010000285.1:0-22405 GCA_036488495.1 Myxococcales bacterium | reverse complement strand
TTCGACCCACGCCATTTCCGGCGGCGGCTACGTCGCGGGAGTCACCCGCGAGGTGGACAACGACGTCACTCCGGCGGGCGTCACCAACGGCTCTTTGTGGGGCAGCGCGGACGGCGTGAGCTGGTCGCAGATGCTCACGGTCCCGCGCCTCAACGCCAACGACGACGTGCGGGTGGACGTCTATTGGGAATTGGCGACGGGCGAATTGGTGGTCAACGTCAAGGACGCAGCAGGCTTCGGCGTAGATGGCCGCGGCTACCTGTTGGTGTTGCCGTCGCGGCAATGAGACGGCGGCCGACTCGTTCGCGGCGCGGCGCGTTCATACGGTTTGGCGTCCCATCGTTTGTTGAGGGGATGCAGGCAGACGCGATACGAAACCGTCAGATTGACAAACTTTGACAATCGGGTTAGGCAGTGCGCCATGGAAACGATCATCACGGCGCAGGCGGCGCTGCTGCAGGCGCTCATCCGCGGCCCCGGATACGGTCTCGACCTCATCGATCGTGTCCGTGAGCAGACGGACGGTCGTGTCGACCTAAAAAACGGCAGCGTGTACCCAGCCCTTCGCACGCTCGAGCGCGAGGGATTCGTAACGTCGTACGAAGCTGACGCCTCGCGCGAGCGGGGTGGTCGTCCCAGACGGTACTACAAGTTGACGGCTGAAGGCAGGAGGGCAGCGGCGGAGACACGCGCGACCGTTGGCGCGCTATTCGGTTTCGCGCTTCCGGAGGGCGCATAATGGCCAAGAACCGCGGTCGCGAAAACCGGCGCATCGTCAGCGCTGTTGACCGCTTTTTCCGAAATGCTGACATCGAGTACGATTTGGACCGTTTCGAGATTCGCATCCCCTCAAACCACGACGTCGACTTACGCATCGCAAATACAATCGAGGCATGGCGTAGCGCGGCGCTCAGAAACACGTCGACTCATGATATCCCCACGAACGAGATGGCTGAGTCGGTAGCGCGTGAGCTACATGAGGCGATTCGCCGTCAGTTAGCGTCGCAGCAAAAGCTACGTCTCGCGACCGAAGAACTGGAAAGAGCGTCCGCGAATGCATTGGGCCGCCATCAGCCGACGGATGCCGTTGGACGCGTGACGCGCGGATTCCAAATGGTTGAGCTGTTGGTCCCGAAGCGCATGCGCAATGAGCTGATTGGCGATGCGCTTGAGACGATCGACCGGCTCGTTCACGACGGGCAGCCTATATGGAAGATCTATCTCAAGGCGGTCAGCACGTCGTTCTGGGTAATGGTGAATGCAGTCCGCGAGATCGTGAGCGGTTTAGTGGGTAAGAAAGCATAGGCATCGACCGCGAGCTTGAGATCTCGTACATTCACACAATCTCTCGGATCACGGGCACATATTGTTGAATACGACGCTGAACGCGAAGGCGCGAGCGTTCATCCGATCCAGGCGCCGTTAGTCGCCGATGACTTTGATCAAGACGCGCTTGTCGCGGCGGCCGTCGAATTCGCCATAGAAGATCTGCTCCCACGGCCCGAAATCGAGCTTGCCCTTGGTCACTGCGACGACCACCTCGCGCCCCATCACCTGGCGCTTGTGGTGGGCGTCGCCGTTGTCTTCCCCGGTCAGGTTGTGCTGGTAGTCGCCGGCGAACGGCGCGAGCTTCTCCAGCCACTTTTTGTAATCCGCATGAAGTCCCGGCTCGTCGTTCGGATGCTGCGCCCTTCGGGCTCCGCCCGTCGCCGGCAAAGCCGGCTCCTCCGTTGATGAAGACGCTCGCGGTGATGTGCATCGCGTTCACGAGACACAGCCCCTCGGCGACGCCCGATTCTCGCACCGCGGCTTCCACTTGTCCGGTGATGTTGACGAACTCCATCCGCTCGGCGGTGTGCATCTTCAAATAACGAGTCGTCGATTTCATGCCGGCACCTCGTTGACGGCGGTGGCCGGGCGCTGACCGGCGAAGACGCGGAGCACCTGCTCGAGCGCGATGCGCGCCATCGCCCTTCGCGTTTCCACCGTCGCGCTGCCGAGATGGGGCAGGATGACCACGTCGTCGCGCCCGACCAGGCCCGGGTGTACTTTGGGCTCTTCCTCGAACACGTCGAGCCCTGCGCCGCCGAGCTGTCCCGCTTCCAGCGCGCGCACGAGCGCCGCCTCGTCGACGATGGGCCCGCGCGCGGCGTTGATCAAAATCGCTCCCGGTTTCATCAGCGAAAGCTCGCCCGCCCCGATCAGGTGGCGCGTCTCGTGCGACAGCGGGCAGTGCAAGGAGACCACGTCGGACTGTCGCAGGAGCTCGCGCAGCGGCACGCCGCTCGACCGCGAGTTGAAGAGGACGCGCATGCCGAACCCTTCCGCCCGCTTCGCCACCGCCTGCGCAATCCGCCCCTGACCGACCAGCCCCAACACGGCGCCGCGCAGCTCCATGCCGAGGAGCATGGTCGGGGCCCAGCCGGCAAACTTTCCCGATCGCAAGAGTTGCTCGCCTTCGCGCAGGCGGCGGGCCACCGCGAGGATCAGCGCCCAGGTCAGGTCGGCCGTGGAGTCGGTGAGGACGCCCGGAGTGTTGGTGACCCAGACGCGCCGCGCCGTGCAGGCGGCGACGTCGACGTTGTCGTAGCCGACCGCGTGGTTCGCCACGATGCGCAGCCGCGGCGCTGCGCGGAGAAGCTCGTCGTCGACGCGGTCGGCGAGCGTCGGCAAGAGGGCGTCCGCGTCGCGAATGCGCAAAAGCAGGCCCGCCCGCGCGATGACCGCTTCCTCGTCGTGCTGGTCGATGTCGGCGTCGTCGCCGAGCACTTCGCGAGGGTCGAGGGCGAGCTTGCGAGTGACGAAAACGCGGGGCTTGTCCACGCGCGTTCTCTATCACGGAGCGAGCGAGCAGACGCCTCTGCGACCGCATGCCTGCGCGCCGGCAACGTCTCCGCCGCAGGCCTTACCAATCGCCCAACAGGCCCTTAACTTGGCGCATGAGCTTCTTCCGCATTCTCGGAGAGAAATGGCCGCTGCTTCGCCAGGCACAACCGGGCGACGCGAGCGGCCTCGGCTCGTCAGCATGGACCGACCGCAGCCAGAACCTGCGGCCGCGCCTCGACGGCGCCGAGGTCCACAAATCCATCTGCCCGTACTGCGCGGTCGGCTGCGGTCAGGATGTCTACGTACGCGACGGACGGATCATCGACATCGAGGGCGACAACGATTCGCCCATCTCCCGCGGCAGGCTCTGCCCGAAGGGCGCGGCCAGCTTCCAGCTCGTCACCGGCAACCACCGGCAGAAGCACGTGCTCTACCGAAAGCCGCGCGGCACCGAATGGCAGCAGCTCTCCCTCGAGCAGGCGATGGAGATGGTGGCGGAGCGCGTTCGCAAGACCCGCGAAGAGACCTGGGAAGCGAAGGACGAGAAGGGCAGCCCGGTGCAGCGGACGCTGGGCATCGCGCACCTGGGCGGCGCCACCCTCGACAACGAAGAAAACTACCTGTTGAAGAAGCTCTACACCGCGCTCGGGGTCATACAGGTCGAAAACCAAGCGCGAATTTGACACTCGAGCACGGTGCCCGGTCTGGGCATCTCCTTCGGAAGGGGCGGCGCGACGACCTTCGTGCAGGATCTCCAGCACTCGGACGTCATCGTCATCCAGGGCTCCAACATGGCCGAATGCCACCCGGTGGCATTTCAATGGGTCATGGAAGCCAAGGCGCGCGGCGCCAAGATCGTCCACGTCGATCCGCGTTTCACCCGCACCAGCGCGATGGCGGACCTGCACGTGCCGATCCGCGCCGGCAGCGACATCGTCTTCTTGGGCGGCATCATCCATTACATCTTGGAGAACGACAAAGCGTTCAAGGAATACGTCATTCCTTATACGAACGCCGCCAACATCATCGACCCGCGCTTCCGCGACACCGAAGAGTTGGACGGGTTCTTCAGCGGCTGGCGAGCCGACAAGGGCGAATACGACGAGGAGAGCTGGCGCTACCAGGGTGTCGAAGAAGTGCCTGCCGCCGGCCACAAGGAAGTGGTTCCGAAAGAGGGCGGCGGCGGCCCCCGCGGCAAGGACGTAAAGAAGGCCCCGCGCGACGAGACGCTGCAGCACCCGCGCTGCGTCTACCAACTCCTGCGCAAGCATTACGCGCGCTATACGCCGGAGAAGGTGGAGGAGATCTGCGGCGTCCCGCCCAAGACCTTCCTGCAAGTCTGCGAGTGGCTCACTCAGAATTCAGGGAGGGAGCGCACCGGCGCCTTCTGCTACGCGGTTGGCTGGACCCAGCATACGGTGGGCGTGCAATACATCCGTTCCGCGGCGATCATTCAAATGCTGCTCGGCAACATGGGCCGGCCAGGCGGCGGCATCATGGCCCTGCGCGGCCACGCCAGCATCCAGGGATCGACCGACATCCCGACGCTCTACAATTTGCTCCCGGGTTACATCCCGATGGCGCACGCCAAGCAGCACAGCTTGAAAGACTACTTGGACGTCAATACTGCCGGCGGCGGCTTCTGGTCGAATTTCCCGGCGTACTTCGTCTCGCTGATGAAGGCCTATTTCGGCGACGCGGTGAGCAAGGACAACCAATGGGGTTATCCCTGGCTGCCTTCGGTCACCGGCGACCACTCGCACATGACCACCGTCTCGGACATGACCCAGGGCAAGATCAAAGGGTATTTCGTCATGGGCGAGAACCCGGTGGTGGGCTCCACCAACGGCGGCATGCAGCGGGACGGCCTGGCGAAGCTCGAATGGCTGGTGGTCCGCGATCTGGCGATGATTGAGACGGCCGAATTCTGGCGCGAGCGGCCCGAATGCGAGACGGAAGTGTTCTTCTTCCCCGCCGCCGCTCATACCGAGAAGGACGGGTCGTTCACGAATACGAATCGCCTCTTGCAATGGCACCACAAGGCGGTCGAGCCGCCCGGCGATTGCAAGAGCGAATTGGATTTCGTCTACGAGTTGGGAAAGCGGCTCAAGGCCGCCTATGCCTCGAGCACCGACCCGAAGGACAAGCCAATCCAGGCCCTAGCCTGGAATTACCGCGAGATCAAGCCCGGCGAAGTGGACGCCGACGCGGTGCTGGAGGAGATCAACGGCAAGAACCTCGTCACCGGCAAGCCGCTGTCGAAATACGGCGAGCTGAAAGACGACGGCACCACCGCTGCCGGCTGCTGGATTTACGTCGGCTGCCGTGCGGACGGGGTCAATCAGCCTGCGCGGCGCAAGCCGCAGCGGGAGCAGGATTGGGTGGCGCGCGAATGGGGCTGGTCGTGGCCGGACAACCGCCGCATGCTCTACAACCGCGCCTCGGCCGATCCCGACGGCAAGCCTTGGAGCGAGCGGAAGCGCTACGTCTATTGGAACGGCGAGAAATGGACCGGCTTCGACACGGCGGACTTCATCCCCGACCGGCCGCCGTCCTACCGCCCGGGTCCGGACGATACGGGCGTGAAGGCCATCTCGGGAATCGATCCGTTCATCATGCAGGTCGACGGGAAGGCGTGGCTCTATGCACCGTCCGGGCTGCTCGACGGTCCGATGCCGACGCATTACGAGCCGGAAGAGGGCGTGGTCCCGAACGCGATGTACCGGCAGGAGTGCAATCCGAGAAGGCTCGAGTATCACCTGCGGCGCAATCGTTATCACCGCGCCTTCGACGATCCGCGCTATCCGTACGTGCTCACCACCTATCGATTGACCGAGCACCATACGGCGGGCGGGATGAGCCGCTGGCTCTCCTGGCTGTCGGAATTGATGCCGGAGATGTTTTGCGAGGTGTCGCACGAGCTCGCCGCCGAAGTCGGGCTCAAGAACGGCGGCTGGGCCACGGTGACCACCGCGCGGGCGCAGATCGAATGCCGCGTGCTGGTGACCGGCCGGATGCGGCCCTTGCGGATCCAGGGCCGCACCGTGCACCAGATCGGGCTTCCGTATCACTGGGGATCGACCGGTCTCGTGCGCGGCGATTCGACCAACGACCTGATCGCGTTCGTCGCCGACCCCAACGTGCAGATCCAGGAATCGAAGGCGTTCACCGGCAACATCCGCCCGGGACGCCGCGAGCAGCGGTATCGCATCGAGCCCGAGCTCGCGGAACTGGCCGAGCCGCGCGATCTGCCTGGCCTGCGCCCCTACGCGACGCAGCCCATGCAGCACAATCCGGAGAAAGAATGAAAGGCTTCTTCACCGACACGACGCTCTGCATCGGCTGCAAGGCCTGCGAAGTCGCGTGCAAGCAGTGGAACCAGCTCCCCGAAGACGGCCTGCACCTGACCGGCATGTCGTACGACAACACGGGCCATCTCGGCTCCTCCACCTGGCGGCACGTCTCGTTCGTGGAGCGGCCGGTCCCGCTGGGCGGCACCTTGTCCAACTTCTCCTGGCTGATGATGTCGGACGTGTGCAAGCACTGCGCGCGCGCCGGCTGCCTCGAGGCGTGTCCGACCGGGGCCATCGTCCGGACCGAGTTCGGCAGCGTTTATATCCAACCGGAGATTTGCAACGGTTGTGGATACTGCGTCTCCGCTTGCCCCTTCGGGGTCGTCGACCGGCGCGAGGACGACGGCCGCGCCTGGAAGTGCACCCTCTGCTACGATCGGCTCAAGGCCGACATGAAGCCGGCCTGTGCCAAGTCTTGCCCGACCGAATCGATTCAATTCGGCGATCTGGTTCAATTGAAAGTGAAGGCGCGGCAGCGGGTGGAAGAGCTGCACGCGCGCGGAATGACCGAGGCGTATCTCTACGGCGAGGAGCAGGAAGGGACGGGCGGCCTCAACGCCTTCTTCCTGCTCGCGGACAAGCCTGAGAAATACAACCTGCCGCCGAAGCCCGAAGTGCCGACGAAGCGCGCGCCCAAGAGCTGGCTGTCGATGGGCGCGGCCATTGCCGGGCTTGCGGCCTTGATGCTGACGGCGGCGGTGACGCCATGAGAACCGACGGCCGCAACATCGACCCGACCTTGGGCATCTTGTCCGGCGAAGGTTCGCACCAGCGCGCCACCGGTAAGCTCGAGCATCCCACGCCCGAACCGCAGAACGACCCCGATTCGTATTACGGCCTGCCGATGCTCAAGGCGCCGGTGTGGAAGGCGTCGATTCCGTTTTACTTCTACGTGGGCGGTCTCGCGGGGGCGTCGGCGGCGCTGTCGGCTGCGCTGCAACTGCGGGGTTCTTCGAAGCTGATTCGCACCGGCCGGTACATCGCCTTCGGCGGCGCTGCGGTCAGCGCGGCGCTCTTGATCGAGGATCTCGGGATCAAGAAGCGTTTCATTTACATGATGCGCGTCTTCCGGCCGAGTTCGCCGATGAACGTCGGCACCTGGATCTTGAGCGCGTTCGGCGGCGCGGCGACGGGTGCGCTGGTTCCGGGAATCATCGGCGACATCTCCGCCGGCCTGGCAGCGCTCTGCGGGTTGCCGCTCGCGGGATACACGAGCGTCCTGTTGTCCAACACGGCGGTTCCGATCTGGGCGGAAGGGGGCACCTCGATGCCGCCCCTGTTCGTCGCTTCCGCCGCGGTCAGCGCGACCTCGGTCTTCGAGGCGCTGGCCGAAACGAAGCGCGACCTTCGGGTGGTGCGGCGGCTGGCGATTCTGGCCAAGCTCTCCGAGCTGTTGACGCACCTGACGTTCGAGAAGAGCGTTTCTCGAGTGCCGGAAGTGGCGAAGCCGCTGCACGAAGGGGTTTCGGGTGCGCTCTGGCAGGCGGCGCGCGTCGGCGTCGGCGCGAGCCTCGCGCTTTCGCTGTGGCCGAAGGCGCCGCGAGCAGCGCGCATCGCCGCGGGGGTGCTCGGCACGCTCGGGGCAATCGCCACCCGCTTCGCCGTCTTCGAGGCCGGAAAAGCCTCCGTCCGCGACCCGCACGCGACGTTCGAGTGGCAGCGCGCATAGGCGCCCGGGTGCTCGCCCGCTGACGACGGCTCGAAAACGACCCACCTTTGGTGATGCAGCTTCAGTGGCGTGACGCTAGCCATGCTGGCGCGCCGACCATTGCGGCCGGCTCTTTACCTGGGAGCGCAACATGAAGGAAGCATTGAAGCTGCTCGGCGCCATCGGGGCGATCATCGTCAGCGTGACGGCTTTCCACGGAGCCCGGCCCGCGCCGCATTCGTTCTCTGCCTGCCAGCCGACGCTCTGCGGCCCGGCTTTCCCCTGCACCTGCGGCACTTGCGTACGCCAGCCGGGCCAGCTCGGTGGGACTTGCCGGTAGCCGTACCGGCAGGGGCATGACCGCTTCCGCGCCGAGCTCTCGCCGGTGCGAAAGGGCTCGAAGTCAAGCTAGCAGCGCCGGGGTACTGGCCATAGTGCAAAAACCTGTGCGTCGAATTGATTGCTGGCCGCGTCCGGCCGTCGCTAACCATGGCCGGCGCCGGCCATTCCGGCCGGACCTTCACCTGGGAGCGCAACATGAAGGAAGCATTGAAGCTGTTCGGCGCGATGGCCGCAATCATCTTCAGCGTGTCGGCTTTCCACGACCTGCAGCCGAAGGCAGCGACGGCAGCGACGGCGGTGACCGCGGCGACGGCGGATTCATCGGTCATCTGTCGGCGCCAGCTCTGCAGCTCGTCTGACCAGTGCCCGTGCGGCGCTTGCGTCGCGAGCCAGTGCACGACGACCGGCGTGACTGGAAACGCGTTCTAGCTCGCGCCTCGTCTCCTCGATCACAAGCAATCCTCGTCCGGCTCTTCGTGTAACGCGTCGCAGGTTGTTGAGCGGCGGAGCGACCATGAAGAGCCGGATGGAACGGCCCGTAGATCCCGACGGAGCTTGAACGCAGGCTGTCTCGGCTGGAATGTGGGCTGCGCCCAGACGGGTGATGCCGGCGTCCGTTGAATCCGCAGGTCCGCCGGCGGTAACCCTCCCCACGGCCGTGGCCGTCTCGGCCGCGTCCTCGACCGGAGGAGTGCAACATGAAGGAAGCATTGAAGCTGTTCGGCGCCATGCTCGCGATCGTCGTCAGCGTGTCGGCTCTGCATCGGCTGCAGCCGACGCCGGATTCATCGTGGGGCTGCCAGCCGCAATTCTGCAGCGACAATATCCCCTGCGAATGCGGTACTTGCGTGGGCGGGATCTGCCAGTTCTAGCGCGACGGTAGACGAGTTCTGCCGCCGGGTCAGCGCGGAGTGGATTCGGCAAGTTGGCGTCCGGCTGCAGACGGTGCGGTGAACGGCCTACCGCGCCGTCTGCGTCTCGCCGACGGCCACCACGTGCAGCGCCTCCGGCTGTAACCCGCGCCGCGCCCACTCCGCGCGAATCCGCTCGGGCGGCTCGAGCAGCGGTTCGTCGGTCAGCTTGAACGTCCCCCAATGCATGGCAAAGAAGTTGCGCGCGCCCAGGTCCGCGAAGGCCTGCGCGGCCTGTTCCGGATTCATGTGCTGCTTGGACATGAACCATTCCGGATCGTACGCGCCGATCGGCAGCATGGCTGCGTCGATGCCTGGAAAGCGCCGGCCGATTTCGGCAAAGCCCGCGAAGTAAGCCGTGTCGCCGGAGTGATACAGCCGCGCGTGTTTGCCCTCGATGACGAAGCCGCCCCAGAGCGCGTGATTGGTGTCGAAGAGCGTCCGCCTATGCCAATGCTGCGAAGGCACGAACGTCACCCGCACATTTTCGCTGACCTGCGCCGACTCCCACCAGGACAATTCCGTGCGGGGCAGCCGCAGATCGGACCCGAGGCCCTTTCCGAGAAACACCGGCGCGCCGGCGCGGACGACCGACGGGCGGTCGTAATGGTCATAATGGCCGTGGGTCACGAGCGTCGCGTCGATGCGGGGCAACTCGCCGGGCAAGAGCGGCGCCGGCACCACCCGCGGAATCACGTACGAGATGCGCTGCCCGAAGATCGGGTCGATCAAGATCGAAGCGCCGTCGAGCTGGACCAGCCACGAAGCATGGCCGAGCCAGGTCAGCCGCGGCGGCTCCGAACCCACTGGCGGCCGCGCCACCGAGGCCGCGTCGGTCTTGACGTACGGCACCTCCGCGCTGGCCGGACTCTTGCGCCTGCGCCCGAGCACCCGGTCCACCACCGCCCAGCGGAACACCGCCGAGAGCTCGTGCGGCCCGGACCCGTCGAGATTGCGAAAGAGAGCCATCTATTGAATCAGCCGCTCCTCGTGCTCGGCGTGCGCCTGCGCGGCCCGTTTCTGCGTCTTGAGCAAGCGCTGCTCTTCGTCGACGAAATAGAAGACGACGCGGAGCATGGCCGCGATCACCGTCACCAGGATGGAAGACAAAAACCAGTTCAAGATCGGCGTCAGATAGGGAACGCCAATCGCCACGCGGATGCCGTAGGCGCCCGTCAGCGGCACCAGCACGAACGCCACCCAGTGCGAGGCGCAGTAGGGACAGGAGAGGAGGTATCCGCGCCAGGTGCTCATGCCGCCGCAACGCGTCCGCAGCGGTTCGAAGATGCGCTCCCGGGCGAGGGTGTGGGAAAGGCCCATGGTCACGGCGGAAACGAGCACGATCTTGAGCAGCGGGATGTCCACGCTTCCAAGGGTCGTCACGCGCCGGGCCGCGTGCACCGGGCGGCCGAGCGAGACGATGGTCGTCCCCTCTTCGAGCCGAAGGCGGTTATAAGAGCGCCATGAGATGGACGGCGGCGGCGGTCGTCTTGTGCGCCGGCTGCGCCGGGGGCCTGCTCGAAGGGCGCAGGCCGCGGCCAGTGGTTCCGGTCGCGGGCGGCGTCGATCACTTCGAAGACGCCTTCGAAGGGTCTGGCAGCGTGCGCATCTTCGAGCAGCGCTGGCGGCCATCGGACGCCAACGTCCGCGCCGCGGTGGTGCTGGTGCACGGCCTCAAGGACCACAGCACCCGGTACGCGGAAGTGGCCGACCGGCTGGCGCAGCGCGGGTACGCCGTCCACGCGTACGACCTGCGCGGCCACGGCAGCTCCGGCGGGCGCCGCGCGTACGTGGAATCGTTCGACGAATACATCGCCGACCTGGACACGTTCGTCGGGCAGGTCAAACAGCTCGAACCGACCAAGCCGGTCTTCGTGCTCGGCCACGACATGGGCGCCACCATCGCGCTCGAATGGGTGTTGCAGAAGAAGCCCGACATCGCGGGGCTGGTCGTCAGCGGGGCGTCCTTGCACAACAGCTCGTCGGGCTTCCGGCAATTCGTTACCCGCGCCGCCGGTACGGTGCTGCCGCTTCTCGCCCTCCTCTCGGTGGACGTGGACCATCTCTCGCAGGATCCAGCCGTGGTGCAGGCGTGCAAAACGGACCCGCTGGTCGAGCACGGCAACGGCCCTGCCCGCACCGCCCGCGAGCTCTTGCGCGCGATGGATTTCGTCGACGAGCGCGAGTCGCAGGTGCGGGTTCCCATCCTCATCCTGCACGGCGGGGCGGACGTGCTCTCCACCCCCGCGGTCAGTCGCGAGCTCTACGGCCGCGTCGGCAGCGCGGACAAAGCCCTGCACGTCTACGACGGCATGTTCCACGACCTCTGGCGCGAGCCTGCCCGCGCGAAGGTGATGCAGGACTTATCCGACTGGCTCGACCTGCACGTCGCGCTGAAGAGTTAAGGCTGCAGCTCGTTGTTCTCTCGCGAGGCGCGCTCGCCGGCCTTGGCGGCGGGCACGTCGAACTTCCACACCGGTTCGGCCATGGCCTCGGGACCGGCGCCGCCCGGTTCGGGCAGGAGCCGCGAAGCCAACCCGATCGCGCGGGACACGATGCCGGGCGCCGCCACCAGCGCGAGATGGGCGAGCTTCATCCCAAACCCGACGTAGACGACGCGCTGCCGGAGCGCACAGGCGCGGAGGATCTTGCGCGCCGCCCGCTTTGCCGACGACGACGTCAGCATCGACGAGGCGGAGACCGAGAACCACGCCCCTTCCAGCTCGCGCTGTCCTTTGACGAGGGCGTTGACGTGCGATCCGGTCCGCATGATGCCGGGCATGACGGTGGTGACCGAGATGCCGTAACGCGCCGACTCCGCCGCGAGCCCGTGCGAGAAGCCGACCGCGGCGAACTTCGAGGCGCTGTACGGCAAGAGGTGCGGCACCGCCACCGCCCCGCCGATGGAGGTGATGTTGACGATACGGCCGGCGCGCCGCGCCCGAAGGTGCGGCAGGATCGCGAGCGAGGTGTGCATCAGGCCGTAGAAGTTCGCCTCCATCGCTTCGTAGAAGTCGTCTGCGCCCATCGACTCGAGCGGGCCGACGGAGATGATGCCGGCGACGTTCAGGAGCACGTCGATCCTGCCGAAGCGGCGCAGCGTCGACTCGATGAAGGCGCGCGCCTGCGGTTCCTCGCTCACGTCGCAGGCGACGCCCATGACCTGCGCGCCGGTGGCGGAGAGTTCGGCGATGGCGCGCTCCACTTCCGCCGAGTCGCGGGCGCAGATGGCGAGCCTTCCCCCGTGACGGGCGACTTCGCGCGCGATGACGAGGCCGAGCCCGCGCGAGCCGCCGGTGATCGCGACCACCTTGTCCTCGAAGAAGCGCAGCGCGAGCGCGTGGCGCAGGCCGATGGCAAAGCCGGCCCCACCCGCGACGAACGAAAGGGTTCGACGGTTCATGCGCTAAACTAGGCCCTCTGGCGGGCGCACGCAGCGAGCGCCTGCCTGCACGGATGTGGGCCAAGGTGGGGTGGCGGCGCCTTCTCGCCGCGGGGCGGTTCGTGGTGGAATTGCGCCGCCATGGAAGCGTGGAAGCCCGTCCTCAAACCCGGCGTCGACCTGCGCGGGCTTCCGCTGACGCCGGAAGAAGGCTTCGTCGCCTCGCGGCTGGACGGCAATACCGATCTGCACGGCATCTCGCAGGTCACGGGCCTTCCGGCAGCGAGCATCGGGGTCGTCCTCGACAAGCTCGTCGCCCACGGCGCAGTGGCACGCCCCTCAAGCGACCGCGCCACGCCGGACGCCGAAACGGCCGGTGCGACGACCGACGCCGAAACCGGCCGTGCGCCATCCGACGGCGAATCCGACCGCGCTGCGCCCGAGGCCGAATCCAGTGCCGACCCGGCCGAGCCGGACGCAGCCGCGCCGACGGGCGAAGGCATCCACCGCAAGCGCTATGAGACCGGGCTGCGCGAGCTCACCTCCGAAGAGCGCGCCGCGCTCGCCAAAGGCGCAATCGACCCCGACCTCTCCGCTCTCTGCTTCGACCCGCTCGCCGGGGTCATCCAGTCGCTCCTCGAGAACCAGCGCTTCGGCCTCGTCCAAGCCCGGCTCGTCGCCGCAAACCATCGAACGCCGCAAGGGTTGGAGGCGCTCTGCTCCCGGTCGGCGTTCGCCGCCGACGGCGGCGTACGCCGGGCCCTCTTGCGCAATCCCCAGCTCTCGCCGGCGCTCTTGCGGCGGCTGTTCGGCAGCCGGCGCAGCCTCGAGCAATTCAAGCTCGCCGTCTCGCGCGACTTGCCCGAGCAGACCAAAGGCGCGGCCCGTGAGTTGCTCCGCTCTCGCTTTGCGCAGGCCGATGCCGACGAACGTGTGGAAGTCATCGTCAAGAGCGAAGGGCGCTGCCTGTCGCTCCTCGCCGGGGTGCCCGTCGACGGCAAGACCGCCGCGCTTCTCTGCAGCCGCACCTATTCGTCCACGCTCTTCGTGCAGAACCTCTCCCGCTGGTCGGCGGCGCCGGGCCAGCTCATCGCGCACCTCCTCAAGCAGGAGATCGTCAAGCGCTCGCCGCCGCTGCGAACGCAGCTTCTGCGGCACCCGAACGCGCGCACCGCCGACTCCCGATAGTCAGCGCTGCAGGAAAAGCCAGCCGCCTCCGCGGGCGCGCACGTTCCACGAAGCGACCGGTTTCGTTCCCTCGCGGGCGACGGCGAAATGGTACGGGCCCTCGGGCGGCAACTCCGCGGCTGGAAACGGATCCAGATCGCGCTCCGCCGCCAGCTCCGCCACCGCGGCGTCATCGGGGACTTTCGCGACGACGAGGATCGGCGAGCGCGGCGGCACCTCATCGAGCGGCGCTGCGAGCGAGGTCGAGAACGGGCAGGGTGCGCGCATGATCCGCGCTCCCAGATTGGAGGCGAGAAATCCGCAGGCAACGACAGCGACCGCAAAAGGCAACAGCCGCAAGCGCTCGAGGAGGCCTGCCGCCGCGCACCCGGCGAGCGCGCCCAGGAGCGGAAACACGACATAGGTATGGTTTCCCCACTTCCGCGCCGGCAGGCACAAGAGCGCGGTCACCGCGATGCAAGTGAAGGCAAGCGGCCGCAGCCGGACAACGCGGCGCGCCTGCCACAGGCCGGCGAGGGTGAACGGCAATCCGGGCCAGAACCGCCCGGCGACGACGGCAAAGGGAAACCACCAGAGTGCAATGCCATCGGTGCGCAAGCCCGAGGCCGAGCCCAAAACCTGGCCGCGAAAGTAATGCTCGCGCCAGCCGCCACCAGGATCCGCGATCAAGAACACCACCGCCGGCAACATGGCCGCACCCACCGCAACCGCGGCCTTGAGCGGATGCCGAACGACGCCGGCGCAAGCGAGGCCGAGGAGTCCGAACGGGCCTTTCACGAGCGTCGCCAGAGCAGCGAACACGGAGCCAGCGATCCACCGGCCTTCCAGCGCCGACGCGGCCGACGCGGCCGACGCGGTGGCGAAGAACAAGAGCGGCGGTTCGAGCAGAGGCCGGCCGCCGTAATGCCAGATGATCTCGCAGGTCCCAAGAAGCAGGATGGTCGCGATCTCCGCCCAAGCACCGCGCAGCGTCCGGGCAATCCGCGCCGCCGCGGCGACCGCACCGAGCGTGAACAGCGCATAGACCGGATTGACTGCCCATTCGCCCAGCACCCGGATGGCCGCGGCCGCCGGCCAGAAGCCGAAGGGCAGGTGCTCGCGAAAGTGCGGCCAGAACCCCGGTCCGAAGCTCAAGTCAAACCAATGCCCGGTTCGCGCGATGTTGCGCGCGATGACCAGGTACATCTGCGCATCCAGATCGTCGACGTGCGTCCGCCAGGGCACCGCCAGAAGCGCCGCCACCGCGACGTATGCGAAAAACCGCGCCCAGCCAGAGGACCTCACAGGGCGAGCGTCATACCAAGGAGCGCTACTCGAAGCGCAGCGCGTCGATTGGATCCAGCCGCGATGCGCGCAGCGCCGGATAGAACCCCGCCACCACTCCGGCGAGCCCCGCGAGCAGCATGGTCGCGACCATCACCGGCGCGGACAAGAGCGTCGGCCAGTCGAACCGCGTCGCCATGTATTTGGACGTGACGACTCCGAGCCCGAGCCCGATGGCGCCGCCGACGCTCGCCAGCACCACCGCCTCGGTGAGGAACTGGAAGAGGATGTCGCGCCCGCGCCCGCCCACCGCCATCCGGATGCCGATCTCGCGCGTCCGCTCGGTGACGGACACCAGCATCACGTTGGCGATGCCGATGCCGCCGACGATCAGCGAGATCAGCGCCACGCTCGCGAGCAGGGTGGCGATGGTCTGCGTGCTCTGCTTCATCGCGTCCTGCATCTCGGCGAGGTTTCGGATCTGGAAGTCGGGCTCGGCCTGGTCGTTGAGCCGGTGGCGCTGGCGCAGGAGCGCGGTCACGTCGCGCTCCGCGTCGTCCACTTGCGAGGGGCTCTTGGCGGCAATCATCAATTGGCCCACCGCATCCGACTGGGTGCCGATCAGCCTTCGCACCACCGTCGACCAGGGCATGAGGATGAGGTCGTCCTGGTCCTGGCCAAACGAGCTCTGCCCCTTCGCGCTCAAGATGCCGATCACCTTGCAGGGAACATGCTTGACCCGGATCTGCTCGCCGATCACCGGCGTTCCCGGGACGAAGAGCTTCTCCACCACCGTCTTCCCGAGGATGCAGACCTTTGCGGCCAGCGCATCCTCCTCGCGCCCGAAGGGCTCGCCTTCGGCGAGCGGCCAGCTCCGCACGGTGAGGAACGCCGCCGTCGATCCCTGGATTTGCGTGAACCAATTCTGATCGCCGTAGACGACCTGCGCCCCGGTGCGGTTGATGGGCGCGACCGCGGCCACCGACGAGCTCAGTTCGCGCTCGATGGCGGTGGCGTCGTCGCGGGTCAGGTTCTGGGTGGCGCCGGACCCGGTGGCGACGCCGTGGCTGGCGATGCTGCCGGGCAGGACCATGAGGAGGTTCGTGCCCAGGCTCTCCATCTGCTTCTGCACCTTGGCCTGCGCGCCCTGGCCGATGGAGACGGTCGCGACCACCGCGCCCACGGCGATGACGATGCCGAGCATGGCCAGAAGCGAGCGCAGCTTGTTCTTGCGCAAGGCGCGCAGCGCGGTCCGCAAAGAGGCGAAGAGGTTCATGCGCTGGCCCTGTCTTCGGCGTCGAGCTTCGCCAGTTCCTCGCGCGCCACCCGCCGCGGCGAGACCTGCACGTCGGTCTGCACCAGGCCGTCCTTGAAGGTCACCACCCGCCGCGCGTGCTCCGCGATGTCCGGCTCGTGGGTGACGAGGAGCACGGTCAGCCCCTGGTCGTTCAGCTCCTGGAAGATGGCCATCACTTCCACGCTGGTGCGCGAGTCGAGGTTGCCGGTGGGCTCGTCCGCGAGCAAGAGCGCGGGCCGGTTGACGAGGGCGCGGGCGATGGCGACGCGCTGCTGCTGGCCGCCCGAGAGCTGCGAGGGAGTGTGATCGAGCCTGTCGCCCAGGCCCACCCGCGAGAGCGCTTCCGCGGCCCGCGTCTGCCGCTCCTTCGAGCCGATGCCTTGGTAGAGCATCGGCAGCTCCACGTTCTCGATGGCGGAGGTGCGGGGCAAGAGGTTGAAGCCTTGAAAGACGAAGCCGATCTTCTGTCCGCGGACGCGGGCGAGCTGATCGCGCGAGAGCTTTCCCACGTCGGTTCCGCTCAGGAAATACTGGCCGCGCGTGGGGCGGTCGAGGCAGCCGACCAGGTTCATGAAGGTGCTCTTCCCCGAGCCGGAGGCGCCCATCACCGCGACGAAATCGCCCTTGTGCATGGAGAGCGAGACGCCGCGGAGCGCGCGCACCTGCACGTCGCCCATCACGTAGACCTTCTCGATGTCGCGCACCTCGACGACGACCGGCTCGCCAATGCTCTGGCCGTCGCTCATGACGAAGCCCTTCGCGCACTCATGGGAAGGGTCCTCGGCGGCGGGCCGCGCCGCCGGCCGCCGCACCCGCAGCGCCGTCGGCGCCGACGATGACCTTGTCGCCTTCGGCGAGACCGCTCATCACCTCGGTGCGCTGCCCGTCCGAGATGCCGGTGCGGATCAGGGCCTGCACAGGCTTGCCGTCGACGAGTTTGTAGACCCGCGCGGCCTTGCCTGCGGCCTGACCGTCAGTCCCGCCCGCACCCTGACCATCAGTCCCGCCTGCAGCGTGAGCGTCGGGCCTGCCGTGGCCGTCGTGCGCGGCTGCAGCTTGCCCCTCCGGTCTGGACGGTCGTTGGCCACCACCGGTGCCGGCGGCAGGGACGTCCGGGCCAGCGGCGGGCGCGTTGTCAGGCCGCCAGCGCAAGCCGGCGTTCGGCACCCGCAAGACGTCATCCTTGTGCGCCGCGACGATGGTGACCGACGCGGTCATGCCCTGGCGCAGCTTGCCGTCCGGGTTCGGCGCATCGATGACCGCCGGATAGGTGACGACGTTCTGGATGGTATTGGGCGACTGCCGCACCTGCCGGATGGTGCCGGTGAAGGTCTCGCCCGGGTATGCATCCACCGTGAAGCGCGCCTGCGAATTTTCGTGGACCTTCCCCACATCCGCCTCGTCGATGTTGGCGAGGATCTGCATCTTGGTCAGGTCGTTCGCGATCAAGAACAAGGTCGGCGCTTGGAACGCCGCCGCGACCGTCTGCCCCACGTCGACGCTGCGGGTGACGACGATGCCGTCGATGGGGCTGCGGATCTTGGTGAACTCGAGATTGGCTTCGGCGGTGGCGCCGTCCGCCTTGGCCTGTAGCACGGCGGCCTTGGCGGCAGCGAGCGCGGCCTTGTTGCCGTCGCGGGTGGCCACGGCGGTGTCGAGGTCGGCCTGCGCGATCAAGTTCGACTTGCGCAGCTCCTCGTCTCGGCGGGCGATGCGCACCGAATCGTCGTAGGCCGCTTGCGCCTTCTCCACGTTGGCGAGCGCGGAGGCATAATTTGCCTGCGCGTGCTCGACCGCGGCCTTGAACAGCCGCGGATCGAGAGTGGCGAGAAGATCGCCCTTCTTCACCTTGCTGTTGAAGTCGACGTACAGCTTCTCGATGATTCCGGAATCCTGCGAGCCGACGTTGACGCTGATGATGGCCGAGACGTCGCCCGTCGCATTGACGATCTCGCTCACCGGACCGCGGGTCACGTCCTCGGTGCGAAAGGCCGCGGCCGGCTTGCGCGAGCAAGCGAGCAGGGCTGGAAGAACCAAACAGAACGTCGATCGCATGGCGCGCAAGACCGTAACGAGCGCAATCCACGGCAGTCAACGCGCTGAAAGAACATGCAACATTCGTCGGACAGACGTTTGCAATCGCAACTGATTGCGCTGGCGGCCCGCCTCGACTAAAACCGCCCACTCTCATGCGCACAAGCGTGCTCGCCGCCTGCCTCCTGACCGTCCCCGCGCTGGCGCAAGAACGGCCTACGCCGAAGGTCGCGCAGAGCCCCGCCGCCCAGAAGCTGGCGCAGGACTACCCACCGCCGAGACCCAGGGCCGCGCCACCGCCGCCGCCCGAGCCGGCGCCGTTGCAGCAGAAGCCGGAGAAGCTGACGCTGAGCGAGGCCGTGCGCCGCGCGGTGCTGCGCAATCCGAACACGCTGCAGGCGCAGGCGGAGATCACCCGCGCCCAAGGCCTCCTCGAGGAGATCCGCGCGCCCGCGCTCCCGCAGCTCAACGCGCAGGGCGCGCTCACCAAGCTCGACGGCGACCGCTTCTCGAACGGCGTCCTGGTCGCCGCCCAGAACCAGCGCAGCGCCAGCGTCAACTTGACCGTCCCCATCCTGGCGCCGCGCAACTGGGTGCAATGGGCACAGGCGAGCCAGCAGGTGGACATCGCCCGTTTCTCCTTCGAGGACGCAAAGCGGGTGGTCGCGGTGGCCACGGCTCGGGCGTACCTGACGGTGATGGCGCAGCACCGGTTGGTCGAGATCGATCAGCAGGCCCGCATCGACGCCAAGGCGCACCTCGACGACGCCCATGCCCGCTTCGAAGTGGGCAGCGGCAACCGGCTCGACGAAGTGCGCGCGGCGCAGGAGCTCGCGACCGACGAATCGCAGCTCGCCGCGGCCCTCGCCAACGTCACCCGGGCAATGGAGGCGCTGGGCGTCCTGGTCGGGGCGGACGGCCCCATCGAAGTGGAAGAAGAGCTGGCGCTGCCCAATCCGCCCGCCCCCAGCGACGCGCTGCAGGAGGCGGAGACTTCGCGCACCGACGTCCGGGTCGGCAAGGAGCGCACCGAGGCCGCGCGCCGGGTCGTTCGCGATGCGTACGCCGACTACCTGCCGCTGCTCTCGGCGGTGATCGAGCCATTCTACCAGGACCCGGCCACCTCCACCGTCCCTCACACCGGTTGGACCGCGCAGCTCGTCTTGACCATCCCGCTCTTCGACGGGGGTGCGCGCTACGGTCAGGAGAAGCAGCGCCGCGCGCTCTACGACGAAGCCAAGGTCGCGCTCGACAACATCCTGCGGCAGGCGCGCTCGGACGTGCGCACCGCCTTCGACGCGGTCAAGCGGTCGGACGAGGGCGTCTACTCGGCGCGGGCGGCGGCGCGGCTCGCGCACGAGGCGCTCGACATGACGAACCTCGCTTACCGCGAAGGCGCCACCAACGATCTGGAAGTGGTGGATGCCGAGCAGCGCGCCCGCAACGCCGACACGGCCTCGCTGGTCGCGGAGGACTCCGCGCGGCAGGCCCGCATCGACCTGCTCTCGGCGAGCGGCAAGTTCCCGTAAATCAGGCAGCTCGCTCAGGCTGCTGCGGTTTCGCGCGCCGGCTCTCGGACGACGAGCCAAAAGGCGAGGCTCGCGACCGCCAGGCCGAGGCAGGTGAACCGCAGCTCACCCGTCGTGCCGTGCCACAGCTCGAACGTTTCCACATCGCGCTGCGAGAGGATGACGAGGAGCGCGAGCCGCCCGCAGTTGGCGGCGAACCCGGCGACCACCGACGCCACCACCACCGCCAGCTTGCGCGGCGCGCTCATCTCGAACAAGCAAGCGACCAGGATGCCCAAGGCACCGAGCTGCGACATCGAATTCAGCCCGCAGCAGGCGGCGAGCACCCGCGCAGCCCCTCCGGGGATGGAAATGACGTCGCCCGCAATGGTCGCGGGATGGCCGAGCACGTCGAGAATGACCGCGGTGAAGCGCACCGAGAGAAACTGCGGCTCGAGCGCCGCCTGCAATGCCGATGGTGGCGGCACGAGTACCGGCAAGAGCAACAGACACAGCTCACGGCCCGACCGCGCGGCGCCGCGCAGCCCATGTCTGGCGAGAAGGTAGCCAAAGCCGGCGCCGAGCGCGGTGAGCCGCAGCGGCGCGCGATACTTCGCTGAGAACAGCGCGGCGACGCCCATGCCGAACGCGATGCAGGCAGTGCCGCAGACTTGCTCTGCAGAAGTGGCCCGCAAGCTTTGGCGCCGTTCGCCCTGGACGAGGAGCACCCCGAGCCAGGCGATCACCACCGGGATCTCGTAGGTGAGCCCGCCCGTGCGCAGCGCGAGCGCCGCGTGCACCGCTGCCAGAACCGTGAGACCCATCTACGCCTTCTTGCGCAATTTCGCGGCAGCGATGCCCGCAGCGCCGAGGGCGAGAGCGCCCATGGTCAACGGCTCAGGCGTCGCTGGCGGAGCTCCCGGGCTGGTGGCGTGCGGCGCGCGATCCTGAAGGGCGGCTTGCCGGGGTGTGTGCTGAGCAGCCGGATTCTGCGGTTGCAAGCCCGTGGGGAGAGCAGCCCGGGCCGCGCTCGCGAGACCGAAAACGGCGAGGGCAAAAACGAGCTTCATCATCGAGGCGTTCCTTTCGCCGGCCGAGCAGCGACCGTTCACTTCTGCTGTATCTTTACAGGGAAGGGTAGCGTCAAGGTTTCCTTGGGGGGGCTTTGCGGCTGCTGTTCACCATTGTCACTTTCAGCGGCGCCGACTTCTTTCGCCAAGGAACTGGTCCCATGCGAGCGCTCGCCTACCAAGGCCCGTACAAGGTCAAGGTCGTGAAGAAGGCCGATCCGCGGATCGAGCATCCTCACGACGCCATTCTCAAAGTCACCCGCGCCGCCATCTGCGGCTCCGACCTGCACCTCTTGCACGGCCTGGTCCCGGACACGCGGGTCGGCTGCACCTTCGGCCACGAGTTCACCGGCGTGGTCGAGGAGGTGGGGCCACAAGCGCAAGGGATCAAGAAGGGCGATCGGCTGGTGGTGCCGTTCAACATCTCCTGCGGCACTTGCTACTACTGCTCGCGCGGGCTCTCGGGAAATTGCGAGACCACCAACCCGAGCAGCGACATCGCGAGCGGCGTCTTCGGCTATTCGCACTCGACCGGCGGCTACGACGGCGGCCAGGCCGAATACGTGCGGGTGCCGTTCGCCTCGGTCGGCCCGATGAAGATCCCCGACGACATGGGCGACGAGGAAGTCCTCTTCCTCTCTGACATCCTCCCCACCGGCTACCAGGCCGCCGAGATGGGCGAGATCAAGGGCGGCGAGACGGTGGTGGTGTTCGGCTGCGGTCCGGTCGGCCTGTTCGCGATGAAGTCGGCGTGGCTCCTCGGGGCGGGCAGGGTGGTGGCGGTCGACCACGTCGAGTACAGGCTCGATTTCGCGCGCCGCTACGCAGGAGTCGAGACCGTCAATTTCAAGAAGGTCGGCGACATCGTCGGCTACCTCAAGGACCAGTTCGAAGGCCGCGGCCCGGACGTGTGCATCGACGCAGTTGGCATGGAAGCGGAAGGCAGCAGGATGCACCGCGCGCTCGGGCTGTCCTTGTTCTTGCAGGCCGGCGCGCCGACCGCGATTCAGTGGTGCATCGATACCGTTCGGAAGGGCGGGAACGTCTCCATCATCGGCGTCTACGGGCCGCCCTGGAACCTCATCCCCATCGGCACCGCGATGAACAAGGGACTCACGCTGCGGATGAACCAGTGCAACGTGAAGCGGTACATGCCGCACCTCTTGAAGCACATCCGCGAAGGGCGCATCGACGCGAAAGGGATCATCACCCACCGCTTCCCGCTCGAGGCGGCGCAGAAGGCGTACGACACTTTCTCGGACAAGAAGGACAACTGCATCAAGTGCGTTCTCACCCCGGGAGCGTCGGCATGAACGAGGACAATCGACCGAAGGCAGCGGATGTCTCGCAGGCGGAGCGGCCGGGCGTGCCGATGGAGCAGGCGCCGCACAAGCTCGCCCCGCACGCGCCCGAGCACTACGCGCGGATGAAGCCGCGGCCGGGCGTCATCCACCGCAAGGAGCTGCAGTCGATGACGCCGGTGTTCGGGACGGCGCAGCCGCTGCACGGCATCTCGGGGCTGGTGCGGCGCATCGCCTACGGCACCCGCGAGACCAAGGCGCGGCATTGGATGCTGCTCTTGA
>DASXHM010000270.1:0-3591 GCA_036488495.1 Myxococcales bacterium | reverse complement strand
AGGCCGAGCAGGGCGCGCGCTCGGCCGGGAAGAAGGCCGGCGCGAAGCAGGTGGAAGACAAGGTCAACGCGAAGCTGCTCGACGAGGCGCGCAAGAACCAGTGCGCGTTCAAGAGCGGGTCGGACGAATTCGAAGGCAACTGCGACGACAAGGTGAACAATCTCTTCAACGCCTTGGTCGACGCGAAGAAGACCATCGATGGCGCCGGCTTCTCCGGCTACAAGTTCGAGGTCAGCGGCCACACCGACAGCTCGGGCAAGGCCAAGACCAACAAGGCGCTCTCGCAGAAGCGCGCCGCGAAGATCGTGAAGGAGTTGGTCAAGAAGGGCATTCCGCAGAAAGAGATCATCGCGGTTGGGCGCGGCTCGGAAGCGCCTCTGGTGAAGCCGGACAATACGCCCGAGAAGAAGGCGAAGAACCGCCGCTACGAAATCCGCGTCCGCCTGCTCGCGAGCTGAGCCCGCGGGCGCGTCCTCGCGGAGCGGTCAGCGGCCGAGGATCAAGAGCTCGAGGAGCGCCTTCTGCACGTGCAGGCGGTTTTCCGCCTCGTCCCACACCGCCGAGCGCGGGCCGTCGATGACCTCGGCGCTGATCTCTTCGCCGCGGTGGGCGGGAAGGCAATGCAGCACGACCGCGTCCGGCGCGGCCTTGTCGAGCAGCGTTTTGTCGACGCTGTAGCCCGCCAAGGCTTTCAAGCGCGCCTTGCTCTCCGCTTCCTGTCCCATGCTGGTCCAGACGTCGGTGATGACGACGTCCGCGCCGGCGGCGGCCTCGGCTGGAACGGAGGTGACGGTCGCGCCCTGTAGCGCTGCGGCAGGCGGGCGATATCCTTCTGGCGCAGCCAGCTTCAGCTTGAAGCCGAAGATGGGCGCGGCTTCGCAGAACGACAGCGCCATGTTGGAAGCGCAGTCGCCGATGAACGCCAGCGTCTTTCCCTGCACCGTGCCGAGGCGCTCCTCGACGGTGAACAGGTCGGCGAGGACCTGCACCGGGTGGCCACCGTCGGAGAGGCCGTTGATGACCGGGACCGTCGCAGCCTTGGCGAGCGTCTGCAGGCGCGCGTCCGCGTGGGTGCGGAACATGATCGCGTCGACGTAGCGGGAGGCGACCTTGGCGGTGTCCTCGAGCGGTTCGCCGCGCGCGAGCTGGCTGTCCTGCGTGGGCAGGGAGATGGCCTGTCCGCCGAGCTGGCCGATGGCGGCCTCGAAGGAGATGCGGGTGCGGGTGGAGGCCTTCTCGAAGAGGAGCAGGAGCGAGCGGCCGTCCAGGGTGCGCACTACCTCGCCCGCGGCGCGCTTCGCTTTCAATTCGCGGGTCCGCCGGAAGAGGGCGCGGTGCTCGTCCTTCGTCAGATCGGACAGCCGCAAAAAGTCGCGCTTCACAGGGGTGCCTCCGAAAGCTCGCGGACGAGTTGCTCGAGCCGCGGGACGGCCGCCGCGGCCGCCTCGCATTCGCCCGCGGTACGCGAGAGCGCCTCGATCTGCTGCTCGATGGACGAAGGCCCCGTACCGCCGGCGTTGCGCTTGCGGGAAACGGACGCAGCCGCATCGGCAGCGCTGAGCACTTCGGCGGTGAAGCGCGGGTCGATCTGCCGGGCCAGCTCCAGCGGAGCCTGCGAGAGCGCGACGCCCGCCTGGCTGCACTTGCGCACCAGCGCGCCGGTCAGCTTGTAGGCGGTGCGGAAAGGGACGCCGCGCTCTGCGAGGGCCTCGGCGATGTCGGTCGCGGCGGTGGCTCCGTCCTGCAGCGCCGCACGGCCGCGCGCGCCGTCGAAACGCACCCGCGAAAGCCCGAGCCGCAGCATCCGCACGACCGAAATCAAGAGCGGACCGGTTTCCAGAAGCGGCTGCCGGTCTTCCTGGAGATCGCGGTTGTATCCGCCCGGCAGGCCTTTCACCGTCACCAGGAGCGCGTTCAGATTTCCGACCGCGCGGCCCGTCTTGCCGCGGATGAGCTCGAACAGGTCGGGGTTGCGCTTCTGCGGCATCATCGAAGAGCCCATCGCGATCTCGTCGTCGAGCCGGATGTAGCCGAACTCGGCGGTGGCGAAGTCGATGACGTCGGTGGCCACCCGGCTCGAATGCAACAGAGCGCGCGCCGCCGCATAGGCGAAGTCGAGGGCGAAATCGCGATCCCCAACCGTGTCGAGGCCGTTCGCGGTGACCCCGCCAAAGTGCAGGAGGCCGCGCGTCGTTTCCCGGTCGATGGGCAGCGACGTTCCCCCGAGCGCGCCGACGCCGAGCGGCAGCTCCGACACGGCCGACAACACGTGACCGAGCGCTTGCGCATCGCGGCTGAACATCGCGCCCCAGGCGCAGAGATAGTACGCGGCGCTGACCGGCTGGGCGCGCTGGCGATGGGTATAGCCGGGAAGGAGCGTCTCCCGCTCCGCGGCGGCACGGACGGACAGGTCGCGCAACAGAAGCGAGATCTCCTGCAGGGCGAGCGCAGCCTGCTCGCGCACGTGCAGCCGAAGGTCGAGAGCGACCTGATCGTTGCGCGAGCGCGCGGTGTGCAGCATCCCGGCGGTTTCGCCGAGCTGGTTCGCGAGCAGCGTCTCCACCGCCATGTGCACGTCTTCGTCGTCCGGCAGCGCCGGCGAATCCGTCAGGACCCGGAGCAGCGCCGCGCGGATTGCCTCCGCCTTTTCCCGGGGCACGATTCCCTGCCGCGCCAGCATCACGAGGTGCGCCAGCGAGCCGGTCACGTCCTCGCGCAAGAGCGCCTTGTCGAAGGGCAGCGAGCTGGAAAAGGCGAGCACTTCCGGCAAGAGCTGCGCCCCGCCGGAAGCCGCGCCCGCGCCGACGATGGTCACTTGTCGATTCCGCCGTGCTGGCGGCTGAACTCCTGCAACTGCAACCCGAGGAGGTGGATGAACCCTTCGGCTGCGCGGTGATCGAACTTGTCCGCGGTGCCGTAGGTGCTGAGCGCGTGGTTGTAGAGGCCGTGCGGCGAAGTCCGGCCGACGACGCGCATCGAGCCCTTGTAGAGCTTGAGCGTCACTTCGCCGTCGACCGTCTGGGCGAGCTGGTCGTTGAACGCCTGCAGCGCGAGCCGCAAGGGCGAGAACCAGAAGCCTTCGTAGGTGAGCTGCGCGAAGCGCTGATCGAGCTGTGCCTTCACCCGCAAGGCATCGCCCATGATGGTGAAGCGCTCCAGATCCTGGTGCGCCGCGATCAGCGCCACCGAGGCCGGGCACTCGTACGTCTCGCGGCTCTTGATGCCGACCACCCGGTCCTCCATGAGATCGATGCGGCCGACGCCGTTGTCCCCCGCGATCTGCCCCACCTTGGCGATGAGCGCGGCGGGGCCCATGCTCTCGCCGTTGACCGTCACCGGCAGGCCCTTCTGAAACCCGATCTTGAGGTAGGCCGGAGTTGCCGGCGCATCGTCGATGCTCTTGGTCCAGCCGAAGGCAGCCTCGGGCGGCTCCATTTCCGGGCCTTCCAGGACGCCGCCTTCGATGCTGCGGCCCCAGAGGTTCTCGTCGATGGAGAAGGGCGACTTTTTCGAGGTGGGCACCTCGATGCCGTGCTTCGCCGCGTACTCCATCGCCGCATCGCGGGTGATGTTCCGCTCGCGCTGGGGAGC
>DASXHM010000261.1:0-10365 GCA_036488495.1 Myxococcales bacterium | reverse complement strand
TTCGCGGGCGGCGAGGCGATCAGGTCCACCCGGATGATCGGATCCGACGGTTCGCAAAAAGGCCCCTCGTAGCGCAAGAACGCGGACGGCTTTCCCGCCACGAGATAGATGGCCTGGTCGGGCACCTTGATGAAGAGCTTGGCGATGGCCGGAATTTCGGGGTGGATGGTGAACTTGTCCGCGTCGATCTTGCGGCCGGCCATCTCGATGCGCTGGGCGCCGTCGTGGATGACCTGGACGGTGGCTTTGCGCGGCTTCGGCGTCATCGCGATGGCGGTGATTTCGGCGTTCTGCCCCGCGGGCAGCTCGTCGCGCAGCGCTTTGACCACCTCGATGAAGGCGATGCCGGCCCACGCCTCGCCGAGCTTGACGTCGAAATGCTCCTCCCAGTGCTCGTTCTTGTCGAAGTGCTTGCCGGTCGCGTCGCCGGTCTTGAAGTCGATGGCGAAGTGACGGACGGGCGTCTCTCCGTCTTTCTCGTCCCAGCTCCAGCTCTCCTGGGCGAGCGGGTGGAGGCGCACGGCCGCGCGCTCGATGGCGACGCGGCCGCCGGGAAAGTCGTAGCGGGACTCGATGTGCAGGATGCCGTTCTCGACCGATTGCGTGTACCGGCCGTCTGCCAGCGGCTTTCCGGACAGATCGGTCAGCGAGGTGAACGCCTGGGCATCGCCCTCGGTGCCGTGGAGCGAGAGGGGCGCCGCGGCCAGGCTGGCGAGAAGGAGAGCGAGCATGGCCGCAAAGCTACGCACCTCAGGCGAGGTCGAACAGTAGGACTTCGCCGTCGCCTTCGAGGCGCAGCGATCGTTCGTCGGACACCGCCGCCCCGTCGCCTGCATGGAGCTCTTGCCCGTTGAGCTGCACGTTGCCCTTCGCGACCTGCACCCACGCGTGCCGCCCGGGCTTCAGCGCAAAGTCGACAGCGCCCTTCTCGAGCACGGTGCCATACAGCGCCGCGTCCTGGTGGATGCGCACCGCGCCGTCCTTGGCGTCGGGAGAGGCGAGGAGCTGCAGCCGGTTCTTCCGGCCCTCGAGCGGAAAGCTCTTCTGCTCGTAGCTCGGTTCGAGGCCAGCGCTTTCGGGCAGGATCCAGATCTGCAGGAAGCGCACCGCCTCTTTGGGCGAGGGATTCATCTCGCTGTGGCGCACGCCGCTTCCAGCGGTCATGCGCTGCACTTCGCCCGGGCGAATGAGGCCGCCGCCGCCGGTCGAGTCCTGGTGCTGGAGGACGCCGTCCAAGACCACCGTGACAATCTCCATGTCCCGGTGCGAATGGGTGCCGAAGCCGTTGGCCGGTTTGACGGTGTCGTCGTTGATCACTCGCAGCGAGCGGAAGCCCATGTGCCGCGGGTCATAATGGTCGGCAAATGAAAAGGTATGGTGGGAATCGAGCCACCCGATCTGGGTGTGGAACCGGTCGTCCGCTCTGCGCAGGGTGATCATGGCACTCCATGGATGAAGCTTGAGCGCAATCGATTCGCGGGTTATAGATTGGCTCTATGGTCACGATTCATTATTGCAATAGCTGAGGCTACAGACCGAGGGCCGCCCGGGCGGCGGCCGCGCTGAAGCAGGAGCTGGGGGTCGACGCCGAGTTATTGGTCGGCAGGTCGGGACAATTCACGGTGAGCATCGACGGCGAGAAGGTGATCGAGAAATCGCTGTTCAGCTTTCCCGACGAGCAGCAGATCGTGGCGGCGGTGAAAAAGCGGCTCCAGCCTTAGCTCGGCTGCGCGTCCTCGGACGCTTCTTCTTCGTCGTCTGACGGGCCTTCGGCTTCTTGCCGGGCGATGTCGGCGCGCACCTGCTCCATGTCGAGCGAGCGCACCTTCGCGAGCAGCTCTTCGAGGGCGGCTTGGGGGAGGGCGCCCGCCTGCGCGAACAGCAGCACCTTGTCGCGGAAGATCATCAGTGTCGGGATGCTGCGGATCTGGAAGGCATTGCCGAGCTCCTGCTCCTCGTCGGTGTTGATCTTGAGGAACTGAGCGTCCGGATTGGCCTCCGCTACCCGTTCGAAGACGGGGGCGAAGCCGCGGCACGGCCCACACCAGGGCGCCCAGAAGTCGACCAGCACGATGCCGCCCTTTTCGACGGCCGCCCCGAACGTGTCCTTGCCCACCGCTGTGACGCCCATGTCCGTCCTCTCCGAAAGGAAACGGTAGGTACGATTCAAAACCTCGGCCATCGGTTCGCCGACGTAGCATTCCCCGGCAGACGATCAGCGGCAGCGCTCGCTACGTCGCCGATTCGTCGGGCGCTCCACCGCTCTTGGCCAGGTCCTCGCTGCGGATCTTGGCCGGATCCATTCCGGCTGCCCGCCGGGTCATGGTCGCGAACAGCTCGTCGAAAGGCGGCGGCTTGCCTTTCATGAAGCGCAGGGGATTGACCCGCGCCACCACGAACGCTTTCAGATACGGCGAGGTCAATCCGCGCGCTTTCAGCTTTTCCACCGCCAGAGAGACGGCGTCGTCGAACTCGAGCACGACCTTCGCCCGCCGCTGCCGCTCTTCCAGCGTCTCGCGCAGCGGGGCTTGCAAAAATTCGTCGACCTTCTTGAGGATCGGCGCGTACGCGCCACCTGAAAGCCTGCCCCGCTCCTCGTAGCCGAAGCCGAGCGTCACCAAGGACGGCTCTTCGAACTCGAGTGCGAAGTCGGTCTCCTTGCGGCCTCCGTCGAGCTCGACGAGGTCGTGGAACATCCGCACCACCTCCAAGGACTTCTCCCGCAGGTTGTGCGCCTTCTCGATGTTGAGCGCGAGGATCTGATAGGCGACCTCGCGCTCGGGGACGACCAGCGCCAAGACCGACTTCGCGCCCAGCTCCTTCAGCGCCGTCAGCCGGTGGCCGCCGTTGGGGGTGCGAAAGCCGTCCTTCTCGCGCACCGCGATGATGGGGTCGAGGTAGCGGCGCGTCTTGTCCATGGCCCGGGTGAGCTTCAAGACGTGCGCATCCGAGACGTCGCGCTGGAAGCTGGTCGGCTCGACCTTGTCGACCGGAAGCGCGGCAAAGAAGAGCGCGTGCCCGCCGAGCGGCTCGCGATACGCCGCCAGCACCGCGCCGCCTTCTTCGACGATGGCGTCCCGCAGAGAGGCAAGCTCCGCCGGCAGCTCGGTCAGCGCGAGCTGCGCCGGCACGAGCTCGGTCGGCTTCAGCTTCACGCCTTTGCGGGCGCGCGGCTTGCCGGACTTCGTCGCGGGACGTTTTGCCTTGGCCACGGGCGTGGAATCTAGGGAGCCGTCAGCGGAGCCGCAGGTACAACGACCAGAACCCCATCACGAGCGAGATGGCGTAGGTGGTGGTGGCGGAGACGCGGCGCACGCTCAAGCCCGATTTGGACAGCATGGCAAAGGAGTGGACGATGCGCGCCAGCAAAACCAGGCCTCCGCAGATATGCAGCCAGAACGACGGCGCGCGCTGCAGCTCGAGAAAGGCGAGGAGCAAGGTGGTGACGGCGAAGTATTCGACGCTGTTACCGTGCGCGCGGATCCTGCGGTGCAGCTCGGGCGGCGGTTGGTCGGAGAGGAAGACCCGGCCGCTCATCCGATTCAAGCTGACGTTCAGCGCCAGGGCGACGACGATCAAGGCGTTGAGGGTGCCGTAGAGGATGGTGACGGGCAGGGCGTCGAGAAAGCTCATGGTTCTCCCTTGCGGATGCGGAAGGTGCGGTGCGGCGTTCCGCGAAAGTCTTCCGGGACTGTGCGCGCGGTCAGCTCTTCGAAGGCGAGGCCTTCGAGCTGCGGCACGAAGCGCTGGTGGTTGGTGGCGAACCAGAGCAAGCCCGAGGGCCTGAGCACCCGCAAGGCCGCCTCGATCAGGGCGCGGTGATCGCGCAGCACGTCGAAGCCGCCGCGGTCGGAGCGCGAAGGCGGATCGAGCACGCAGAGATCGAAGCTCGCCTTGGTGTCGCGCAAGAACTCCTGCACGTCGGCGCGCACGAGGCGGTGGTCGCCCTCGATTCGGTTGAGCTTCAAGTGATCGCGGGCCCAGTCGAGGTAGACCTGCGACGCGTCCACCGTCACCGAGTCGGCTGCGCCTCCCCTGGCGGCGGCGCAGGTGAAGCTGCCGGTGTAGCCGAACAGGTTCAAGAAGCTCTTGCCGCGCGCGCCGGCTTGCGTCCCGGCCGAGGCGTCGCGCGCGACCAGGGCGCGGGTCTCGCGGTGGTCGGCGAACAACCCGGTGTCGATGAAGTCGTCGAGGTTGACGAGGAAGCGTAAGGACCGCTCGCGCACTTCGATGCGCTCCCCTTTGCGCGCGAGGCGCTCGTACTTTTCGCCTGCGCGCCGCTTCTTCAAGTGCACTTTTGCCGGTTCGACCTCGAGCGCCTCCGCCGCTGCCGCGCCCATCCGCTCGAGCCACGGCAAGGCGTCCGTCTGCGCCCGCGCGTACTCGGCGACGACCAGGTGGCCTTCGTACCAGTCCACGGCGGCGCGCACTTCCGGGATGTCCCAGTCGTAGACGCGAAAGACGCCGATCTCTTGCTGTTCGAACCGGCCGCGCAGCTTGCGGAAGTTCTTCCGCAGCCGGTTCGAGAGCATCAGCGCCTGCTGTTCGACGTCCACGAGCGGACGCCTTTAACACGGCCGCCAATGAACGTCGCCAAGCCGCCTTCGGACTACCGATTGACCGCTTTCATCCCGTGCTCCGGATAGCGCGTCCCCGCCGCGACCCCGACCGCCTCCAGCCGTTGCAGGTCGTCCTTGGAGAGCTGGATGTCGCAGGCGCGCGCGTTCTCCTCCACGTACTTGCGGCGCTTCGTTCCCGGGATGGGAACCACCCCGCGCGAGAGGACCCAGGCGAGCGCGAGCTGGGAAGCGGTGACCTTCTTCTCCTTCGCGATCTCCTCGACCTTGGCCACGAGCTCCAGGTTCTTCGCGAAGTTCTCGCCTTGGAAGCGCGGGCTCATGCGGCGGTAGTCACCCTCGGGAATGTCCTCCGGCTTCTTGAACTTGCCGGAGAGAAATCCGCGCCCGAGCGGGCTGTAGGCGACGAAGCCGATGCCGAGCTCCTTCACGGTGGGCAAAATTTCCGCCTCGACGTCCCGGGTCCAGAGCGAATATTCGGTCTGCAGCGCGGCGATCTTGTGCACCTTGGCAGCCTTGCGGATGGTCTGCGCGGACGCTTCCGAAAGGCCGAGGTGCTTCACCTTGCCGGCCTTGACCAGGTCGGCCATGGCCCCGACCGTGTCCTCGATGGGCACGTTCGGGTCCACGCGGTGCTGGTAGTAGAGATCGATGTGGTCGACAGAGAGCCTGCGCAACGATTCCTCGCAGGCCTTGCGCACGTAGTCCGGCTGGCCGTTGACGCCGAGGAATTCGCCCTTCGGCCCGCGGACGTTGCCGAACTTGGTGGCGACGACGAAGCGGTTGCGCTTGCCCTTGATGGCCTTGCCGACCAGCTCTTCGTTCTTGCCGACACCGTACATGTCCGCGGTGTCGAGAAAATCGATGCCCAGGTCCAAGGCGCGGTGGATGGCGGCGATGGATTCCTGCTCGTCCCCCTGCCCGTAGAACTCGCTCATGCCCATGCAGCCGAGTCCTTGCGCGCTCACTTCCAATTCGCCCAGCCTGCGACGTTCGACGCTCATGCGGCCTCCGTGGTGGAAGCGCGTTGAATGCCGCCCGGGCCTTCGCGTTGCAACCCGATGTCGGTCGCGCATGGGCGATCGCGGCGGCGCGGGTTCGAGCGGTCAGGGCCACTCGTTGCCGTCGAGCGGGCCGCGCTGCGGGCGGACGATGCAGAAGCGCTGTCCGGTCGGCGCTTCCATCACCCACCAGCGCTTGACCCAGCCAATCCGCTTCGCACCGAGCGCCTCCAGCCTGCGCGCCTCCGCCTCCTGATCGTCGGCCTCGATGTCCAAGTGGATGCGGCTCTCGTGCTCGACCTTCTGGATGAGGAGGATCGGCTCGTCGCGGCTGCCGGAGAGCTCGCGATAGCCGGGGTCGTCCTCCATCGGCTTGGCGGTGCGCCCGAGGGCCTTGGTCCAGAACTCGGTGGCGCTGTCGATGTCGTCGGTCTTGCAGTCGATGACGAAGGTGCTGAGCCGGCTCTTGTGCATGTCCTCTCCTGAGCAAGAAACGCGTGCGGCGCACGGCGCTGGTTGCGAGCCTACTTGACGCCCAGCGAGTGCGTTGCCTATATGCAAATAGCTCTTTCGCGTTTTTGACGTTCGAAGAATAAACGATAGGCGATGGATCCTATAGATTATCAGATCCTCGATCTGCTGCAGCGCGACGCCCGCACCACGCAGGTGCAGATCGCGCAGGCGGTCGGCCTCTCGCAGCCTTCGGTCGCCGACCGCATCCGCAAGCTCGACGGGTCAGGTGCCGTCCTCGGCTATGTCGCCCGGCTGGATCCGCGCGCTCTCGGCAACGACATCTGCGCCTTCATCGGCGTCCGCATTTCCCATCCCCGCCACCACGACGCCTTCTGCAAGCGCATCCTGCAGATCCCGGAAGTGATGGAATGCCACCGGGTGGCGGGGCTCGACTCCTACGAGCTGAAGGTCGTCGCCAAGGACACCAAGGCGCTCGACGACCTCATCTCCAACACCGTCCGCCGTCTCGCCGGAGTGACCCGCACCACCACCACCATCGTGCTCGCCACCGTCAAGGAAACGACGGCGGTGCCGCTGCAGAGGAGCGAGCGATGACCATGCCGATCCAATTCGCCCGCCGGATGTCGAACGTGCAGGCCTCCGCCATCCGCGAGATCCTGAAAGTGACCGAGCGGCCGGACGTCCTCTCGTTTGCCGGGGGGCTGCCGGCGCCTGAAGCCTTCCCCGTCGAGGCGATGGCCCGCGCGCACGCCGAAGTCTTGGCGAAGGATGGTGCGGCGGCGCTGCAGTACGGGCCGACCGAAGGGCACATGCCGCTGCGATCCTGGGTGGCGGAGCGGATGACGGGGCGAGGCCTTCCCGCCATTGCCGAGCAGGTCTTGATCACCGCCGGTTCGCAGCAGGGCCTGGATCTGGTGGGGAAGACGCTGCTCGACCCGGGCGATCTGGTGGCGGTGGAAGCGCCATCGTACCTGGCGGCGCTACAGTCGTTCGCGACCTACGAGGCGCGTTTCGCGGTGGTGGGAAGCGACCAGGACGGCATGTGCGTCGACGAATTGGAGACGCTCCTACGCCATGCGCGGGTCAAGCTCATCTATGTGGTGCCCACCTTCCAGAACCCGCGCGGCACCACTCTATCGCTCGAGCGGCGGAAGAAGCTGGTGGAGCTCGCCCGCGAGCACAACGTCACCATCCTCGAGGACGATCCGTACGGCGAGCTTCGCTATCGCGGCGCCGCGCTTCCGCCGCTCGCGGGCCTGGACGTGCGCGCGCCGGTCATCCATTTGGGCTCGTTCTCGAAGACGCTCGCACCCGGCCTGCGGCTCGGCTACGCCATCTCGGACGAGCGGATGGTGCGCGCGCTGGTCATCGCCAAGCAGGCCGCGGATCTGCACAGCGGACAGTTGGTGCAGACGGCGACCGCGCGGATGCTCGCCACCTTCGACTACGACGGACACCTCGCAAAGCTGCGGGCGCTCTACGGGGAGCGGCTCGCGGCCATGCTCTCCGCCTGCGCGCGCAGCCTTCCGCGCGGCACCACCTGGACCGAACCCGACGGCGGCCTCTTCGTCTGGGCGAAACTGCCCGCCGGCTTCGATGCGCAGGAGCTGCTGCAGCAGGCAATGCTCGACCGGGTGGCGTTCGTCCCGGGCGCCCCTTTCTATCCGCGTGATCCGGATCGGACGACGCTGCGGCTGAACTTCTCCAATCGACCGCCGGAGCTGATCTTCGAAGGGATGGCCCGGCTCGGCAACTGCCTGCAAAGAATACTGGGAGGCGATCAGCCGCGCGCGTAAGCTGCGCGGTCCTTGATGATCGTCGCACTGGTCCTCTTCTCCGCGTTCCTGCACGCCTCCTGGAACGCGCTCTTGAAGCGCGAGCGGGACAAGGACAGAACGCTCATCGCCGCGGTGGCCATCGCCGCCATTCTCGCGATCGCCGTCGCCGTCGTCCGGGCATCGCTGGCCGGCACTGCGCATTTCGCGACCCGCGCGTCGCTTTTGTCGGCGCTCGTCGCCGGGTTGTTCGAGCAGATCTACTTCGTCACGCTCGCCCGGGCGCTCGAGCGCGGGCCGCTCGGGCCCGTCTACACCATCTCGCGCGGCGGGGCGGTCCTGGTCGTCTATCCCTTGTCGATCCTGCTCTTCGGCGAGCAGCTCGGGACGGTCGGCGCGCTGGGCGCGGTGGCGGTCCTGTGCGGGCTCGTCGTCTCCGACTGGCGCTTCGGACGGGCGAGCGCGATGCCGCTGCAAGCGACGCTCTGGGCTTCTCTGTGCGCGCTGGCCATCGCCTCCTACCATCTCGCTTACAAAGCCGCGCTCGACGAAGGAGGGGCGCCTTCGTCGGTGTTCGCCGTCTCGCTCGCGTTCTCCACCGCGCTGAGCCTTTTGCGGACGGGCAGGGCGGGGCGGCGGACCGCCTTCGGCTTGTTCCGGTCGGCGCCGGCGAAGCTCGCCGGCATGGGGGCGCTCTGCGGCGGCAGCTTCCTCATCCTCATCGAGGCCCTGGCCCAGGGCGGCGCGGGGTTCGTCTTGACGCTGCGGAACACCTCGGTCTTGTTCGCGCTTCTCCTCGCCTGGGTCATCGGCGAGCGCCCGCGGATTGCGCCCGCGGTGGGCGCGGCGCTGGTCGCGGCCGGCGCGGTGCTGATGACGCTCTGACCCGCGGCCACTCGCGCAAAACGCACCCCGCTGCGCGTCCGCATCGCGCTGCGTGGGGTCCACGTCGGACAGGAACGCCTCGGATGCCGTGCGGGTCGTTGTTTTGCTAAATGTTGCCGTAGCAAATATCTGGCGGCCTGGCGCGGTCACATCTCCGAACGCAGCAACCACTCAAGGAGGACGTCATGAAGCGCATCGGAATCGGCATCGCGGCCCTCGGACTTTCCCTTTCGGCCCTCACCTTCGGCGCCAAGGCGGCCAATGCGGCCGAGCCGTGCGCTCCTCAGGTGGTGACCGTCCAGCCGAGCGGCTACTTCTACGGCTACGCCTCGCGCGATTTCCGCGCCCGCGAGCGGCTGCGCATCGAGCACGAGCGGGAGCTGGCCCGCAGGCAGGCGCTCCTCCGGCAGCGCGGGTATTCCTACCGCTACAGCCGGTAGTCTGACGCACGGCCAACTGCGTGGTCGCCAAGCCGCCTACGGGGGCCGCGACCAACAGACGAGGCGCGGACGCCGCGGTTGACTGCGGCGCCCGCGCATGGCTTTGAGCACCGTCATGAAAGCCATCCGCGTCCATTCCCCCGGCGGTCCCGAGGTCTTGAAGCTCGAAGAGCTGCCCACCCCCAAGCCCGCGCAAGGCGAGGCGCTGGTGAAGGTGGAAGCCGCGGGCGTGAACTTCATCGACATCTACCAGCGCGCCGGTGCGTACAAATTGCCCTTGCCCTTCACCATCGGCCAGGAAGGAGCCGGCGTGGTGGAGGCGGTGGGTCCGGGCGTGACCGACTTGAAGCCCGGCGCGCGCGTCGCCTGGGCCGGTCCGCTCGGCTCGTACGCGACCCACCAGTCGATTCCGGCTGCGCGGCTCGTGCCGGTCCCGGACGGCGTCGATTCCAAGAGCGCAGCCGCGGCGATGCTGCAGGGCATGACCGCGCACTACCTCGTCAACGACACCTTCCCCCTCCGCCCGGGCCACGCCTGCCTCATCCACGCGGCGGCCGGAGGCGTCGGCCAGCTCTTCTGCCAGTTGGCCTCGCGCGCCGGCGCGCACGTGATCGGCACCGCGGGCGGCCCGGAGAAGGGGCAACTCGCGCGCAAGGCCGGAGCGGCCGACGTCATCGATTACAAGACCCAGGACTTCGCCGAAGAGGTGAAGCGCATCACCGCCGGCCAAGGCGTGCACGTCGTCTACGACTCGGTCGGCAAGGACACCTTCGAAAAGTCGCTCAAGTGCCTGCGGCTGCGCGGCATGCTGGTGTTGTTCGGGATGAGCAGCGGGAACATCCCGCCCTTCGACCTGCAGGTCCTGGCGCAGAGCGGCTCGTTGTACGTGACCCGACCGACGCTCGGGAGCTACGTCGCCACCCGCGAGGAGCTGCTCAATCGCGCTGGCGCGGTGCTTTCGGCGATTCAGCGGGGAGACTTGAAGCTGCGCATCGACGCCGCGCTGCCGCTCGCGGAAGCGGCCAAGGCGCAGACGATGCTCGCGTCGCGGGAGACGAGCGGGAAGCTGCTTTTGATCCCGTGAGGTTCGTTTGAAACGCATTGCCGCGCTCATCCTGCTCGCGTTCGCAGCGCGCGCCGACGCGCCTCAGGCGCCGTCGGACGCGCTGCTCGACGATCTCAACCAGACCATCCAGTGGTACCGGCGCATCGC
>DASXHM010000238.1:0-18867 GCA_036488495.1 Myxococcales bacterium | reverse complement strand
AAGAGCACGAAGAGGCCGATGATGAAGCCGAAGTCGCCGAAGCGGTTGACGACGAACGCCTTCATCGCCGCCTTCGCCTTCTCCACGTCCTCGTACCAGAAGCCGATCAACCCGTACGAGCAGAGGCCGACGCCTTCCCAGCCGAAGAACATGACCACGAAGTTGCTTCCCATCACGAGCAGCAACATCGAGAAGACGAACAGGTTCAGCCACATGAAGAACCGCCAATAGGCGGGCTCGTCGGCCATGTAGCCGGTCGAGTAGATGTGGATGAGCGTCGCGACGTGCGTGACGATGAACGTCATCATCATGCTGAGCGGGTCGATGCCGAAGGAGAGATCGACCTTCAAGGCGCCGCTCTGCCACATGGTCCAGAGGTGGTCCTCGAGGAACCGCTGCGAGGGCTCGGCCGGGAACATCTTGATCCAGAAGACCAGCTCGCAAACGATGCAGGAGAGCACCATCGCGGTGATGGCGATGCCGTGGTTCGCCCGCTTGCCGAGCCGGTCCTGGATGCGCTTTCCCAGAAAGGCGTTGATGGCCGAACCGATCAGGGGAAAGAGCGGGATCAGCCACAGCCACGACACCTGCACGGCGTGGACGACGACCTCTGCGGTTTCGGCGGATGCGGTATGTTCCATTGAGCTTTATTCGCGCAAGAGATCGGTCGCCTGGACGTCGATGGTGCGGAAGGTCTGGTAGATGGCGAGGACGATGGCGAGCCCGATGGCCGCCTCCGCCGCCGCGAGCACGATCACGAAGATGGAGAACACCTGCCCGGCCAGCGTTCCGGGCGGTCCGACGAAATGATTGAAGGCGATGAAGTTGACGTTGGCGGCGTTCAAGATGAGCTCGACGCCCATCAGGATGCCGACCGCGTTGCGCCTCGTGATCACCGTGATCATTCCGAGCGAGAACAGGCAGGCGCCGACGACGAGGAAGTGGGGAAGGCCAATCGAGCTCATGGGGACACCGAGTCGGACGTTTCCTTGATTTCCTTGCGCGCGATGATGACCGAGCCGACCAGCGCGGCGAGCAGCACGACCGAAACCACTTCGAACGGCAACAGGTAGTCGGTCAGGAAGGCGACGCCCAAGCGCGCGCTGACCGGGTCGAAGCTGGGACTTTCGACCAGCTTCCACGGCGCCATCACCGCCATGTAGGTGAGCGTTCCGACGGTGGCCGCGCCGAGAGCAGCGCCGACCGGCAAGGCGAGGTGGGCGTTGGTCAGCTTCGGGTCTTCGCCGATCTGCTTGGTGAGCATGATGGCGAAGAGGATCAGCACCAGGATGCCGCCGACGTAGATGAGCACCTGCGCCACCGCCGGGAAGTCGGCGCCGAGAAAGACGTAGAGCCCGGCCACGCCCATGAAGGCGAAGAGGAGCGACCACGCCGAGTAGATGATGTTGCGCGAAAACGCGCAGCCGGCCGCGCCCAGAACCGTCATGAAGGCGAAGAGATAGAAAGCGAGATCGACGAGATGAATGAACCCCACGCCGCTCTCGGCCGCCCCGGCGAGGAACGGGCCGAACACCTTGCGCAAGAGGAACGCGACCAGGAAGAGGACGCCGAACGCGCCCGCGGAGAACACCAGGAGCAAAAAGCCCGAGAGCGGGACGGTGCGGAAGATGAAGCCGTTCAGGCCCCACACCACGCAGGTGACGGCCGCGTACTCGATGAACAAGGTCGCAGCGAGGCCGAGGTGGCCGAAGGCGTGCAATCCGCCCGCGACGACGATGGCCAATAGCCCCACGAACAAGACCAGGAGCCGCAACAGATAGCCGCGCAGAGGACTTGCCACCTTCGTCGAAGCCTCCCGGATGTTCGCCCCTGCGGGCGAAGTGCGTCAGCTTGTCACACTCTGTCACTCTGACGAGCGACGCGCGCGCACTCTACTGTGGCGGAGGCTTCGTGCCTAGCATGATCTGGAAGAGCTTCGCGCGGGTGTCTTCGCCGCCGGGCGCGCACCGTCCCAGATCCGCCTGGCCCTCGTAGACGATGCCCTTCGAGTACCCTTCGCAATCGGGGTATTCGCAGTCGCCGCAATCGGTTCCGGCCATGGCGTCGTAGACGACCTTGTAGAGCTCGTCCTTGCTCAAGGTCTGCGCGAGCGGCGGACCCGCCGGAGCTTCCGGCTCGGAGACGATCGGCGCTGCCGGTGCTCCCGCGGGCGCTTCCGCTTTGGCTTCCATCGGCAGCGTGCCGGTCTTGAGCGTGACGAGGATGGTCTCGAGCATCGCCTTCGAGTCGGCGCCGCCCGGAGCGCATTTCTCGGTGCTCGACTCCTTGCCCTGGGCGATGGCGTTCGAATAGCCGAAGCAGTCGGCGTAGCCGCAGTCGCCGCAGTCGGTGCCGGCCATGGCCTCTTCGAGCACCTTCTGCAACTTCGGCTTGTCCGCCTTGACTTCCAACGCCTTGGCGGCGAGCTGCCGGCCCATGGCCGCGGGGTCGAGCGCGCCCGCCTTGGGCTTCCCGTGATCCTTCGAGACTTCGTCCTTGGAGGGGAACGGCGGCGGCGGCGCGTCCCACTTCTTCAAGAGCGCGCGGGTGATTTCCCCGAGAGGCCGGCGCGGGAACGCCTCCGAGCCTTTCGGCACTTTGTAGGCGGGCCACGGCGCCACCGGGTCGGGCACGAAACGCAGGACCAGGTTGTCGAAGTGCATCACCGCGCCTTCGAACTCGCGGGTGTGCTGTATGGCGCCGGTCGGGCAGGGCTCGACGCAGAGCCCGCAGTACATGCACTTGCCGATGTCGATGTCGAACCGCTCCATGGCGAGCTTCGGCTTCGTCTTGCCGTCGCCCTTCACGGTATCGATGTTGATGACGCTGATCGGGCACGCGCGCTCGCAAGCCTGGCACGCGGTGCAGATGTCCATGTCCACTTCGAGAAAGCCGCGGTAGCGCGCCGGAATGGTCTGGTGCACCGGGACCGGGACACGGTCCGGGTACTGCGACGTCATCGGCTTGCGGAACATGTAGCTGAGCGTGACGCTCATGCCTTCCCAGAAGCTCTTGGTCGTATCGCGTACGTTCTTCAGGTACGCGCCGAAGGCTCCGGGAGTTTGCGAAGGTGGGATCTGCGTTTCAGCCATGTCGGTTGGTCACCAGTTGCTCGTGAAGTCGAATTTGTCGCCGGTGTCGCGGATGTTCTTGAGCGTGCGCATCACGAACATGGCCGTGACCGCCGCTCCGCCAGCGGTCAACACCACCCGCATGACGACGCCGAGCCAGGGCGCGGCGTGGACGACGAGCATCCAGAAGGCGACGAAGAGCACTCCCGCGAAGGAGGCGGGCACCAGGTATTTCCAGCACATGTTCATCATCTGATCGACGCGGATGCGCGGCAGGGTCCAGCGCAGCCACATGACGATGAAGACGAAGAACAGCGTCTTGAGAGCGAAGAGCAAAAGCGAGGAGAGCTCAGCCACGACCGCGATGCCGCCGGTCAGCCGGTCGAAGTGCTCAGGCGAAAGCCCGGGCAGGTTCCAGCCGCCGCAGAACATGGTCACGGCGAGCGCGCTCATGATCCACATGTTTCCCCATTCGACGAGGAAGAAGTAGCTGAAGCGCATGCCCGAATATTCGGTGTTGTAACCGCTGACCAGCTCCGATTCCGCCTCGGGAAGATCGAAGGGAGTGCGGTTTCCCTCCGCGAGCGCGCTGATGAAGTAGATGACGAACGCGACGGTGGCGGCCGGGTTGTCGAAGATGAACCACTGCCATGGCCAGCCCCCCTGCGCGCGGATGATGCTCTGGGTGCTGAGCGAGCCCGCGAGCAGGACCGGGATCATCAGCGCCATGCCGGCCGGGATTTCGTAGGAGATGATCTGCGCGGCGCTGCGGATGGCGCCGAAGAGCGACCACTTCGAGTTGGACGACCAGCCGCTCATGATGATGCCGACGACGATGAGCGCGGTGACGGCGAGGATGTAGAAGATGCCGATGTTCATGTCGGCCACGATCAGCCGGTGGCTGAACGGCAGCGCGACGAACACGCAGGCGAAGCCCACCATCATGAAGTAGGGCGCGATGCGGAAGAGGAACTTGTCCGACTCGTCGGGGACCAGGTCTTCCTTGAAGAGCAGCTTCACCGCGTCGGCGATCCACTGCAGAAAGCCGCCGGGGCCGGCGCGGTTCGGGCCGACGCGGCTCTGCATGCGGGCGGCGACGCGGCGCTCGGCCCAGGAAAAAATTCCGGCGGTGATGGCGGCGAAGTTGATGACCAAAAACGAGATCGCGCCCATGAACGCGAGATAGACGAATTGCGTCCAGGGCCAGGTGGCCGGGTCGTGGCCCCATCCGCGAATCAGGCTGTCGAGCCAGGCTTGCATTAACGGTCGATCTCCGGGGCGACGACGTCCAAGGAAGCGATCAGGGCGACGAGATCGGCGATCATCAGGCCGCGGGAGAGGATGTCGATGATGCCCATGGCGGTGAAGCTGCCGGTCCGGATCTTCACCCGGTAGGCGTTCTCGCCGCCGCCCGCGACCACGTAGTACTGCATGTCGCCGCGCGCGCTCTCGATGCGCGAGTAGGCCTCGAGACCCTCGGGCGGCTTCAGCTTGCGGGGAAGCTTGGCCATGATCTCGCCGTCTTTCGGAATCTGCGCGATGCACTGGCGGAGGATCCGGCACGACTGACGCATCTCCTCGACGCGGCACCAGAAGCGGTCCCAGGAATCGCCGGTCGAACCCTGCTCGCCGCGGCCGAGCGGCACGTCGAACTGCAGCTCCGGATAGACCGAATAGGGCAGGTCCTTGCGGACGTCGAAGTTGACGCCGCTCGCGCGCAGGTTCGGGCCCACCAGGCAGTAGTCGATGGCCATCTCGCGGGAGATGGGGGCGAGGTTGGCGAGCCGTTTGACGAAGATCTCGTTGTAGGTGATGAGCCTATTGAACTCGTCGATGATCTTCTCAAAGTGGTCGAGGAAGGTGCCGAGCTTCTCCTCGAAGTTCGAAGGCAGATCGAAAGCGACGCCGCCGATGCGCAGGTAGTTGTAGGTCAGCCGCGCGCCGCACAGCTCCTCGAGCAGGTCGTTGATGAACTCGCGCTCGCGCAGGGCATAGGGAAACGGCGTCACCGCGCCGACGTCCATGGCCATGGTGCCGACCGAGATGAGGTGGCTCGAGATGCGGTTCAGCTCGCAGGCGATGACGCGGCAGTATTCGGCCCGCTTCGGCACCGTCACTTCGAGCAGCCGCTCCACCGCCATGGCCCAGCCCTGGTTCGCGCACATGGCGGCGATGTAGTCGACCCGGTCGGTGTACGGCATGTAGCCGTTGTAGGTGCAGCGCTCGCCGATCTTCTCCAGCGACCGATGCAGGTAGCCGACTTCCGGGATGGCCCGCTTCATCACTTCGCCGTCGGTCTGGACGAGGAAGTTGATCACCCCGTGCGTCGAGGGGTGCTGCGGGCCCATGTTGAGCAGCATGTCGCCCGTGATCTCGATGCGGCGGAGAACTTCCTTGTTCTCCATGTCCATCGTCGGGACTTCGAGCGGCTTCATTGCAGCACTTCCTTTTTGGGAGCGGCTGCTGCGACCTGCGCTGCTGCGGCGTCGGCGGCCTTCTTCTTGAAGTCGTCGATGCGGATGTACCCTTCGAGCGGGCTCTCCCGCGTGGTCGAGATGTTGTGCCAGGCGCCTTGCTCTTTGTAGTCCTTGCGCAAGGGATGACCGACCCAGTCGTCCGGCAGCATGATGCGGCGCAGGTCCGGGTGGCCCTTGAAGACGACGCCGACCAGGTCGAACTGTTCCCGCTCCAGCCAATCGGCCGACTTCCACACCGATTCGATGCTCTCGACTTCCGGCGCCTCGCGCGGCAGCGAGAACTTGAAGATGAACGCGTGGCGCTTGGGATAGCTCCACAAATGATAGACGAGCTCGATCTGGTTCTTCTTCGGCCAGTCGATGGCCGACAGATTCATCAGGCAATCGAAGTCGAGCTCTTTGTCGTCCTTCAGGTACCGGCAGATCTCCTTCAGATCCTTCGGCTGGATGACGAGGAAGGGATCCATCTTCGCGGGCGCAAGGTCGGCGATCTTGTCGCCGAACTTCGCGGCCAGGCGGTTGCGGATGTCTGTCGGAGTCATTTTGGCCTACGCTAGGCGGTGACCTTGTAGTCGACGCCCAGGCTCGGCTCTTTCTGGCCGATCTTCTGCCGCTCGGAGAACCAGCGCTCGCGGACGATCTTGTCCTGCACCCGCAGGAGGCCTTCGGTCAGCGCCTCGGGGCGCGGCGGGCAGCCGGGCACGTAGATGTCGACCGGGATCAGCTTGTCGACGCCCTTGCACACCGAATACGCGTACTGGAAGAGCCCGCCGCAGGAGGCGCAGGAGCCCATCGAGATGACGTACTTCGGCTCCGCCATCTGCTCGAAGAGGAGCCGGCAGCGTTCGGCCATCTTGTAGGTCAAGGTGCCTGCGACGATCATCAAATCGCTCTGCCGCGGAGTCGCACGCGGCACCGAGCCGAAGCGGTCGATGTCCGCACGCGGGCCGCCGGTCTGCATCAATTCGATGCCGCAGCAGGCGAGGCCGAAGAGCAGGTAGAAGATGCTGCTCTTGCGCGCAAGGTTGACGATCTCGTCGATGAACGAGGTGCGGGTGTTGATGACCGATCCGAAGTCCGACTCGTAGCGCTGCGCCATCTAGGCTGCCTTCTTTTCCGTGGTGGGGGCGGGCTTGGGTGCCGGTGCTTGCCTGTCTTTGATGGACTGCAGGACCTCCTGCTTGAGGCCCTTGACCCACTCGAGGTCGCCCATCGCCCAGACGTAGGCGAGGCCGACCGCGAGGATGAGGACGAAGACGAAGATCTCGCCGAACGCGAGCAGGCCCTTTCCGCGGTCGATGAACGACTTGTAGATGCTGGCGACCGGGTACATGAACGCGATTTCGACTTCGAAGATCACGAAGACGAGGGCGATGAGATAGAAGCGCGGGTTGAAATTGAACCACGCCTGCCCGATCGGCTTTTCCCCGCACTCGTAGATCATCGACTTTTCGCGGGTGGGAGCGTTCGGGCGCAGGAAATGCCCGGCCAGCAAGCTGCCGAACACGAACAGGATCGCCGTGGCCGTGAAGAGGAGCACGTTGGCGAAGTGGAAGGGCACTTGATGAGCTCCCCTAAAGGTGGACGCGGCGCGCAGAGTCTACGGGGGGGGCACTGCAAGTCAAGCAGCGCCACTGCTTGCGAGCAAGCGTCCGCCCGGACCCGGTCCGCTGCACTGCGCGACGCCCAGGACTTAGCTTAGCACCGTGGCCATCCTCCAAGCGTTGTTCAGGTTAGTCGCTCGCTCGGCAAGCACGGCGCTCAACGCCATCTTCGGGTGGGCGGTCATCGCGCTGTTCGGCTCAACCACCGCCAAGGAGCGGACGACTCTCTCGGCGCTCGTCGCCTCGGCTGCTGCCTGGCCGCTTCTCCTCATCGGCATCGCCTTCCCGAAGGTGGCGCTGTTCGTCGTCGCCTTCATTCCGCTGGCGAAGAGCGTGCCGAGCGGCGCCTTGCGCATCGTCTGGATCGCGCTCGCCGTGATCATCCCCGTCGTGGTCGGCAGCGTGGTCGCCTCGCGCGGGGCGGCCCAGCAGCCACCGGAGCCGGGCTGGAAGCGGTTCTTGCGCGGGTTCCCCATCACCTTCGCGCTGGCGATGGCGTTCCTCTTGATGGTGGTGGTGGCCCCGATCCTGAAGATCGCCACCATCGTCCGCCGCCGCGAGATCGTCCGGCTGCCGGCGCTGATGGAGAAGGGCGCCACCACCGAGGCTGCGCTGGCGCTGGTCGGCAAGCTCGAGTCGCACGGCATTCCGCTGCGGCCGTTCAAGGCCCCGTGGCATATGGTCGCGCCCTCCCGGATCCTGCTCAAGATCGGTGGGCCCGCGTTCGCCAGCATCGCGAGCGACACCGTCGAGTACTACAAGAACAAACGGCTCGCGGTGGCGGTACTGCCGAACGAGACCATCCTCGACGGAACCGCCGAGGAGGTGGCGCGCGCGCACGCTCTCGCAACCGAAGTGTACGCCCCGCGCAAGGTCATCCAGACCTTCTCGCCCGGCGCGCGCGAGATCGAGGCGCAGGTCCAGCGGCTGTGGTCGATCTATCGCGACATGCCGCCGGCGCACCGCGACTCGAAGATCTTGCGCGTCCGGCTCAATGAGGTGGCGGACCAGCTCTCCACGATGACGCTGCCGTGGGACGAATACCAGATCTGCTACCGGCTCTTGCTGCAGCTCGATCGTGCGCTGACCGGCAAGCCGGCATTGCTCGACAAGGCTCAACCGGAACGACACCAGAAAGAGGGGAATTCGATGTCTGAAGAGAGGATTGCGCTGCCGTCGCCGCGCACCATGGAAAAGCTGCCCGTCCAAGGGGACGCCGTGAAGGTGCCGGTCGAAGGCATGACGAACCGCGAGCTGATCGGGCACGTGGTCGACAGCGCCGCGCTCCTCGCCAAGAAGGAGATCGAGCTCGCCAAGGCCGAGCTGCGCAAGGACCTGAAGGCGGAAGTGGCCATGGCCAAGGGCCTGGGCGTCGCCGGCGTGTGCGCCTTGTGCACCTTGAACATGCTGCTCGTCGCCGCGGCGTTCGCGCTTGCGCACGTACTCGCGGATTGGGCGGCGGCGCTGATCGTCGCCGCAGCGGTGTTGACCGTCGGCACCATCGCCGGAATGGTCGGATGGAAGAAGCGCGTGGTCTCGCCGCTCGAGTCGACGCGGCGCAGCCTCAAGGAGGACGCACGGTGGGCTCGGGAACGACTGGCGTAGAGAACCCGGTGGCGGACAAACCGGCAAGGGAGATCGAGCGCGAGATCGAGGACGTCCGTACCCGCCTCGACAAGTCGCTCGCGGAGCTCGACCGGCGCCGCCACGAGCTGACGGACGTGAAGCTGCAGATCCAACGGCACCCGGAGGTGCTGTACATCGCCGGCGGGGTGGCGGTTCTGCTCCTGGGCGGTGTCTATCTCGCGGTGCGCAGGGCGCAGAAGCGCGAGGAGCCGATGGAAAAAGCGCGCCGCTTCCGGCGTGCCACCCACCGCGCCATCGAGCACCCGGAGAAGGTCGCGCGCGGCGATGCGCCGGTCTGGGAGAAGATCATGGCTTCGGTCGGGACCACCGTGGCGGTGGCAGTCACGAAGCGGCTCCTCGACCGCGCGATGCCGAGGTAGCGTCGAGCTCGCGGCGTGGTAGCGTTTGCCGCGCATGCCGGCGCTCATCGCTAGCGCATTGAAGCAATTGCGCAGTGCCCTCGAGGCGCGCTTCGGCGCCCGCCTGTTGCGGATGCGCCTGTTCGGATCGTATGCGCGCGGCGAGGCCAACGAAGACTCGGACGTCGACGTGTTCGTGCTCCTCGACGAGGTCTCTCGGCAGGACTTTCGCGCGGTGCTGGACGCGGCGGCCGACGTATCCGTCGAGTGCCTGCTGCAGATCTCGCCGCTCGTGTTCTCGGCTGCGCGATATGCACAGTGGAAGCGTGACGAGCGCGCCATCGTCCGGGACATCGAGCGCGAAGGAATTTCCGTATGACCGCTGAAGCTGCGCGCGCGGCCGCCAAAGAGGAGATGCTCCTCGCGCGCGAAGAGCTGCAAGCCGCGCAGCAGCTTCTCACCGCGAAGCTCGTTCGCGTCGCCGCCACGCGGGTGTATTACGCAGTCTTCCACGCGGCGCGCGCTCTCGTGTATTCCGAAGGGCTCGAGCCGAAAACCCACGCTGGCGTTCTGTCGCTCTTGAACGTCCATTTCGTCAGGGCGGGCAGGCTCGACGCGGCTGACTCTCGACTGTTTGCGCGGCTGCAGAAGTTCCGCGAAGAAGCGGACTATGCCGATGCGTACGTCGAGGACGAACCGGCGACGCGGGAGGATCTCGTCGAGGCAGCGGCGTTCGTGCAACGCGCTTCGCAGATGATCGGCGCTGAGGCTCGTTGATGGGTTGCTGCCGAGCCTGATACCTTCCGCGCGGTTTCGCCGTCGGTCAGCCGCAAGTCGCACGGTCCTCGCGCGCAGGGGGAAGCACATGGACGAGCAAGGCGGCGCACTCGGCGATGTGCGCAGCCTTGCCGGCGCGCCCCGCACCGACGACGCACTCGAGCCGCAGTACTTCTGGGAGAAGCAGCGCGCGGACAGCTTGCGGCCGGGGGAGAGCGCGCAGGCGTGCGTGCGCGCGATGCTCCAACGCATCGGCCTCGACGAATCGCAGGCGCGATCGCTGCAGTCGGACACGACCACCGGCAAACGGCTTCTCGCCTACGGCGTCGAAGTGCACCTGAACATCGGCTGGTACGCGCGGGCGATGAAGGACGAGCTGCGGCGGCAATGGTTCTTGAAGGCCGCCATCGTCGCGCTCGCGTTCATCGGCATCGCGGCGGTTCCGGTGGCCTATTGGCTCTTGCGCGAGCACGGCGCCGACTCGACCGACTGGACGTCGCGCATCTTGCAGATCAGCACCTTCATCGGCGCGGGCTTCGCCATTCTTCGCTTCATCTCCAGCGTGACCGACACCCGCTGCAGGCTGGGGCTCTTCTGGCGTGCGCGGTCGGATCTCGCCGAGGTGCTCTACCTCTTCGAGCAAAAGTGGCACGGCCAGTTTTCGATGGCGCGGCTGCCCGAGCTCTACACCGACCTCGACGCCGGCATCACCGCCGCGCGGCAGATCGCCCGCGCCGAGCGCCAGCAGTTCTTCGATTCGATGATTTCGCCGGGGGACGTGATCAAGTCGGCGCAGCAGGCGTTCGAGAACGTGGTCGGGCGTTTCCAGAATGCGCCGATGCCACAGCGCCCGGCGTCGCCGGTCTACGTTCCCGCCGTCGCGCCGCTGGGCGGCCCCGGGCTGAGCGTGCTGCCGGCTTCCGGCGTGACCGCGCTTCCCGCTCCTGGTGTGGCCGCGCCGCCTTTGAACCCGCTCGGTGCCGCGGTTTCCGGCGTTGCTCTTTCTGCCGGAGCTGGAGGCGCCGAAGTTCCCCGTCCACCCGCTGCCGATCCGGCGTTGAGCGATCTGCTCGCCGCAGGCGAGGAGGCGCGGCAGGCGCTGCTTTCGCGAGAGGGCGTGCGCTCGGCGACCGTGCAGTTCACGCCGCGGCTCGACGCGGGCCATCCCGGCGTCGAGGTCCACGCCTCGGTCGACGCGTCGTATGCCGGCGGGGCGGAGCCGATCGCGAGCCACTTGCCCGACGGCACCGAGGTGGCAGTCTCGCTCGCGCTCACTCGCGAGCCGCCGGCATGAATTGGACCAAGGTGGTGCTGCCCTGGCGCGCCTCGGCGCCTCGCGCGCGGCCCTTCAATCCGGTTCCGCTCCTGGTGTCCGCCTGGCCGTCGGACACCGAGCAAGGATCCGGATTTTTCGTCCACCCCGCGGTGCTGGTGACCGCGGCCCACGTCGTCTTCACTGAAGGGCAGGTGGCGTCCCGCATTTCGGTGGACTGCGGCAGCAGCTCCGCGGTGGTCGCCGCCGCTACGCTGCCGGACGGCTATCTGCGCGGCGAGCCGGAAGCGCCGGATGTCGCCGTCCTCTGGCTCGGCGAATCGCTCTGCGCCATGGAACAGACGGTGATCATGTCTTCAATGGGGCCCGGCGCTTCCGTTGCCGCGACGCTGCTGGGCTGGGGCCAAGGCGCGTTCGGCAGGCGCGACGTCGACGCAACCAAGGATGCGGAGCTCCTCCGCTACGACGTCGAAGATCTTCCCGGCTTCAGCGGCGGCCCCTTGCTCGCGCCGCGACCCGATCCCGCAGTCGAGCCGAGCGCGGTCGGCGTCCACTTCTTCCACGACGAGCGCGGAGGTTACGCGCTTCCGCTGCAACGAAACGACGTCATCGACGCCATGCGGCTGCTCGGGTTCAGCTTCGGATGAACGCTCCTGTCGCGCTTGCGGTGGAGGCAACGATGAAGAGGTTCGTTTGCACGCTGCTCCTTGGGGCCGCATTGGGCGCGCAGGCGCAGGGGCGGATCCAGCCGACGGGTGTCCCTCGCCCGCCGACGCCGTCCGCGGGTGGCATCGCGGAAGCAACGCCGGGGCAGGGCACGCTGCCGGCGAGCCCGGCCCCATCCGCGCCGCAGCCAAAGCAGAAGAGCGCGTATGCCGTCTGGGACGAGAAGCGCGCTACGAACCAGACTGCCATCTCCACGCTGATCCGGGAGAACTGCGCGAAGGTCGATTGGAAGCCCGTGACCGATGTCGCCGCCTGCAGTGCGGCGAAGTCCTTCGGCACCTGGTGCGGCTGCTACTTCTCCAAGGACGCCGAGAAGCGGGCCGGGGTGCGCGACATGCTCTCCATCCTGGAGACGCCGCCGCTGCGGGTCGTCTACTTTCTCCACCACCGCGACGACTTGACCGCGCCGCTCGACGCGCTGGCGGCGCTCGTGCCGGCCATCTCCGGCACCAAGGTCAAGGTGCTGAGCAGCGGAAACCTCAACGCAGCCGGGGCGACGGCGGTGGAGTCGCTGCAGGGGGCGCTGCCGGCGCTCGACCTTGGCGCCATCGTCCAGAACGCGCTGGCAGGGCTCGCGCTGGCGCTGAAGACGCGTGCCGAGCAGGAGGCGACCGCGTACCTCTTCGACCAGATGCAGTCGCAGCTCTGCACGAACCCGGAAGTGAAGCCGTGGCTGCCGTCGACGTGCGCGGTGCTGGGCACGCCGGGGACGTCCATCGGGAGCCCGGACAGCATGATCGCGCTTCTCAAGAGCTCGTTCACCGAAGACCTGCGCAACGCCCCGGCCGAATTGGTGGACACCGCGGTCGCGCATTCGGACGGCGAGACGAAAGAGGTTCTGCGTGGACCGCTCGACTCGCTTCTGAACGGAATCACGCACGGCGGCGAGCCGCTGGCCGCGCTGCAGCGCTTCGACGAAGACCTGGGCGACAAGCTGCAGATCGTCGCGAGTCAACCGATCGAGGCGAAGAAGCTCCCCTTTCGGGTTTTGCAATGCATCGCCGGTTTTCCGCCGGCGCTCGCGCGGGTGAATCCGGAGCTCGCCGATGCGATGAAGGACGTCTCGCCGGCGCTGAGCCGGCCGGAGCGGGATCTGGCGCTGGCTTTGCTCGCCTTCGACAGGACGGAATGCGACTTCATCGAGCGGCGGGACGGCACGGCTCCGCTGCCGCCGGCGGAGGCCGCGTACTTCGATCGGCTCGTCAACGATGCCGCGGCGCTGCGCGATACGCTCCATTCGTTCTCCGACGCGGCGAGCGATCTGGAAGCGGTCTTCGCCCAGGCGCGTGCGCTCAAGACCGCCGCTCTGGCTGCTGCAGCGGCGCCTGCGGCGGCGACGACGACGACGGCGGCGGGAACGACGACCACCACCACGCCGCGCGATCAGCGGCTCGCACAGGCCGCCGCGGCGGCGGCAGCGCTCGCCGCGCAGCTCGCCAACGCATTCGACGCGGCCGCGGCGGCGGTGCGGACGTGTCAGCAGATCGCGCGGCGGCACAAGGCCGCGGCAGGCCAGCCACCGGCAATGGTCGCGGCCCCCCAGCCAGTCGCCGGCTCGCCGCAGACGGGTGGTCCCGCAGCCGGGGGCTCGCCGTCCGGCACCCAGCCGTCCGCGCCAGGGTTGCCGGCATCTGCCGCGCCACATCCGCTCGATGTGGCGCTCTTGTCCGCGCAGGCCGCGGTGTCGAGCGCGACCGATGCCTCGCGAGGACTCTCCGCCGGCCTTGCCTTCGACTTCGCCGGGGCCTGGCGCGAAGTGGCGCGGCACCTCTCCACGGTCCCCTGTGCGAAGGGCATCGAGCTGTCGCCGCAGACGCTGAACGCATCGCTCTCGTCCTTCTGCGTGCAGGTGGATCCCGCGGTGCTGCAGATCGGATCGCTCCTGGTGGCCGTCGCTCAAGCGCAGACGCCGGACGAGGTGAAGAACGCCATCCTCTCCGCGGCAGAGCCCATCGATAGCTGGAAGGCGCAGTACGATCCGGCCGTCGGCGACACCTGGTCCTTGGGAGGCCTCGTCGGCATCGGGCTGACCGGGAAAGCCGCCACCACCCCCACGCCGGGCGCCGCCAAGAACGATTTCTTCCAGAGGCCGCTCGTCGGCATCTTCGGGGTGGAATGGACGCGCGAGCACGCCGGGCCCTGGTCCACCGGCATCTTCCTGCAAGCGCTCGATCTCGGCGGCTACCTGCACGACAACGGCAACAACGTCCGGCCGCTGCAGGCGCTCAGCCCCGGCATCTGGCTGCGGCTCGGGGTGTTCAAGAGCCCGTTCGTGCTCGCCATCGGTGGGGCATACGACGTGGACGACGGAACCCAGCCGCAGGCGCACGGCTCCGCGCGCGGCGGCGCACTGGTCGCGGTGGACACGCGGCTTTGGACGCTCAGCCGCGGCGCTTCGGCGAAGGACTACGGCACGGGCACCTGGGCCGACGAGAAGTCGTCGTGGACGATTGCTGTCTCGTCGCTCGCGGGATTGAACGGCACCGTGTCGTTGAGCGGCGGCAATTTCCGACTTTATGACCGGCCGCTGACGGCGACGCTCGGCTTCGACGTGGGCTACCGTCCATGGGGCGCCGGCGTCTACCTGCAGATGCTCGACTTCATCGGCTACGCGTATCCGGTGGCGTCCGAGAAGAACGGCTTGTTCCGAGGGGTGAGCCCGGGATTCTGGCTGCGCGAGCGCATACCCTCGACGCCGTTCGTGATCGCGGCAGGCCTCGCCAACGATTTCGGCAATGCGGACGTGGGCAGCAGTTGGCGAGCGGGGGCCCTGGTTGCAGTCGACGTCGACTGGATCGCCTGGTCGGTCGGCGCGCGCTGATGTCGCTGCGCGGGTTTGCAATCGCGAGGCGCCGCTTCCGGCGCCGCCGTGCCGGTCACATGTACAGACCGCCGTTCACCCGCAGCACAACGCCTGTGATGAACCCCGCGCGGTCGCTCGCGAGAAAGGCGACCGCCTCGGCGATTTCGCGCGGCGTGCCCGAACGGCCGAGCGCGGCGCCTTCGGCCATGGCCTTCTTCGCCGCGTCCGGCAGCGATTGGGTCATGTCGGTTTCAATCCAGCCCGGGCTCACCGCGTTGACCCGGATGTTGCGGCTGCCGAGCTCGCGCGCGAGCGACTTGGTCAGACCGATCAAACCCGCTTTGGCCATGCTGTAGGCGGTCTGACCGGCGTTGCCCTGCTCGCCGACGACGCTGGTCAGGTTCACGATGCTGCCGCCCCGCTGCTTCATCATCGGCCGGCAGGCGGCCTTGCTGAGATGGAACGCGCTCTCTAAATCGACCTGGAGGATCTTGCGCAAGTCGTCGGCCTTGTAGCGCATGATCAGGCCGTCGATGGAGATGCCGGCGTTGTTGACCAGCACGTGCAAGCCGCCGAGCTGTTCGACGACCTGCTCGATGGCGCTGGCGCACGCCGCGGCGTCGCCGACGTCGAACTTCAAGACCGCCACCTGCGGAGCGCCGGCTTTTTCGCACTCGGCCTTCGCCTCGGCTGCGGCGGCGTCGTTGCCGGCATAGGAGATGGCCACTTTCGCGCCGCCCTCGGAGAGCCGCACCGCCGCGGCCCGCCCGATGCCCCGAGAAGCGCCTGTCACCAAAGCGACCTTGTTCTCGAAGTCCTTGTGCATGGCGCTTTGACATAGCAAAACGGCGCTGGATGCGCATCGGCGTGATCGGGCTCGGCGCGATTGGCGGCGTGGTCGCGGCGCGGCTTTCACAGCGCTGGGACTGGACGCACGATCGCCTCTGGCTCGCCGCCGGCCGCCGGGCGGAAGCCTTGCGCGATCGCGGCCTCAGCGTCGACGGCGCAGCGCCTCTGCGGCCGCGCGTCTTCGAGACGCTCCCGAGCGGCTCGTACGACTTCATCCTGCTGTGCACCCGTACTTCCGACAGCGAAAGCGCGCTGGCGCCGGCGTTGCCGTTTCTCGCCGCGGATGGCGCGGTGGTGTGCTTGCAGAACGGGCTGCCCGAGGCGCGGGCGGTGAGGCTCGCGGGTCCGCACCGCGTGCTCGGGGCGGTCATCGGCTGGTCGGCGACGATGCGCGCGCCGGGAGACTACGCGGTGACGGGCAAGGGTAAATTCGTCCTGGGCGGCCTGGGCGCGAGACGGCGCGAAGCCGCGCAGATTCTCGGATCGGTCTTCCCGGTGCGGGAGACCGACAACCTCGAAGGAGCGCGCTTTTCCAAGCTCGCCATCAATTGCGCCATGTCCACCATCGGCGCGGTGAGCGGGTTTTCGCTCGGCGAATGGACCGCGCTCAAAGACGCTCGGAATCTTGCGCTGCGGATCGTGCGCGAGGTGGTGGACGAGGGCACGGCGCGCGGCGTCCGTTTCGAAGCCGTTTCCGGCCTGCGCCCGGATTGGCTGGTGCGCGCCCCGGCTTGGGTTGCCGACGCCGCCATCGAGCTCTCCGCGCTGCGCAGGCCGGAGCAGCGGACCGGGATGATCGAGCTCCTGCAAAGCGGCCGTCACGCGGGCATCGAGGATTTGAATGGATTGATTCCGCGCCCGTTGAACCAGCGCCTCGTGGAGATGGTGCGGCAGATCGAGCGCGGCGAGCGCAGGATCAGTCCGGAAAACCTGGTGGAGCTTTCCGCGCGATGACGCCCGCGAACGCCGCCAAGGATCAGAAACGCGCGAATGATGGCGCGTCGCGGCTCAGAGCGACGGCCCTCGCTGCCGCTCCGTATCTTGCCTGCGTTCTCCTCGTCCTCACCTTCCATTTCCGGCTCGCGCTTCCTGGCCGCGCCCTCGTCGCCAACGACTTTCGCGCCTACTTCATCCCCGTCCGGGCCGGCTTGCAACAGACGCTGCACCAGGGTGAATGGCCGTTCTGGCAGCGCGGAATGTTTCTCGGCTATCCCATCCTGGGCGACATCCAGGCCCAACTCGCAAATCCGCTCACCTGGCTGACCCTGCCGCTCGACGCCGCCCGCGGCATCACCGTCCAGTCGCTCTTCGAGCTGTGCCTCGCGGCGTGCGGAATGGCGTACTGGATGAAGCAGCGCGGGCTGCGCGCGGTCTCGGGTGTCTTCGCCGGAGCCTGCTTCGCGCTCTCCCTCAAAGAGACCGTCCACCTGCACCATTGGACCTTCGCCAGCTCGACCTGCGCCTGGCCCTGGATGCTCGCCGGCCTGGATGGTCTGCGCAGGACGGGCAGGGCGCGTTTCGCCGCGCTCACCGCCTGCGCCGCGGCCGGCTCCTGGATTGGCGGCTCGGCGCAGATGGCTTGGTTCGGGTGCGGCCTTGCAACCGTGTATGGCATTCACGTCGCGTGGTCGTTGCGCGGGCCCTGGCTGCGCCTGCTCGCCGTCGCCGCGCCCGCCTTCGGCGTCGCGCTTTCCGCGCCCATTCTCTGGCCGGTCCTCGAGCTCTCCGCCTTGGGCCCGCGCGGAGCGGGCGTCACCTATCGCTTCGCCTCCTCGTGGAACTGGCCGGATGCGCGGGTGTGGCCGGTCATGCTGCTGCCGCGCCTGTGGGGCGGTCGCCCGGACTATCGCGGTCCGATGAATTACTGGGAGGTGCAGGGGTATCTGGGCCTGTTGCCGATGGCGCTCCTGGCGGTGGCGCCGCTGCGCCGCAAGGGTGCGTGGATCTTCGCCGCCATCGCGGTGCTCACCCTGCCGATCTGCTTCGGCGACCGATCGTGGTTTCAGCTTCACTGGCTGTGTTGGAAGCTCCTGCCCGGGTATTCCGCGTTCCGCAATCCGACGCGCGCCTTGATGCTGACCGCGTTCTGCTGCTCGGTGCTCGCCGCCGAAGGCCTCGAACGCCTGCGTGACGATGCGCGGCTGCGGCTGCGCGTCCTCGGCGCGCTGGGGGTGCTCGCTGCCTGCGTGGGCTTGTGCGCCGGGTTCGTGCGTGCGCCGCAGGTGAAGGACGACGCGGAGATTGCCGTCTGGCTCCTGGCGGCTTGCGCGATCTGGGCGTCGCTCGCCCGCAGAGATGCGCGCTGGGCGATGTGCGCCATTCCGCTCTTCCTCGCCGACGTGGCCGCCCAGGCGTGGGACTCGCCGGAGATCGCGCCCGCGAGCGGCGAAAACCACGCGCTGGATTCGATGGCGAATCTCGTCCCCCGACCTCCGGCGCCGAGGCGCGTGGCGGTGCTGGAACCGTGGGGCGAGCTGAACAACGTCACCTACGCTCGCGGGTGGGAAGGAGTGACGGGATACGGACCAACCGCCCTCGCGCGGGTGCTCCGCTTGTTCGAGGCGACGTTCACGGGCCGCATCCCGCCCGCTCGGCCGCTGGTGGACGACGAGAACTTCCCCCGCTTTCGCATCCACTCTCCCTTGGTTCCGCTGTTCGCCTCGCCGCTGCTCGTCAGCAACCTGCCCGCAGGACTCGCGCGGACGAAGGACGTCTACGGGCTGCCAGCGCTGCCGCGCGTCTTCTGGACGTCAGCCTGGCAAGCGGTCCCCGACGACGCGACGGGCGCGCTGCTTCCGGAGGCCGCCGCGGGGCAGCGCGTCCTTTTGCCCGAGCCCTTCGAGCGGCCGTCCGTCGCCGCGGTGCCGACCGGCGCGACCAGCGTGCGCGTGTTCGTCAATTCGCTCGAGGCCGACGTCGATGCGCCGGCAGACGGCCTCGCGGTGGTGCTGGATCCGTACTACCCCGGCTGGACGGCCACGGTCGACGGAGCGCCCGCCCCGCTGCTCCGCGCCGACGTCGCCTTCGAGGCGGTTCCGGTGCGTGCCGGCAAACACCATCTGCGGCTCAGGTACTTTCCCGCCCGCTTGCTGCCCGGATTCGCCGTCGCCATCCTCGCGGCGGCCTTGTTGGCACTCCTGTGCAAACTCGCGTCGCAGCGCGTTGACACCCGATCCCCTGGCCGCTATTTTCCGCCGCCCTGAAGGGAGCCTGACCTCCGTGGACTACCTCTCGCCGTACCTCCCCGTGCTGGTGCTGCTCTTGCTCGCCGGGGTGATGTGCACCGCCATCGGCATCCTCGC
>DASXHM010000070.1:0-17801 GCA_036488495.1 Myxococcales bacterium | reverse complement strand
GCGCGCCGGATCATCACCCGCTCGATGGTTTCCTGCGAGAGCGAGTGGCGGCCGGCGCGCTTGCCGACGTACGCCCAGCGCGCGTGCGGCGCGTGATGGAGCGCGGCCCGGTCGACCAGCGCGTCGTAGAGGACGAGGTCGGCCCGCGAGAGGCGGTCGACCGCGCGCAGCGTGAGCAACTCCGGGTCGCCCGGACCTGCGCCCACGAGCGAAACGAACCCTGTCATGCGGACCTCCGGTAGAGCTGGTTGAGCGCCTGCAGCAGCAAGGGACGGCGCTCTTCGATGGGGACGGCGGCTTTTTTCCATTCGGCGCGCAGCTCGTTTCCAAGCCGCGACCATTCCGAGACTTCGTCGGGCAGCACCGCCTCGAGCCCTTCGCGCAACAGGCCCGCCAGCGCAGGCGAGGCGCCGCCGGTGGAGATGGCGAGCGTCACCGGACCTTTGCGGACGACGCCGGCGAGGAAGGCCGTGGCGGAGTCCTTGTCGTCGACGGCGTTGACGAAGAGGCGGCGCGTATCCGCGGCGGCGCGGACGGCGCGGTTCACTTCCGGCGGGGCGGCGGCGACGACGAACCACTTGCCGTCGAGATCGCGCGGCTCGAACGCGCGCTCAATCTTTTCCACGCCAGAGATGGACGGATCGATCCGCGGCGCGATGACGGTGACCCTGGCGCCCGCCGCCACCAGGGGGCCCACCTTGGCGGACGCGACCTTGCCGCCGCCGACGACGGCGACAGGACGCTCACGCAGATCGAGAAAGACGGGGTAGTGCACAGACAGCTCCTTGGTTGCCGCAGGTGTAGAGGGGCGCGAACGAACGGCGCCGGGCGGCTACGAGGAGCTCTGGGGGAAGTTGCGAACCCGCAGCGCTACGCGCGCACCCGGCGAAACATCGCCGGGCGACAACAACAGGCGCAGGCCAAGGAGGTTCGTGACATCGCTTGCTGTGCTAACAAGCTTCGCCCCGCGAAGTCAAGTTGCAGATCGTTTGCACGGCTCCGCGGCCGGCCTCTCGCGCGATTCGAACCGCTCCGCGTTCACGCGCGATGCGAACGGGCGTTCATCGCGCGTGGCCGACGAAGCGGAAGTCGATGGGGACGTCGTTCTCCACCTTCACGAGGCCCCCCGCGGCGCTGGTCGGCTCGACGCCGAAGTCGGTGAGCTTCACGGTCAGCTTTCCCGTCGCGATCAACTGATCGCCCCGCAGCTCGAGCTGGATCGGCACGGTCAGGAGCCGCTTCGCCCCATGCAGCGTCAGCTCGCCGGCCACCGACAGCTCACAGGTATTGGCGCCCGTCTGCCGCCCGATCACGTTGGTCGAGCGAAAGCGCACCGCGGTGTACTGCGCCACGTCGAGCTGGCCCTTGCCGCGCATCGCCTCCTGCACCTTGGGCGCATCGCCTTCCGGCTCTCCCTTTTCCTGCACCTTGAGCGATCGGGCGTCGACGGTGACCTCCACCGACGAGTTGCCGAAGCGCTCGCCGTCGAAGACGATCTCGCCTTGCATGCGCTGCGCGAGGATGACGTGCTCGTGTCCCGCGAAGCTTGCGATTCCGGTCTTTCCGACGTGCGCCCGAGCCGAGCTCTGCGACTCGTCGACGGCGTACGTCCGCGGCGCTGCGACAGCCGCTCCTGCGCAGAAGAAGATCAGACCAACGGCGCGAAAGCTTGGCGAAGGCACCAGCAAGGAGGTCATGGCGTCCCAGACTACAGCGCCACAACGCAGTCGCTAAGCGGCGTTTGGCCGCCGCGAGTGGCGAAATCGTGCTGAGAAGTGCACACTAGGTGCGCCGCGCTGCGCGCCTGCTTGAATCTCGAACGGGCTCCGCGCGTCGCAGCGTCGGCGGTTTTCGCCCCTGGTACTCGGAGGATGTCCATGCGCCTCGTCATCTCGATTGCGGTCTTGGCTCTTGCAGCTTGCGGCGGCAGCTCTTCTGGCGGAGGCACGACCCAGGATCTGGTGGCCGAGCTGACCATCCACTCCGGCTCCATCACCACCCAGACCGGGACGACGGCGGCCTCCATCCAGGTGCCAAACCCCGGCAGCATCCGGTTCACCAACGGCGATACGGTGGCGCACACCATCGTCGTGCCCACCGGTTCGAGCAATGACTGCAATCCGTTGAACGTCGGTACCATCCAGCCCGGCGCCAGCACGCCAACCGTCATCGTCAACAACAGCACCTCGGGCAACGAGATTTGCACCTTCAGCGACAGCGCCAATCCCGCCCTGTCGGGCAACATCACCATCCTCACCCAGGCCACTGGCGGCAGCGGCTACTGATGCGGCGTTTCCTCTTGTTGGCGCTGTGCGTGGGGTGCTCCGCTTCCACGGCCAGCATCGATCCGCTCGATTGGCAGAAGGTGACCGGCTCGGCCACCGACACCGGACTTGCCAACGGCGGCGTTCTCGGGCTCGGCGCAGGCGGCGCCTTCGACCAGCGCGCCAACTTCACCGTCGACGCATTCCCCGACGGAAACCTCATCCGCATGTACTACGGCGGCGCCGACAGCGACCAGGCCGACCCCGGCTGCGGCGGCATCAACGGCGTGCATTGGCGCATCGGCGTCGCGACCTCCACCGATGGATTGAATTTCACCCGCGTGGCCGGAGCCCAAGCCAAGGGATCGATCCTCGAGAACGGCGCCGCCGGCGATTTCGACAGCTTCTTGACCTATCGCCCGAACGTGCTCAAGGACGGGACCGTCTATCGCATGTGGTACAACGGCAGCACCAAGCCGTTCAATTGCCCGACCGGCACCTTGGCGCTCGATCGCCGCATCGGTTACGCGGAATCGACCGACGGCGTCAACTTCACCAAGATCAATACCGGCCCGGGCCCGGGCGGCAGCGTGCTCCCGCTCGGAAACCCCGGCGCCATCGACGCGCAGCAGGTCGGCTACGTCTGGGTGCTGAAAGACGCGAACGATTACAAGATGTATTACTCGGCCAACGACAACCAGAACTTCTGGCGCATCGGGCTCGCCACCTCCAAGGACGCGCGCACCTGGACCAAGGTGGTCGGCAAGCAGAACGGCGGCGCCGTCGTCGACATCGGCGACCTCAGCACCACCACCTGCAGCGCCGACGCGGACTGCGCCTCCTTGACCAAGACGCCGGTCTGCAGCACTTCGGTGCACCTGTGCACCGCGCCGGACCATTTCTGCGCCTACCAGCCGACCGTGGTGAAGGAGACCGCGTCGCTCTACCGGATGTGGTACCGCGGCTGCCAGGGACCGGGAAATCCGAATGGTCCCAGCCTGGGCAGCATTCAATACGCGGAATCCAATGACGGCATCACCTGGGTGAAGGTCCCGCAGAACGGAAAGCCGTTGAACGCCGCGCTGGTCGCAGGGCCTTCCGGCTCCTTCGACTCGGGCGGGCTCACCACCCCTTCGGTCTTCTTCCAGAACGGCGCTTGGAACATGTACTACGCGGGGTTCGACGTCACCGGACAGTACAGCGCGGGACTCGCCAGAGCCACGGGCCAATGAAGCATTGCTTTTTCGCGCTCGGCGTCGCGGCTTCCGCCGTGGGCTGCCTTGTCGTTACCTGCCTCGTCCCATCGGCCGCGGCGGCACAGACCACGCTCGACCAGGAGCAGCGGCTGATCCAAATCCATTCGCTCCTGGTCGCGCTGCCGCCTCTGACCTCTCCCGAAGGCTACGAGCCGTGGCAGGTGAGCCTGGGCGCCGAGTTGATCGTCATCCCCACCATCAGCGGCCAGATCGGCGGGCGGGTTCCGCCGGAGATCACCGCCTCCGACCGCACGCCGGTATTCCCGCGGCCGAGGCTCGCCATCGGATTGCCGGCGCCGGAAGACTTTCGCGCGTACGTCGGCGCGACCTACCTGCCGCCGTTCGAGATCAATGGCGCAAGCTCGCACGAGCTCGGCCTCGAGGCTGCCTATGCCTGGGTTCCGCAGGGGCCGCTGTCGGTGGCGCTGCGCGGCTTCGCGCTGTTCGCGGAATCGAAGAGCCCCGTCACCGACCCGAACACCCGCGACACCCTGGACAGCTTCGACGGAGGCGGCGATCTCTCCGCCGGCTACCGGCTCGACTTCGAGCCATTGTCATTGACCCCGTTCGCCGGCGTGGGCGTCACCTACGCCGCCGGCAACTTCCGCGTCTTCAGCGACAACGAGCTTCTCACCAGCAACACCGTCAATCTCTCGCTCGAGGCCGGAGTGCGGGTGCGCATGGGGCTTGGCTTCGACGCGGTTGGGCAAGTGGTCGCTTACCCGGGAGTGCTGGTCCATCCGGTCTTCGCGCTCGCCTGGACTCCGCATTTGTGATTGTTCCGCAAGGCCCCATGGTGGGGCAGAAGGAGGCGTCGTGATCATGGCGATACTGGCTGCAGCAACGGCCATCGCGCCTGGGACGAAAGCGCCGGCGTTCACCCTGCAGGCGAGCAACGGCAAGACGGTGTCGCTCGCGGACTACAAAGGGCAGACGCTGGTCCTGGCTTTCTTTCCCAAGGCGTTCACCGGTGGTTGAACCAAGGAACTGTCGGCGTTCCGAGACTTTCAGTCGAAGTTCACCGACAAACACGCCCAGGTCCTGGGCGTCTCGATGGATGACCTGGATACCCAGAAGCGTTTCGCAGAGAGCTTGAGCTTGCCGTTCCCGCTCGCGGCCGACGTGGGCGGCGAGGCGGCCCAGGCATACGGAGTGAAGAACGGGTCGTATGCAAATCGGGCCACGTTCGTCATCGATCCGGAAGGCACGGTGACGAAAGTGGTGGAAGGCAAGGACGCGCTCGATCCGGATTCGTCGCTGCAGGCTTGCCCGATTCACAAGAAGAGCTGACGGCTTTCCGGATGGCACGAGGACGGCTCGTCATCGCGAAGGTGGACGGCTGATGGCGGACGCGGACCGCGAGAAGTGGAACGCGCGGTATGGCGAGGAAGCGGCGATGCTCGAACCGTCGCCCTTCCTCGCGCAGTTGAGCGAAGTCTTGCCGCGGCACGGCCGCGCCTTGGATGTGGCGGGCGGCGCCGGGCGCAACGCGCGCTGGCTTTCGCGGCACGGATTGTCGGTGACCGTTGCGGACATTTCCGACGTCGGCCTGGCGCGTGCCGCTCGCGACGGCTTTGCCACGGTCGTCGTCGATTTCGACGTCGATCCGCTCCCGGAAGGGCCGTGGGACGTCATCTTCGTCAATCATTTCCTGCATCGACCGCTGTTCGCGCAGGCGCCTTCGCGGCTGACGCCTGGAGGGCTCTTCGTCGTCGCGCATCCGACCGTGACGAACCTCGAGCGCAATCCGCATCCGGGCCGCAAGTTCCTGCTGGAGCCTGGCGAATTGCGCGAGCTCGCGCGCGGGCTCGTGATCGTCTCGTTCGACGAAGGCTGGCGCGAGAACGGGTGGCACGAAGCGCGGCTCGTCGCCCGCCGGCCGTAGCCGCGGCCGCCGCGCATTCGTCCGGACTGGTATCGTCCTCGCCGCAATGGCGACGGCCGCGTTCTTCGACCTCGACGGCACGCTGTTGACCGTCAACTCCGCCAACCTGTGGGTGAAGCGCGAATTGCGCCTGCGCCGCATCCGCCACTGGCAATTCTTCCGCGCCACCCTCTGGCTCGCCGGCTACCGGATGGGAATGTTCGACATGGACCGCGCGCTCACCGCCGCGCTCGCCCAGCTTCGCGGGGTCAGCGAAGAGTCCATCCGCGCCGAGACGCGCATCTGGTGGCAGGAAGAGGTGCGGCCGTTTATTGCCGGCGGAGCCCGCGCAGTCCTGGAAAAGCACCGCGCAATCGGCGACCAGCTCGTGCTTCTGACCTCCAGCTCGCGCTACGCGTCCGAGATGGCGATGGAAGAGTTCGGCCTCGACCACGTGCTCTTCCAAGGCTACGAAGTGCGCGACGGCCGCTTCACCGGCAACCCGCTGCGCCCGCTCTGCTACGGCATCGGCAAGGTCCACATCGCGGAAGAGTGGGCGCGCTCGGCCGGCGTCGACCTGGCGGAGAGCACGTTCTACAGCGACAGCCTGACGGATTTGCCGATGCTCGAGCGAGTCGGGCACCCGGTGGTGGTGTTTCCCGACCCTCGGTTGCGAAGGGTGGCGCTGAAGCGCGGCTGGCCGGTGCTGGATTGGCGCTGACGCTCCGAGAACGAGGTCGACCCATCCGCCGGCGGGCCACGCGGCCGCACCGCGAGAGCCACGTTTCTTGATTCCCGCGCCTTGGGCGCTCCCCACCCCCTATCCCCGGCCCTTTCCCCCGAGTGGGGAAAGGGAAAGCAACCGCTGCAAAGTCCCCGCCGCGCTGCGCAACGTGGCTCGGTAAACTTGATGACCATATTGAAAGGCACTAATATAATCTCGTGCACCGGCCGGAGCAGACCACCTTCGAATTCCGCAAGCGCGGCGGCAAACGCCCCGGTGCGGGCCGGCCTCGCATCCACGAGCAGCCAGGACTGGTCGGAAAGGCCGTGCCGCACCGCCCACGTGCGGCGTTCAAGTCGTGCAAAGCAGTCCACGTCACCCAGCGCGTCCGGCCTGGTGTCGGTTACCTGCGCAAGCAAGGTCCGGCGCAGGTGGTGCTGGGCGCGCTCCGCGACGCGGCGATCGGCGGGGAGATGCGCATCGCGCATTACTCCATCCAGGGCAATCACCTGCACTTCATCGTCGAGGCCGACGACGCCCGTGCGCTCTCGCGCGGCATGCAGGGGCTGACCATCCGCATCGCGAGGCGGCTCAATCGACGGTTAGGCCGCAGCGGCCCGGTCTTCGTCGACCGCTATCACGGCCGCGTCCTCTCTTCGCCGCGCGAGGCGGCCAACGCCATCCGCTACGTGGTCGGCAACTACCGCCACCACACCCTCGAGCACCTGCCGCCAGATTTCCGCGACCCGCTGGCAACCAGCGCCGACGAGCCTCTCGAACAGACGCGCTTGTGGCTTCTCCGCATCGGCTGGCGCGCACGAACAAACGCGCCCTCGCCGCTCAAACCACCGTGATGTTGGCACGGCGGCGCGGCTCGTAAAGCCGAGCTCGCGCAAATGACCGCATACGCCGTGCCCACGTCGGCATCGAGTCCTCGACGGGATGATGCGCGCCTGCGCCACGGCCTAGAACCTCGAGCCGGCGAGGAAGAAGAGATGCTGCAGCAAGAGGCGATAGGATCCCGGATCGTTGTAAACCCGGTTCGTCAAATCTGCTTCCATCCGCAGCAGGTGCGGCGCGACCGTCGGGCAGGCGTGCAGCATCTTGCGGATGTAATGGCCGCCGATCCAGCGGCCCAGGTCCTTGTTGACCACCGCGACGTCGCTGAACCTGGCCAGGTTGCCGCTGGTACGGATGAAGCGCAGCGCGCGCGCCGCGTACTCGAAGTCGGCCGGCCCCGGCACGGGGTTGCGGACGCCTTTCTCGAAATCCCGGCTGATCGTGCGAATGGCGTGCCAGTGCAAGGGCGGAATGGCGGCGCCCTCGTACAGCGAGCGCAAGAATGCAAGGCTCTGCTCCATGCCGATGCTCTCGTAGAAGATGGTCTTGCCGGCCGAGAACGCCTCTGAAGTGCTCTGGTTGCCGGTGGTCATGACGACGGGCTCGGACGCCCTCATCAACGTCAGCATGTCCGGGTGCGGAACTCCCTGCGCCGAGAAGACCCAGCTCATGGTCCGCGCCGAGCTCGACTGCAGCACGATGCGCGAGGTCGTCCCGTGCGTCCGCACGTTGTTCGCCTTGTCGAGCTCGGTCGTCTCCTTGTGGGGGAACTCGATGAAATCAATCTGGCCGATGCCCAGATCGGCGAGGCGTGTCTGCCAGCCGGCGTCGGTTGCAAGCTGGGTTTTCAGCCAGGTGCAATTGAGCTGCACGCGTGGGTTCCACCCCTCCGGGCAGATTTGGATGAGCGCTACGTCCTCGTCGGTGTCCTTCTCGATCCCCGCAACGATGAGGGCGAAGCGCGCAGCGCTCTTATTCGAGTAGGAAAAGTAGAGCCGCGAGCGCTCGTTGTTCATGAACCCGTTCAACCGCCGTGCGAACGGCAGGCGCTCCGAATCGCCCACCACCGCTCGCAACAGGTGCGCCGAGCGCGGGCTGACGTTGCGCAGCTCCGCCAGCCGCGCCTTCCGCTGCGAGCCGCCGTCGGCGAGCCCGTCCTGGGCGCGTTTGTACTCGCGCATCCGCTGGTCGAAGGTGATGCCCAGCTCGTTCATGCCGAGGCCGGTCGCCTGGGTGGTGCCGGTGGCGCGGCCGAACACCTCGGGCGCGTCTTCCTGCTTCGAATATTCGGTGATGGCGAACAGCTCGCAGCCCCATCTTGCCGGCGCCTCGCGTTGGATGTTGCGGGTCGCCGCGAGCTGAGGAGCGACCAGAAGCTGCTCAGGGCCCGTGATACCTCCGCTCGCGATCGCCGTCGCCGGCGGGTTGTTCTTGTCGCCCGGGATCGCCGCGTAGGTGAGCCCCGAGCTCTCGAAGACCGCCGTCTCCTTCGCAATCGCCTCCGAAGCCGCGATCAGGGTGAGGTCCGCTGAGGGCGCCTCGGGGAACGCGCCGCGCAGCATCTGCGCCGCCTTGACCCCGAGCATCAGGTCGCCTTTGCCGTTCGCCTCGTTGGTGTAGACGGTGATGGAGACGCGACCGCGCCAGATCAGGCAGCTATAGAGCTGATCGAGGACGAGCGGGAAGAGCACGTTCCGGTTGCTCGCGGTGACTGTCTTCGCCAGCTTCACCAGCATCGGCAGGTTGAACGGCTGCCCGGGCCGCACCGCGAGATAACGCCCGGGTGTCACCCGCTGCCGGGCCAGCTCCGTTCGCGCTTCGACGACTTGCCGCGAGTACTCACCCCATGTGATGGCGGGCGCCAATTCAGCGCAGTGCCGGGCCGGGCTTCCCCAGCAACTCCCAAGCCGACAAGGTCAACGTGGCGACCGCCGTCCGGATCGTCCGCTCGCGGTCCGGCGCGAACCCCGACGAATGCAACGACGGCAAGGGCGTCCCGTTCGCCATCGCCGCCTTGAACTTCCCCGGCTCCACCGCCCCGACGCCGAGCTGGACCGAGGGAATCTTCGCCGCCTTGCCGAACTCGCCGAAGTCCTCCGCCACCGTCTGCGGCTTTCCTTCGACGACGTTGTTCTTGCCGAGCTGGTTCGCGAGAACGTTGGCGAGCCTTTGCGTGAGCTGGGGGTCGTTGTAGGTCGCGTCCTGCGCCTGGCTGTACTTCACCTCCGGCTCTTTCGGAGAGTTCGCAGCCAGCGATTCGGCCTTGGCGATGCGGGCGATGCCGTCCAAGAGGAGCTTGCGGGTCTCGGGCGAGAAGGTGCGCACGGTGATCTGCAGGTGCGCGCTGTCGGAGATGATGTTGTGCTTGGTGCCGGCGTGGATGGAGCCGACGGTCAAGACGGCCGGGTCGAGCGGGTCCTTCTCGCGGGAGATGAGCGTCTGGAAGCCGAGGATTGCGCGCGCGGCGATCAGGATCGGATCGACGGTGGTGTTGGGCTTTGCGCCGTGGCCGCCGCGTCCGAACAGCGTCACGTCCACCGAGTCGACGTTGGCCATCGCATAACCGGGAACGAAGATGACTTCGCCCGAGGGCGCCTCCGAGCTGTCGTGCACCGCGATGGCGTAGTCCGGCTTGGGAAAGCGGGTGAAGAGGCCGTCCTTGATCATCGCCCGCGCCCCCTGGACCGTCTCTTCGCCGGGCTGCCCGACCATCACCACCGTGCCCCGCCAGCGGTCCTTGGTCTGCGACAGCATCGCGGCGGTCCCGGTCCAGCTCGTCATGTGGATGTCATGCCCGCAGGCGTGCATCACCGGCACCGTCTTGCCAGACGGGTCGGTGGCGGTGACGTGGCTCGAGTACGGAAGGCCGGTCTTCTCCTCGACCGGCAGCGCATCGAGCTCGGTGCGGATCAGCACGGTCGGCCCAGGGCCGTTTCGCAAAACGCCCACCACTCCCGTGCCTCCGACCCCTGTCGTCACCTCGTAGCCGAAGCTCTTCAACTGGGCCGCCATCTTCGCCGCGGTCTTCTCCTCGTGCATGGAGAGCTCGGGGCTCTGGTGCAGATCGAGGTAGAGCTTGTCGAGCTGGGGATAGAGCGCGTCCAGGCCTTGGAGACCGGTGGCGGCGAGCAAGAGGGCGATGATCATGCGCGCACCCTACCGGCCGAATCGGAGGGCTGCAATTCGCCTCTAACGAAGCCGTGGAATCCGGACCCATCCTGCTGCAGCCCGAAGGTGGAACGCCCATCAAGGCGTGGACCCGCGGCGTGCCTTTTGAAGACGCCGCTCGCGCGCAAGTCGAGGCAGCGAGCAAGCTGCCGTTCATCCACAAGTGGATCGCGGTGATGCCCGACGTGCACCTGGGCATCGGCGCAACCGTCGGCAGCGTCATCCCCACCAAGGGAGCGGTGATCCCTGCGGCGGTCGGCGTGGACATCGGCTGCGGGATGATGGCCACCCGCACGAGCCTCACGGCGAGCGAGCTCCCCGACAACCTGCGCGGCCTGCGCACCGCCATCGAAGCGGCGGTTCCCCACGGCCGCACCGACGGCGGCGGCAAGAGCGATCGCGGCGCGTTCGGCGAGCCTCCTCCGCACGTCGCGGGAGCCTGGAAGGAGCTGGCGCCCGGCTTCGAACGCATCCTCGACAAGCACCCGATCCTCCGGCGCGGCCAGACCGTGAACCAGCTCGCGACGCTCGGCAGTGGCAACCACTTCGTCGAAGTCTGCCTCGACGAGGAAGACCGGGTCTGGTTCGTGCTGCACTCAGGCTCGCGCGGCGTCGGCAACCGCATCGGGCGCTACTTCATCGAGCTCGCGAAAGAAGACATGCGGCACACGCACGGCCCGCTTCCTGATCGCGACCTCGCCTACCTTTCGGAGGGCACGGTGCACTTCGACGACTACGTCGAGGCGGTCGGGTGGGCGCAGTCGTTCGCCATGCGCAACCGAGAGCTGATGATGGAGGCGGCGGTGCGCGCCGCCCGCGGGAAGCTGCCGCGGTTCACCCTCGGCGACGAGGCGGTGAACTGCCACCACAACTACGTCGCCCGCGAACGCCATTACGGCGAGGACGTCCTCGTCACCCGCAAAGGCGCTGTGCGCGCAGGCAAGGGCGAATTCGGCATCATCCCGGGCAGCATGGGCGCGCGCTCGTTCATCGTCCGCGGCCTTGGCAACAGCGAAAGCTTCGAGAGCTGCAGCCACGGCGCCGGCCGCACCATGTCGCGCACCGCCGCGAAGAAGGCGTTCACCGTCCGGGATCACGAGAAGGCCACCTTCGGCGTCGAGTGCCGCAAGGACGAAGGGGTGCTCGACGAGACCCCCGCCGCATACAAATCCATCGATGCGGTGATGGCGGCGCAGCGCGATCTAGTCGAGGTGCTCCACACCCTCAAGCAGGTGGTCTGCGTCAAAGGCTGACGTGACGCCGGACAATCGTGGAACGGACGTTTGCGCTTCCGGAAGTGGCGGGCGAGCGGGCCATGAGTACCTTGCAGCGCTGGTACCCTTGCCCGAGGTTCCCCATGGCTCGACTCCGGATGCTCCTGCCGGCCCTCCTTCTCACCGCCGCGGCGTGCGGCGGTGGCGGCGGTCCGCAACTCTTCCAACCTTATGATTCCTGCGACACGCAGAACGGCGATGGCTGCACAAGCTTCGGAGGCATCGGCTTCGCGTGCGTCCCAACCACGCTGCCGCCGCCCGTCGCCTTCACCGGCGAGTTCTGCACTGTCGGCTGCGCCACCATCTCGGACTGCCCGCTCGCGATCAACAACTTCGACACCATCTGCGTGAACTCGCAGTGCTACATCCAGTGTCCGCAGGGCAGCCAGACCTGTCCCTACGGCCAGGGCTGCTTCCCGTTCACCGACTCGGCGACGGGCGACATCATCAGTCTCTGCACGCCTTAGCTGAAAACTGCGAAGCCGCAGGACTACCCGGGGTGAGGAGCCCTGCGGCTTCCGATCCGCCGGAATTGGCCTGGGGTTCTGCTACCGGCGGGGGACCGGTCAGCCATCCCGGTGGTTCGCTGTGTGGGCGTCCTCGAACGCGGGCGCCCGAAATGATGAACGCTAGTGTAAGCGCGAATCGCCTCCCGCGTCGCCGCCCCGTTTGTTTAGAAACATTAGCGAGCGGGCGCCCGCTTGCAAAAGCGCTTCGCTTAGGATCGCCTTATGATCGCCGCGCCACCGCAGGGGCAGTCAGCCGGGCAAGACAAAAGGCGGTAATCGCCATCACGATGTCGCGCACCGCGATGTCGTAGTAGCCGGCGATGATCAGGTCGAGCGAGATGCCGAGCAGCCAAAGCCCGACGATGGTTGCGAAGATCTTCGTCCAGGGCGTGAAGAGCACGCCGATGCCGGCGACGAGGGGACGACGCCGAAGACGATCTTCAGCGTGCGCTGGACGCCGCCCGCGGCGACGCTTTCATCGTTGCGTTCATTTGATTTGTTCCTTTCGCGCTCGAACCATGCTCGGGAAAGCACGAACCGTCCTACCCGGCAAACTTCTGGCCGCCCGATCGATCGAGCCCCACGCCGCGCAGGCGCCTGGTCTGCGCGGCAACCGGCGGCGAGCGCCTGCCCGGCCTACTTCCCCGTGAGCGGACGGAGGTTCACCTTTATACCGTGCCTCACCGACGCGAATGGTTCCGAACCTTCTCCTGCATGGTGGCGGCGTGCTCCGGATCGCACTGGGCGTTCGTGGTCGCGGCGCTCACCATCGTGGTCTGGGCGGCGACGGGCCCGTTGTTCCACTTCTCCGACACCTGGCAGCTCGTCATCAACACCGGCACCACCATCGTCACCTTCCTGATGGTGTTCCTCATCCAGGCCACCCAGAACCGCGACACGAAAGCCATCCACCTCAAGCTCGATGAGCTGATCCGCTCGCAGAAGTCGGCGCGAAACGCGTTCACCGGGCTGGAAGAGGCGAGCGAAGAAGAGCTGCAGGCGTTCGCGCGCGAATTCAAGGCGCTGCGCGAAAAAGGACTGCCACAGACGGCCGCGACCCGAGCGGCCGCCGCACGCGCCGCCAAGGATTGATCGCAGTCACGCTTCGTTTGGAAGTTGGCGAGCTGCCGGCCTTCCGCCGGCGTCTTTCTGTGCCGCAACAAACAGTTGCGTTTCGAGCGCCCGGTCCTCAGCCTTGCCGCTCGGCGGCACGGGCTAGTTTCACCGCGGGGACGCTGGAGGGTTCGAATTGGCACGGGCGCGAGATGGGCGCAAAGCGAAGGCCGTACCCAAAGTACCGACGGGCATCGCTGGGCTGGACGAAGTCACGCAGGGAGGGCTGCCGCGCGGCCGGCCGACGCTCGTGAGCGGGCGCGCCGGGTGCGGCAAGACCGTCCTTGGGCTGGAGTTCGTCGTCCGCGGCGCGGTCCAGTTCGGCGAGCCGGGCGTGATCGTGTCGTTCGAAGAGACGCCCGGCGAGCTCTGCGCGAACGTCGCTTCTTTCGGGTTCGACCTCGACTCCCTCTGCGCTGAGAAGAAGCTGCTCGTCGAATACGTCGCGGTCGAGCGCCACGAGATCGAGGAGACCGGCGAGTACAACCTGGACGGTCTCTTCGTCCGGCTGCAGCACGCCATCCGCACCATCGGCGCGAAGCGCATCCTCCTCGACACCATCGAGTCGCTCTTCTCGGGGCTCACCAATCTGGCGGTGCTGCGGGCCGAGCTGCGCAGGCTCTTGCGCTGGTTCAAGGACCAGGGCGTCACCGTCGTGATCACCGGCGAGCAGGGCGAAGGCACCCTCACCCGGCAGGGGCTCGAGGAGTACGTCTCCGACTGCGTGGTCAACCTGAGCGTCCAGCTCAACCACCACGTCGCCACCCGAACCTTGCGGGTGGTCAAGTTCCGCGGCTCGAGCCACAGCCAGGACGAGTACCCGTTCCTCATCACCGAGCGCGGGGTGGTGGTCATGCCGGTCACTTCACTCGGCCTTTCGCACGAGGCCTACAGCGAGCGCGTTTCGACCGGAAACGACGGGCTCGACGAGCTCTTGGGCGGGGAGGGCTTCTACCGGGGCAGCACCATCCTCGTCTCCGGCTCGTCCGGCACCGGCAAGACCAGCATCGCCGCCTGCATCGTCAACGCGGCCTGCAAGCGCAAGGAGAAGGCGATGTACTTCGCCTTCGAAGAGTCGCCGGCGCAGCTCATGCGCAACATGAAGTCGATCGGCATCGACCTGGCCCCCTGCGTGAAGCGCGGGCTCTTGCGCATCGAGGCGACCCGCCCCTCTTTGTTCGGCTTGGAGATGCACCTCGCCGCGAGCTTCCGCGCCATCGAGGAATTCCAACCGAGGGTGGTGGTGGTGGACCCCATCACCGACTTCGTCTCGCTCGGCTCTCCCCACGAAGTGCGCGCGATGATGACGAGGCTCGTCGATTACCTGAAATCGCGCGGCATCACGGCGGTGATGACCAGTCTCGCCCCCCAGCGCACCGTGCAGGGCGACGAGGACGTGGGCATCTCGTCCCTGATCGACACCTGGATCGTGGTGCAGCTCTACGAAGTCGCGGGCGAGCGCAACCGCGGGCTCTCGGTCCTGAAGTCGCGCGGCATGCCGCACTCGAACAAGATTCGCGAGTTCACCCTCGGCGACCAGGGCTTGCGGCTGATTCCGGCCTACCGCGGAGCGCAGGGGTTCCTCTCCGGATCCGCGCGCGAGGCGGAGCAGCATCCGGACGGGCGCGAGGTGCGTGCGAACGCGAGGGCGGGGCAACCATGACCGCGCGCAAGAAGGCAGCTCCTGGAAAAGCGGCAACCGATCCGCTCTACAAGCTGCGCCTCTACATCGCCGGCAAGACTTCGCGCTCGGAGGCGGCGCTCAGCAACCTGCAGGCGATCTGCGACACGCACCTTCCCGGCATGTACCGCATCGAGGTGGTGGACCTGCTCGTCAATCCACAGCTCGCCCGCGGCGACCAGATCTTCGCCGTGCCGACGCTGGTGCGGCAGCTTCCTCCGCCGGTGAAGAAGATCATCGGCGATCTCTCGAACGTCGAGCGCGTCCTGGTCGGCCTCGATCTGCGGGCGGTGGCGAAGAAGGAGAGGCCATGATCTCGAAGGCCTCCGAGAGCACGCAGGTGTATGTGCTGCGGCTCTACGTGGCAGGTCTGACCGCGCACTCGCGCCAGGCCATCGAGAACATCACCGCCATCTGCGAAGAGCACCTCGAGGGTCGCTACGACCTGGAGGTGATCGACATCTACAAGCGGCCCGTGCTCGCCCGCGAGGAGCAGATCTTCGCGGCGCCGACGCTGGTGAAGCGGCTGCCTCTGCCGCTGCGGCGGTTGATCGGCGATCTGTCGGAGAGGGACAAGGTGCTGGTCGGGCTCGACCTGCGGAGGCAGCGCTGACCATGGCCAGGCGGAAGAAGCGGCCGGCGCCGAAGAAGACCACGCCGAAGCGGTTCATCGTCTGGCAGCCCGAAGAGCGCGAGACGACGCAGGGGCTGCGCGACCGGCTCTACGAAGCAGAGCAGACGTTGAACGCCATCCGCAGCGGTCAGATCGACGCCATCGTCGTCGACGGCCCGGACGGCGACCGCGTCTTCACCTTGAGCGGCGCGGACCACGACTACCGCGTCCTCATGGACGAGATGAGCGAGGGCGTCGCCACCCTCGGCGAAGGCGGGCTCATCTCCTACTGCAACCAGCGCTTCGCCGAGATGATGGCGATGCCGGAGGGCCGGATCGTCGGCACCTCCATCCAGAACATCGTCCCCGCCGAAGCGCGCGATCGGGTGGCGGCCTTGCTGCAGGCGGGGCTCCTCGCCGTCAGCAAGGGCGAGTTCGAGCTCCGCCGCGGCGATGGCAGCTCGATGGTGGTGCAGCTCTCGGTCAGCAAGGTGAAGATGGACGGGAGCGTCACCCTCTGCGTCATCGCCAACGACCTGACCGAGGACAAGAAGCGCGAGCGCGCGCTGGCGGTGGAACGGGCCGCGCGCGAGGAGAAGCTGCGGGCGAGCGAGGTGCGCTACCGGCGCATCGTCGAAACCGCCGTGGAAGGCATCTGGCTCGTGGACGCGGACGGACGCACCACCTTCGCCAACGGCGCCCTGCAGGAGATGCTCGGCCGCGGCGCCGACGAATTGCGCGGCAAGCTCGTCTTCGACTTCATGGACGAGGAGTCGGCGGCGGCGGCCCGGCGCTTCCTCTCCCGCAAGCGGCGCTATTCGGAGATGCGCGAGTTCGGGTTCCGCACCAAGGCGGGCCGCGAGCTGTGGGCGGTGCTCTCGATGAGCCCGATCGAGGACGACAAAGGCAACTACGAAGGCGCGGTGGTGATGGTCAGCGACGTCAGCGACCGCCGCAAGCTGCAGGCGCAGCTCCTCCTCGCCGACCGGATGTCGTCGCTCGGCACCCTCTCCGCCGGAGTCGCCCACGAGATCAACAACCCGCTCGCTTACGTCATCGCGAGCCTGGATCTGCTGGCGACGCGGTTCCCCGAATTGTCGTCGGCGCTGCCGGCCACGCAGGTGTCGTTCGTCGACGAGCAGCTTCGCCGCGCCCGGGAAGGAGCGGGACGGGTCCGGCGCATCGTGCGCGATCTCAAGTCGTTCTCGCGCGCGGACGAGGAGACCATTGCCCCGACCGACCTGCGCAAGTCGCTCGACACCGCCATCACTTTGGTGTGGAACGAAATCAAGCACCGTGCCCGGCTGGTCAAGGAGTACGACGGGCTGCCGGCGGTGCGGGCCAACGAAGCGCGGCTCGGCCAGGTGTTCATCAACCTGCTCGTCAACGCCGCGCAGGCCATGCCGGAAGGGAACGTGGACAAGAACGTGGTCCGGGTGGTCGGCCGCACCGACGCGATCGGCAACGCGGTGGTCGAGATCCACGACACGGGCTGCGGCATTCCGCAGGAGAACCTGGACCGCATCTTCGAGCCGTTCTTCACCACCAAGCCCATCGGCGAAGGCACCGGCTTGGGCCTCGCCATCTGCCACGGCATCGTTTCTTCCTTGGGTGGGACGCTGTCGGTGCAGAGCGAGGTGGGGAAGGGCACCGTCTTCCGGGTGACCCTGCCGGTGGCGAAGCCGGCCAGCCACGCGCAGTCCGCCCAGCCGCGGGCGGTGCCGAAGCCCGCGCTGCGCGGGAAGGTGCTCATCATCGACGACGAGAAGGACCTGACCGACGTGACCACCGCCGGCTTGGAAACGCTGCACGACGTGCGCGCCACCCAGGATGCGCGCGAGGCGCTGGAGTGGATCGCAGGCGGTCACCGCTTCGACCTGATCCTCTGCGACATGATGATGCCGCTGATGACCGGGATGGAGTTCTACACGCGGCTTTCGGCGCTCGCGCAGGACCAGGCGGATCGGGTGGTGTTCATGACCGGCGGCGCGTTCACGCCGCGGGCGCGAGAGTTCCTCGCCCGGCTCCCGAACCTGCGCATCGAGAAGCCGTTCGACTTGAATTACATCCTCGCCATGATCACCGCGCAAGTGCAGGCCGGAGCGGCCGAGGCGAAGCTGGCCCGCGAGGGCGATGTGCAGCACGCGACGCGCTTGTCCTGACCGGGGCGCGCTCGCTTCACGGCAGACGGGACGCTCGCTCTGCCGGCCGGGCCCGTACCGCAGCGGCGGGGGTGACTCAACCCCGCTGCGGGGCTAGAATAAACCGCGTCCGACGTCCGTCAGAACCAGCAGAGGCCCACCAATGAAAAACTTCATCTCAATCGTTTGCGCGCTGGCCCTGGTTCCTTGCCTCGCGCATGCCCAGGCGGATTCCGACGGTCCGCCGCCGCCCTCGGACGTGCAGGCGGTCCAGCCGCAGACTCCGCAGCCGAACGTACAGCCGCCTGCTCCCCCGGCCGCGCCGCCCCCCCGCGCGCAGTCGCAGGTCCAGCG
>DASXHM010000203.1:0-9495 GCA_036488495.1 Myxococcales bacterium | reverse complement strand
AATCCTGGCGCTGCCGGCGCTGCAGCTCATGCGTGAGCGCGATCCGACGCCGACCGGCGAATTGGATCCGGTGCTGTCGTCGCTCTTCCGGGTGATCGACGGAGTGCGCCTCGTCAGCGCGCACCTCCTCGACCTGTTCGATTTCCCGATGACCCACGAAACGCTGATCGCGGCGAAGGACATCACCGGTGGCGCCGAGCGCTTCGACCAATATCGCTCCGGCCGCGGCGTCTGCGCCGGTCCGCCGGCGATGATCGACGCCTTGGTCGACACGGTGATGAACGGAACGCCGGTCGCGAACGACACCCCGCTCGGCCCTTGGACGGCGAGCATTCCCCGCGCCCTCGACTACGCGCTGCGCGGCATCCAATTGTATGCGGCCATCTTCAGCATCTGGCTGCGGATGGCGCTCACCTACACGCGCATCCGCGAGCGGCTGCAGAGGGGCGAGTGGCAGGGACGCCTCGGGCTTTTGCGCACCGCCGTCGAACGCGATTTTCCGCTCCTCGCCGCGGGCCGTCTTCACCTTCCGGAGCAGCGCGCCTTTTCGGAAGCCTACTACCGGCGGATGTTCAACAACGCGCAGGCGGGAATCCGCGGCGTCTCGAGCATGGAGATGAAGAACCTCGCGGTCGAGCTCGCGCCGCCGCCGCGGCTGCTCGGAGAGACGGCCGGAGCAGCGCTCGCGGAGGTGTTCGTGGCCGCGGAGGAGCCGCAGGCCCGCAAGGCCAATCGCGAGTGCCTGCAGGAGGTCGCGGCGCACGTCCTCGACTACTTGCGCTTCGAGCGGAACGCGCTCGGCACCGTGTGCGCCGTGCAGCGCGAGATCAATGTTCTGCTCGGCCGGCCGCAGCCGTCGCAGCCGCTGACCGGATTGGACCTCGCGATGTTCCACACCATCCGCCGCGGCACGCGCGGCAAGGGCCTGCGCTACCTGATCGAGACGCTCCAAGAGACGCTCGGCATCGCGATCCACAACCACAAGGACGCGACGGCGGTCGCCTGCGCCGGACGCACCACGATTCTGCACTGAAGGTTCAATCTCGAGAGGAGGTGAAAGCACATGAAGATTTCGACCCGGATCAAGGGCGGCACGACGCCGAGCGGCCGCTGCGCTCCGTCGATCTAGTCCCAAGCACAACCCGAACGCTCGAAAGGAGGTGAAGCACATGAAGATCAAGACGAAGGTTCACGCAGGCTTCACGACGCGCAGCTGCATCTAAAGGATGCCCACCATGAACGACGGGGGAACGGATGCGCACCGGCCCCCGTCCTTCTCATCCGCGCGTGAAGACCGCTTCTACCGCTCCATCCGCGCGAAGAGCCTCTACGGCTGCATCCGCGCGAAGAGCTTCTACGGCTCGGTCTGTGCCAAGGCGCGGATCGCGTCGGTGATGGCGGGAAGCTGCGGCACCGATGCCATCTCCAGGCTGTCCGCGAGACCGATGCCGGGAATGAACGCACCCGCGAGCAGCTTGGGCGGCGCGATCAATTCATAGAACAGCTCGTCAACGGTCCGGCGGACGAGATGCTCGCCGAAGTTCGTCACTTCGGTGTCCTCGTTCACGTAGAGCACGCGGCCGGTCTTCCGCACCGACTCCGCGACGCGCTCCCAGTCATACGGATAGAGGCAGCGCAGGTCGATCACTTCCGCGTCCACGCCTTCCTGCGAAAGCGCTTCCGCCGCCTTCGCGCAGAGAGGCAGGGTCCGCCCATAGCTGACCACCGTCACCTGTTGCCCCTCGCGCACCACCCGCGCCTCGCCGAAGGGCACGAACAGGTCGGGGGTGTCCGGCCACTGCGGCTTCCAATTGCTGCGGTCGCCCAGCGGTGCGTCAATCAGCTTGGAAAGCGCCTTGTCGTCGCCGGGCTCGCCGGGGATCTCCTCGCCCGGGTTGTTCCGCACCCGCATCAGCGCTTTCGGGACCAGGAAGAAGCACGGGTTCGGATCGACCACGCAGGAGAGCAGCATCCCGTAGGCGTCGCGCGGATTGGACGGCATCATGATCTTGAAGCCGGGAATGTGCGTCGCGGTCGCGTCGAAGCTGTGCGAGTGGTAGATGCTGCCGCGGATGCCGGACCCGACCGGCGTCATGATGGTGATCGGGCAATTCCAATCGCCGTTCGATGCCCAATGGGTCATGCCCGCGAGCTTGAGCAGGTCGATGGTATTGAATGCGTAATCGCAGAATTGAATCTCGGCCACGTTGCGGCAGCCGGCGAGGCCGAGGCCGATGGACGCGCCGACGATGCCACGTTCGTCGAGCGGCGAGTTCCAGGCGGTCTTGAGCCCCTGGGTTGCGGTGAAGGCGCCCCCGAGCGGCGGGCCGACGTCCTCGCCGAAGACGTCGGTGACGCCGTGGCGCTCTTCCGCGACGTGCAGCGCCATCCGGATGGCCTGGACCATGTTCGACATGCCTACGCTCCGCCCTTCGGGCTACGGCCGTCGCCAGCTCCCTCGCGCACCAGGTCCTTCTCGCTGAAGACGAAGTCGCGGATGGATTTCGGATCCGGCTGCGGCTCCTCCTTCACCTGCTTGTGCGCCGCGAGGAGCTCGGCCGTGTAGCTCGTCCGCAATTCGTCCATCTGCGCCCGGGTGAGGAGCTTCTTCTCCTCGAGCCGCTTTTCGAACCCGACCAGGCAATCTGCTTCGTCGTTGGTCTTGTTCGCGCCGGATGCGGAGCTGTGGCCGTAGAGGCGCGAGAGAACGGCCTCGAGCAAGAACGGCTTGCGCTCGGTGCGGACGTACTCCATCGCCTGCGCGATCTCGCGGTACGACACCTCCGGATCGTTGCCGTCGATGGTCTTCGATTCGATGCCGAAGGCCTTCCCGCGATCGGAGATGCGCTTCTCGCCGTGCTGGCCCGCGTAGTTGGTGGAGATGCCCCACTTGTTGTTGGTGACGATGATCAGGACCGGCAGCGGATTGGCCGGCCGCGAGCACCAGACGAGGCAGGTGGCGAAGTCCCCCTCGGCCGTGCCGGCGTCGCCGCCGGTGACGATGCTGATGCCGCGCCCGCCGGCCCGCTTCTGCGCGAGCGCGGTGCCGGCGACCATCGAATACTGCACCTCGATGGGGCTACTGACCGGGACGATGTTCCATTCGCGCTTGGAGAAGTGGCCGACGAAGTTGCGGCCGCCCGAGTACGGGTCGGTGGCGGTGTTCTTCATCTGCCGCATGGCATCGATGGATTCCGCGCCCATCGCCAGGAGCGTGCCCGAATTGCGATAGTGGAAATGGCAGTAATCGTATTGCGGACCCTGGCCCTTTTCGATCAGGAGCCCGAGCGGGACGTTGAACGCTTCCTCGCCGGGGCCGCCGATCCAGAAGTAGCCGTCGCCCTGCTTGTACATCTGGATGAGGCGCTCCTCGAGGACGCGCGCCTTGACCATCAGCCCGTGAAGCTTGACGAGCAGCTCGTTCGACAAGCCTTCGTCGGGCGAGTTTCGGACGGTCCGCAATGGGGTCATGTGTCTTCCGAAGGCTGAGCCGCGGCCGCGGTCACGGGCGCTTGCGTGTTCTCGGCTGCGCCTTGCGTCTCGCTCTGGACCACCGCCGATGGCGACGCCTCGGTGACGGGCTGCGGCGTCTCCGCGGGGGCGCTGATCACCTGCTGCCCCAGCTTCGCCGGCTTCTGCGTGTTCGACCTGCCTGCCACCGCCAATTCCACGTAGCGGTCGAGCTGCGTCCAGGCCAGGAACCGATCAGTCTCCGCCGCCGCTTCTTCGCGGAGGTTCGCGGGGAGCGGCTGGTCGGCCCACGCCTCCGCGTAGGTATCGTAGAGCTTCTGCACGAACTCGACGGCGCGGCTCGCTTCTTCGAGGACCTCGCGGTCGGCGCGCCACGGGCCCGGGGAGCGGCGTGGTGTGGCAGCGCGGCGCAGCGTCGCGACGTTGCGCCGATAGCCCTGCGCCGCCTTGGCGAGGTTCGGCGCTGCCGCCAGCATCTTGGCGCGCAGCTCGAGGCGCGGCGACGGCTTCGACGGCTCTTCCGCCGACGACGGCGAGGTTTCGCTGGGCGCGGCGCGCGCGGCTTGCGCGTTCTCCGCGGCAGGCTCGGAGGCGGCCTGGCCGTTGCCCGCCGCAGGCGGCGATGCTGCTTGCGCGCTGTCCGCGGACGCGTCCGCCGCACCGTTCTGCCCGCTCGCCTGCTGCGAGGACTGATCGCCGGGAGGCGGCTGCGACGCTTGCGCCGTTGGCGGCTGCGACGCTTGCGCCGGTGGCGGCTGCGACCCTTGCGCGGGCGGCGGCTGCGAGCTCTGGGCCTGCTTCTTCTCCGCCGCGGCGAGCTGCGCGAGCGCGAGCGGCAGATCGCGCAGGAATCGCTGCAGGTCGAACCCCTGCCCGCCTTCGTACAGGCGCGACAACGAAGCCGTCAGCCGCTCCAGCGCGCCCGAGCGGAGCTGCTCCAGCACGCGGGGAAAATCGAGAAACGCGCGGCGCTGCGTCTCCAGCTTCGCGTGCAACCGCTCCGCGAACGCAAGCGCGCCCACCGCCTGCTCGACGTCGCGCCGGATCGCATCCCGCAAGGGCGCCCAGCTCGCACCGCCGCCCCCCGAGCCCTGCTGCGCGTTTTGCTGCGGCTGCTGTTCCTTGGGCCCCTGCCCCGGACGGCGCTGCTTGCGTGCCACGCTGAACTCCCTGACCTTTGTTAAATCGCCGCAACCGTCTGACCGATTCGTGGCCAGGATGCAAGTGCCGGCTTGCCGACATGCGGCGATTTCGCTAACAGGCGCGCATGCCCGACCTGGAGATGAGCGCCGAAGAGCTGCGCAAGAAGCTCGCCGCCCGCGAACAGGTGTACCTGCTCGACGTGCGCGCCGATTGGGAGCACCAGCTCGCGCGCATCGCCGACGGGCCGCTCGTGCCCATGCAGGAGCTGCCGCAGCGCCTCGCCGAGCTGAAGCCGCCGGACGGCGCCTCGTTCGTCCTCTATTGCCACCACGGAATGCGCTCGCGGCAGGCGGCGTCGTTCTTGCGCCAGGCAGGCTTCCCGCAGGCGCAGTCGCTGGCGGGTGGAATCGACCATTGGTCCTTGGCGGTCGATCCGTCGGTGCCTCGCTACTGAGTCCTCGCCCGCCTCAATCCGCGCTCTTGGACGCTTCCTCAGCGAGGTCAGGCAAGAACAGCCGCAGCGCGTTCTTCGCCAGGATCTTTTCCTCGTCCGCCTTTGGCAGCTCGAGCTTCCGCAGCGCCACGAGCTCGCGATCCCACTCGTACGGCAGGTTGGGAAAATCGGTTCCGTAGAGGATGCGATCCGGGTGTCGCCTGAGGATCTCGATGTCGGGCTGCTTCGGGAAATACCCGCCGATGGCCATGGTCGTGTCGAGATGGAGGTTCGGGTAGCTCGCGAGCATCGCCTCGAACTCCTCGGTGTCGTCGAAGCCGAGATGCGGCACGATCACGATGGCGTCCGGGTGCCGGTCGAGCACGCGCCGCAGCTTGTCCGCACCGGAGACCGCGCGCACGTCGACGCCGTAGCCTTCCAAGGCAGGCTCGGGCCCGCAGTGAATCACGACCGGCTTCCGATGGCGCGCGCTCGCCCGCCAGACGAACTCGAGCCGGGGATCGTCCGGCGCGATGCGCATCACGTGCGAGTGGATCTTCACGCCGCGAAAGCCACCGGACAGCGCCGCCTCCAAGATGGCCTCATCGCCGTCCTCGCCCGGAAAGACGGTGCAGCAGGGAATCACCTGCGGCAGCTCCTCGGAGAGGCGGAAGGTGAAGTCGTTCAAGGCGCGGGCGAGTCCGGGCTTGTGGACGTAGGGCAGCGCCACCATCCGATCGACGCCGTTCGCCGTCAGCGCGCGCACGCACTGACTCGCCGTCTCGCGGTAGCGGATGTCCCAGGCGTGCTCGTCGAACCAGCGGCGGATGGCGTCGGCGAGCTTGTCGGGATGCAGGTGGACGTGGGCGTCGACGATCACCTGGAAACCTTAGCGCGAGAAGGCCTCGTCTGGTATGACGGCGCCGGGGGGATCATGCCGCTCGCCATCCGGCTCGTCTTCGCCGTTTCGCTGTTGTCGTTCGCGCTGCAGGCGCAGGATCGCTGCTCGCGCGACAGCGATTGCCAGAACGGCCGCGTCTGTACACACGACATCTGTGAGCTTCCGCCGCCGCCTCCCCCGCCGCCATCGGACGAACCCGGCGCGCTTCCTCCAGTGCCCGACTCGCCGGCTTCGTACGGCGGCAACGTCCAGCGGAAGCCTGCGCTGCAGAAGGAAACGCACGACGGTTTCTACCTGCGGCTCGATCTCGGCCTTGGCTATCTCACCAGCTCCGTGTCGCAGGTCGACACTTCCATCTACGGCGTCGCCGGCGAATTCGGCTTCGCCATCGGCGGCGCGCTGCGCCCGCACCATATCCTCGCCTTCCATCTCTGGGACGTCGCGGTCTCGAATCCAACCGTCGGCTCGAACGGCTCGTCTGCGCCCGGCGGCGCGAACTACTCCCTCTTCGCCTTCGGCCCGCAGTACACGTACTACTCCCCGACCGACATCTACTTCTCGATCACGCCCGCCCTCTCGCAGCTCAGCGCCGGCGACGGTCAGAGCAACGTCGGCTTCGGCCTTCAGCTCGCGCTCGGCAAGGAGTGGAGGGTGAGCGAGAAGTGGGGCCTCGGCGCGGTGGGGCAGCTCACCTTCGGCGTCAACCAGGACAGCACGCCGGACCCGCCCACCTTCACCACCTTTGCGTTCACCGTCGCGTTCTCGGCGACGTACAACTGACAGCGAGTCAACCCTTCGGCGCCGAATGGGATGAATTTCCCGACATCGGGCGTTTCAAGGGCACATGACCCTACCGGGAAGAGCGCTCGCGGTCGCCCTCTTGCTCGTCATCGGAGCGTTCGTCGGGGCGACCATCTGGTCACAGCGCGCGTCGCACAGCATCGACGACGATGCGCTGTTCATCTCTCGCGACGCCGCGCCGGGGGCCGCGTTCGTTTCGAACTTTCGCGCCGACATGCGCGATCTGCAGGCGCAGGTCGCGCGCATCGTCGCCGGCAGGCCCGGCGATCTGAAGCAGATCGACCTGCTCAAGAACCGGCGCGACGACTCGCTCGCACAGGCGCTCGCGCTGCCCAAGGACGAGCACGAATCCGATCTGTTCGTCGAATTGCGCGCGTCGCTGCGCGGCTTCGACGAAGCGGTCAAACGCGCCCTCGACGAGGTCCATGCGGGGCACCTGCAGCAGGCCCGGGACACCATGGAGCACGACATCCGCCCGCTCGCGGACGAGGTCAGCGTCGCCGCAACCGAGCTCGTCCAGTACGACACCAAGTCCGCTGCCGACGCCGCGGTGCGGATCGAAACCGCGAGAAGGCGCGCAGACCTCTTCGCCTACGAGTTGGACGCGCTCTGCGCCATGCTTTCGATCGGAGCGGCGCTGCTCGCCTTGCGCATCATCCGCCAGGCCCGGCGCGTCGAGGAAGAAAAGCGCGTCCTCATCGAGCGCAAAGCGGAGGAGCTGGAGCAGTTCGCAGGCCGCGTCGCACACGACATCTTGAGCCCGCTGTCGGCGGTCAGCATGGCGGTCGCCATCGTGGAGAAACGGCAGCCGCAGGAAGCGGAGGCGCTGTCGCGGGCGAGCTCGAGCCTGCAGCGCGTGCGCGGCATCGTCGACGGGCTGCTCGAGTTCGCCCGGGCCGGGGCGCGTCCGGAGGCGGGCGCGCGGACGGAAGTGAGGCCAATCGTGGAAGGTCTCCTCGAAGAGCTGCAGCCCATCGCCGACCGCGCCGCCGCCAAGCTCGACGTGGCGGACATCCCTGCCTGCGCCGTCGAATGCAGCCCGGGCGTGCTCTTGAGCTTGATCGGCAACCTGATGCGGAATGCGATCAAGTATCTCGGCGACTCGAAACAGCGCGAGGTCAGCCTGCACATCCGCACCCGCCGCGGCCGTGTGCTGTTTGAGGTCCAGGATACCGGCCCGGGCATTCCTTCTCATCTGACGCAACGTGTCTTCCAGCCCTACGTGCGCGGACCGAATGTCGCAGCACCCGGCATCGGATTGGGCCTCGCAACGGTGAAGCGCCTCGTGGAAAGCCACGGTGGTTCCGTGGGTTTGCGCCCCGCGCCGGGGGGTGGTTGTATCTTCTGGTTCGAATTGAACGAATCCTTTGATGGCGAAGTATCTCTCGACCAGGGCTCTCGCTTTCAGTCCGCATAATTTGCTACAAGGCGACTTCCGTCTGAGGATTGCGCGCCAATGGCCGAAAACCTACCTGACCGTCCGGTTCCCTCTCGCGCCGTCGAACCCGACCCGCGGCAAGTCAATGCCCAGCCGCCCGAAGATGCCGTCGCGCTGAAGCAGGACGCTCCGAAGCTGTACGCGGGAGGCATACCCGCGGTCGTGCAGGCCATGAAGCACGCCCTCGGCGAAGCGGGCCCGATCCGCGGCACCAAGCTGCTCTTGCAGATGAACCAGTTCGACGGCTTCGACTGCCCCGGCTGCGCCTGGCCCGAGCCGGACGGAGAGCGCACCGCCACCGAGTTCTGTGAGAACGGCGCCAAGGCGGTTGCCGAAGAGGGCGACAAGAAGCGCATTACCCGCGAGTTCTTCGCCCAGCATTCCGTCGCCGAGCTTTCGCATAAAAGTGACTTCTGGCTCGGCAAGCAGGGCCGCCTCACCGAACCGATGGTGCTGCGCAAGGGCAAGACCCATTACGAGCCCATCTCCTGGGACGAAACCTTCGCGCTGCTGGGCAGCGAATTGAACGCGCTGGCTTCGCCCAACGAAGCCATCTTCTATACGAGCGGCCGCACCAGCAACGAAGCCGCATTCCTCTATCAATTGTTCGTTCGCGAGTACGGCACGAACAACCTGCCCGACTGCTCGAACATGTGCCACGAGTCGAGCGGCAGCGGCCTCGGCGAGACCATCGGCATCGGCAAGGGCACGGTCAAGCTCGAGGACTTCGACCACGCGCAGGTCATCGTCGTCGTCGGCCAGAACCCGGGCACGAACCACCCGCGCATGCTCACCGCGCTGCAGCGGGCGAAGGCGCGGGGCGCCAAGATCGTCTCCGTCAACCCGCTCAAGGAAGCGGGCTTGATCGCGTTCAAGCATCCGCAGAAGCCGCTCGACATGCTCGGCCGGGGGACCGCGCTCACCGACCTGTACCTGCAAACGCGCATCAACGGCGACGTCGCGATCTTCCAAGGCATCGGCAAGGCGCTGGTCGAGGCAGGCACGGTCGATCAGAAGTTCGTGCAGGAGCGCACCGAAAACTATCTCGCCTACACCGGGCACCTGGGGAAAGTCGCCTGGAGCGACATCGTCGAGACGAGCGGTGTCACCGAACAGCAGATCCGCGAGGTGGCGAAGCTCATCGGCGCGACCGACAAGGTGATCATCTGCTGGGCAATGGGCCTCACCCAGCACGAGAACGCGGTCGACAACATCCGCGAAGTCGTCAACGTCCTCCTGTTGCGCGGCGCGTTCGGAAAGCCCGGCGCTGGAGCTTGCCCCGTGCGCGGCCACAGCAACGTCCAGGGC
>DASXHM010000064.1:0-4783 GCA_036488495.1 Myxococcales bacterium | reverse complement strand
TTGATGTCGCGGAAGAGGATTCCATACATCGCGTCGTTGAGCAGCATGTCCAGCCGCTCGTACGCCGCCATGAAGGCGATCTCCGGCATGCAGAGCCCGGAGCTGTAATTGGTCAGATGGACGTAGCGCCCGAGCTTCTTCGACTCGGCGTCGAGCGCCTCGCGCATGATGCGGAAGTTCTCCTGCGTCGCGTAGGTCCCGCCGTAGCCTTCGGTGGTGGCGCCGTGCGGAACGTAATCGAGGAGCGACTGCGCGGTGGAGCGGATGACCGCGATGACGTCGGCCCCGAGCTGGGCCGCGGCTTTCGCCTGCTCGACGTCGTCATAGATGTTGCCGGTCGCGACGATGACGTACTTCCACGGCGCGGGCGACACTTTCAAGGAAGCCTTCAGCTCCTTGCGCGCGTCGATGCGGGCCTTCAACTCGCGCACCGCCGACCGCGCCTCGCCGCGCATCTCCTCGCGAAGCTGCGCGTCCTCCTCCGCCGAAAGCTCGGGCAGCTTTTCCGGGTGCGCCGTGATCCGTTCGATGGCCTGGAGCGGCTCCTTGCCGGTCTTGAGCGCGCGGCCGAGCCACCAGGCGGCGCCTTTGTGCAGCACTTTTGCGTCGCGCAGCCGGTCGACCATGAGATTCGCGAGCGGCGCACCGCGTGTTCCCGCGCCGGAGATGCCGAGCAGGCGCAGCACCGTCCGCTCGATGGCGACGGTCGTGTGCCGCTCGATGAACGCCTGCACCCCGCGCGCTGCGGTGCGGGCGAGCTCGCGCGCGCGGGCGATCTTTTCCGGCTCGACGAAGAGCTGCGACATAGACGGCGAGCACCTATCCCACTCGCAAGAGCGCCGCAAGCGAGGTAAGGAGCGGCGCATGGCGAGCGAGTTTGCGAAGTTCTGGACTCTCGATCCGGGCATCGTCTTCCTGAACCATGGTTCCTTCGGCGCCTGCCCTCGCGCGGTGCTCGATGCCCAGTCCGAACTGCGGGCGCGGATGGAGCGGCAGCCGCTGCAGTTTCTCGCCCGCGATCTGGAAGGGCTTCTCGACGAGGCGCGCGCGGCGCTGGCGGAATTCGTCGGGGCCGGCGCGGACGATCTTGCGTTCGTTCCCAACGCGACGGCCGGCGTGAATACGGTGGTGCGCTCGCTGCAGTTCGAAGCCGGCGACGAGCTGTTGACCACGAACCACGCCTACAACGCCTGCGCCAATGCGCTCCGCATCCACGAGCCGCGCGGGGTCAAGGTGGTGGTGGCGCAGGTGCCGTGGCCGCTGCACGGCTCGCAAGAGGTCGTCGAGGCGGTCATGGCCGCGGTGACACCCCGGACGCGGCTCGTCCTGCTCGATCACATCACCAGCCCGACCGGCCTCGTCTTCCCGGTGCAGGAGATGGTTCGGCGCTTGAACGACCGAGGCATCGACACGCTCGTCGACGGCGCGCACGCCCCCGGCATGCTGCCGTTGAACCTGCGTGAGCTCGGCGCCGCCTATTACACCGGCAATTGCCACAAATGGATGTGCACGCCGAAGGGCTCCGCGCTCTTGCACGTCCGCCGCGACAAGCAGGCCTCCATCCGGCCTCTCGGCATCAGTCACGGGGCCAATGCGCAGCGCAGCGATCGATCGCGCTTCCGGCTCGAGTTCGACTGGGGTGGCACCAACGATCCGACCCCGTACCTGTGCATCCCGGCGGCGCTGAAGTTCTTCGCCGAATTGATTCCCGGCGGCTTCCCCGAGGTGATGAAGCGCAACCACGCCCTCGCCGTGAAAGGCCGGAAGATCCTCTGCGACGCGCTCGACCTCTCCGAGCCCGCGCCTGAGGACATGCTCGGTTCGCTCGCGGCCGTGCCGCTCCCGCAGGGCGGCCCCACCGGCGCCGCCGGCCACGGCAACTGGCACCCGCTGCAGAAGACGCTCTACGAGAAGCACCGCATCGAAGTGCCGATCATGGTGTTCCCGGCTGCGCCGCACAAGCTCGTCCGCATCGCCGCCCAGCTCTACAACGACGAGTCACAAGTTGCGGCACTCGCCTCCGCATTGAAACACGAGCTGCATCCTCGCCGAGTCTCTGGCTGACGATCGCTGGCATTACCGCCATGAGGGCGCGACTTCGAGCCGCACGAGCAACCGTGCCGCCCGATCGTTCACGTGCAAAATAATTTCTTGTCCGTTGCCGCACCGGGGCGCTACCTGTGGAAGACCTCGTCGAAACGGAGTCTCGAGCGATGCGCCGGTTTGAATGTCTTTTCGTCGTCGTGTGCGCGGTCCTGTCCGCATGTGGGTCGGCGGCGGTCTGTCCCGCGGGTAATGAAGGCCTCTCGATCGGAAGCAGCGCTCAATGGGCAGAGTTCGCCCAAGCAGGTTGCAGCAGCGTGCCCGGAGAGCTGCGCATCTCGGCGCCGGACCTCGCCTCCATGAGCGCACCGTCGCTGCAGTCGGTGGGCAGCCTCGCAGTCGTGGGCAGCCCCTCGCTGGCCAGCATTTCATTGCCTGCGCTGACATCCGTCAAAGGTTCGCTCACCATCGACGCCGATCCGCTGCTGTCGCAGGTGCAGTTGCTGGGCTTGCAGGATGTCGCCGGCGATCTGTCGGTCGGCGCGGTGAACGTGGCTGATTTGTCGCTGCCGTCGTTGCAGTCGGTCGGCGGCAAACTGCTGCTGACGAACCAGGGTATCGGCGGCTCCAGCCTCTCCTCGATCGAGCTTCCCCAGTTGTCGACGCTCGGCGGAGAGCTCGACGTCCTCGGCCAGGGTCAGCTTCGCGCGCTCAACCTGCCGGCTCTCGTGAGCTGTGCCGGGTTCAACTTGAACTTGAACGCAGCGCTCGCCAACGTCGATTTCGCCAACTTGACGACCATCTCGGGCGACGTACAAGTCACCCAGGACGCCTCCCTGACCGATCTGGAGTTGCCTGTCGCAGCCTCCGTCGACGGCAGCGTCACCATCCGCGAAGACGGATCGCTTGCGGCGTTCTCGTTTCCAAGCCTGACCACCGTCAAGGCGGCGCTCGTCATCGACGCGAATGACTTCCTGGCGGCGCCCTCTCTGCCTGCGCTGGCCGTCATCGGGACCAGTCTCGAAGTGCAATTCAACCGGTCGCTGAAGCCGTGCGTCGCGCAGGGTATCGCAGCCCGCCTCACGTCCGCTCCGCCGCAGGTGGTGCTTTCTCAAAACCTCGGGTCGCCCGACACCTGCCCGTAGGACGAGGCCCGAACCGGGACCGGTCCCTCGGGGCCGCCACGCTAGAACGCGTGGACGATGCGGCCGCCCCAGAAGCGGCTGACGCTGCCTCCGCCGCCTGCGCTCAAGTCCTGGTTGTATTGCAGGTACACGATGGTCCGCTTTTCGATGCGCAAGCCGACCGTCCCGCGCAAGCTCTGCACCGTCGACTCCGGCGCCACCGTGTTGCCGTTCTCGCCGATGAAGGTGCGCCCGTTGGCGAAGGCGTAATACGAAACGCCGAGCTCGAGGAACTCGGTCATGTCGGCCATCAGGTGCGACTCCAGGCCGAAGGTGGGCTTCTCGGCCAGCGTCAACTGCGGGCCTGCGGCGGTGAAATCGGTGTTGTCGGTGAAGAAGGTGACGTTGCCGATCAGCTCGAAGGTGAAGCGCGCCAAGAACCGCTGCGCGAGCGCCAGCTCCGGTTTGATCGACCAGCGGTTGGTGCCGATGCTGATGATGTTGGCGGCGTTGTAGCTGCCCACCGGCGCCGTCACGTACACGCTCGCGCCGAGGAAGCTGGAGTTGCCCGGGCTCTCCGGCACTTCGTAGATGAGCGTCGGCAGGTAGGTCAGGTCGCCCACGCCCGAGGTGTGGATGGCCGCTTCCGTTCCGCCGCCCCCGGGAATGGGGAAATAGAAGGTGGCGTCGGCGACGGGAATGAAGAAGTCGAGCGGAACGACGGTGAGGTTGCCGAACTTGAGCAGGTAGACGCCGCGAAAGATGGCCACGTCCTGGCTGAAGCTCAGCGTGTCCGCGCTGGAGACGTGGCGGTAATAGCCAAGAAACAAGCTGGTGCGCGACGGCAGCGTGGCGACGCCCGCATAGTCGCGCGGGTCCGTTTCGGCATGCGCGGCGAGGGGAGCGGCGGCGAGCAGCAGTGCTGCCGCGAGACACTTGCGATTGAACATGGGCGACCTCCGGGGCTCGTCCCGCGATGGGACAAAGGAACATCCCGATGGCGACGCTTAAGCGCCGCCGCCGCGTTCATGTCAATCAACGACCAACGGCTATCCGTTCATCGGGAGATGCCGGATGGGCGGGACGGGCCCGGAAGTGAGCCGCGGCTGAGCGCGCGGGATCCATGCCGCAGCAAAGGCGCTGCTCCGCTTTTGATCGCGCGCATTCAGGCGCTGTCCTCGAGGCTGCGCAGCGCATCGGGCGTGTCGGCGTCCAGAAACGGCCGCGGGTCCGGCCAGTCGATGTGCGCGGTGCGCAGAAGCGGCCAGAGCGCGCGTGGGCCCGGCGGATTGGGCGACGCTAGAAGTGCGCTCGCTGCGCGCAACGCGGGATCGCGCCGCCACACAGCGCAGAGCGGCTGCCTTGCCGGCACCGCCACGTCGTGCCCATCGATTGCTTCGAACAAGGACCGAAGCAGCTTCTCGTCCGCCGCGAACGGCATGTCGGCCGCGCAGGCAAAGACCAGCTCGAAACGCGAGGCCCAAAGGCCCGCGGCAAGGCCCGCGAGCGGCGTCTGCGCGAGATGCCCGTCGCGGACCTGCTCCACCTCGAACGCCGCGTACTTCTCCGGCTGCTTGGCAGTCAGGACCACCTGCGCGAAGTCGCGCAGTCCACGC